>JAYUBB010000316.1:0-28492 GCA_043741015.1 Opitutaceae bacterium
GCTGATCCGCGAGGCCGGCCGCAAGGTCGTATGGGCCGGATCCAATTACCTGTCTTGCCGCGAATCCTTTCCCGAGGGCGCTTTTGTCAACCTGACGGGTAACACCAGTCTCACCTCGCTGCCGGCCCTGCTGACCAAGGCCGACTGGGTGATCTCCAACGACAGCGGTCCGATGCACCTGTCTGCGGCGATGGGCCTGAAGACCATAGGCCTGTTTGGTCCGACCGACCCGCGGCAATACGGGCCGTATCCGCTGCGGAGCCCGACCAATTACGCCATTCAGGCCCCGGTCGGCGAATTGTCGCTTCTGTCCGCCAAGGAGGCTTTCTATCTGTTCAACCGGATCGAGACCTCGCTGCACAAGGCGCAGACCCGGGCGGCGCCGGTGCACGCCTGAGCCACCCTGCCGCCCGTGAACGGGTGCGAAATAGGATTGTTCCCCGGACGGGATATCCCTTCAAGGTAGCTCAGTCATGCTCGATCCCAAGCTCCTCCGCGATTCACCCGAAACCGTACGCGCCGCCATCGCCCGCAAACACCTCGTTGTCGACTTCGACGGCGTGCTGGTGCTGGACACGGCCTGGCGGAAGGGGCTGAGCGACGTTGAGGTGTTGCGGGCGGTACAGAAGTCAGCGAACAATGAGATGGCAGCGATGAAGAAGGGCACGCCTGAATTCCTGGCCAAAGTGAAGGAGATGAGAGCGGTTTCCGCCGAGCTGAAGGCCAAGGATGAGGCGCTCAAATCGCTCGAGGAGAAGCGGCACGCGGCCATGCTCTCGCTGCCAAATATCCCCCATGCCACCGTGCCCGAGGGCCAGACACCCGAGCAGAATGTGGTTCACGCCACGCACGGCGACATCGGGTCGGCCTCGGCGCATGCGATCCCGCACTGGGAGATTTCCGGCTTCAGCAACCTGATCGATTTCGCGCGTGGCGCGAAGGTCACCGGTGCGGGGTTTCCGTTTTTTGTCGGCGACGGTGCGAGACTCTCGCGCGCGTTGCTCCAGTTCTTTTTGGATGAGGACGTCAAGGCCGGCTACACCGAGGTCAGCCCGCCAATCTTCGTCAATGCCGCCAGCGCGACGGCCACCGGCCAGTTGCCCGACAAGGAAGGGCAGATGTATGAGACCGTCGACAAGCTTTATGCGGTGCCGACGGCCGAGGTGCCGCTGACCAATTTCTTCCGCGATGAAATTCTCGAGCAGGACGCGCTGCCCGTCTGTCGCTGCGCCTACACGCCGTGCTTCCGCCGCGAGGCCGGCAGCTATGGCAAGGATGTGCGCGGACTCAACCGCGTGCATCAGTTCGACAAGGTCGAGCTCCTGAAATGGGTGCATCCATCCAGCAGCTACGCCGAGCTGGAGAAGCTCCGCACCGACGCCGAGCGCCTGTTGCAGAAGTTGGAGCTGCCCTACCGGGTGCTGCTCATGTGCGGCGGCGACCTCGGCTTTTCCCAGTCGAAGAAATACGACCTGGAGGTCTGGGCCGCCGGCCAGAAGCGCTGGCTGGAGGTCTCGAGCTGCTCGAATTTCGAAGCGTTCCAGGCGCGCCGGGCGCAGATCCGCTTCCGCAACAAGGAGACCGGCAAGCCCGAACTCGTGCACACGCTCAACGGCTCAGGTCTCGCCGTGCCGCGCGTGCTGGCCGCGCTGCTCGAGAACAACCTGCAGGCCGACGGTCGCGTGAAGATTCCCGCGGCGCTCGTGCCCTATTTCGGCAAGGAGTTCCTGAGCTTCAAATAAAGCCCTCGTTTCCTGTCATTCTGAACGCAGTGAAGAATCCAGAATGACGATTGCAGCGAGCCACCCCACAGATTCTTCGCTCCGCTCAGAATGACACGCAGGAGAAAGTCAGATTTGGACTGGCCCGCCGTGGCTGCGGCGTTTGCCACGCAGATTTCGCACGCCGAGCTGCACCCGGCCGCGATGCTGCGGGCCCTTGCCGAGCATCGGCGGGAGAAGCATCGTGGCGGGCGACCTTCGCGCTGGGCCCTCGCCTTTTCCGGCGGGGCGGACTCTCTGGCCCTGCTGCTGGTTTTTTGGGCGGAGGGCCCGGGACGATGGGGACGGGATTTCCTCGTGCTGCATTTCAACCACCGGCTGCGCGGTCGGGCGGCGTTGGCCGATGCCCGGTTTTGCCAAAGCGTCTGCCGGTCGCTCGGCGTCAAATGCGTGGTCGGAACCTGGCGCTCGCCGCGGAAAGGGGCGAGCGAGGCCGAGTCGCGCACGGCGCGTCACGCCTTCTTCGCGCGGGAAATGAAACGGCGGGGCAGCCGCCTGCTCTGGCTCGCGCACCAGCAGGACGACATTGCCGAGACGATGCTGATGCGGCTGGCACGAGGCAGCGGCACGGCCGGACTGGCGGCGCCGCGGCCCGTGCAGGCGACCAACGGCGGCCGTTTGCACCTGCGGCCGATGTTGTCGCTGAAGAAAGCGGAGATTGTGGCCGCGTTGAAGAAAGCCGGCGCCGAGTGGCGCGAGGACGCTTCGAACGCAGGGCAGGATTTTTTCCGGAACCGAATCCGGCGCACAGTGGTGCCCGCCTGGCAGAAGGCGGCGGAGCGCGACGCGCTGGCGGGTGCGGCGCTCGCCCGTGAACTGCTGGAGGAGGATGACACGGCGCTGGAGGCCTGGCTGGACCGGTTGGCGCCGCTCAAGCGGGGAGTGCTGGATTTGCGGGTGCTGGCCGATGTTCCCCAGGCGGTTGTGCGTCGTGCGTTGCACCGCTGGATGCTCGCGGTCCGGCCCGAGACCGACCTGTCGCGGCAGGGATTTGAACTGCTGCTGGCGGCGGTCGGGCGTGGAAAGGCGACACGCTTCAGTCTGGGGCGCAGTGGCTTTGCGGTCATCAGGCAGGGCAAACTGGCGTTTATGAAAGGCTAGGCCGTTCCGATTTGGACAAAGTTTCAACCCGTCTGCCGATTGACTTATCCGGGTGGAACCATCACGTTGTCCCACTACTCTAATCTCCATGGCTGATAACGAAGACAACAAGAAGCGCCGTCCGCTTAAAAACATTCCACCTGACGGGTTCCCGGTTAAAACCGGCCTGATCTGGGTCGCCATCATCGGCGCAATCGTCGCACTGTTCCTGCTGAATCCCACCAAGGCCCCGCAACCGGCGGTTCTCGGCATCCAGCAGGTCGTCGACCTTGCTGCACAGGGCAAGATCGCCAACGGTGCGATCCGCAGCGACGCGACCGGCGGACGCGACTGGTCGATGCTGACCGGCGAAACCACCGAACCGATACTGCAGAATTCCGCCGGCGCGGCCACCAAGTCATTCACCTGGTCCGGCCGCCTAACCGACAACAATCTGGAGCTGTTGCAGAGATCCAAACTTTTCGTCGAAAAGCCCGCCACCACCGCGACCACGCAGTTGCTCTATAACGTGCTGCCTTTCGTGGTGGTCATCGGCCTGCTGTATTTTCTGTTCGTCCGCCAGTTGAAGAGCGCGGGCAAGGGCGCCCTGAGTTTCGGCAAGAGTCGCGCCAAGATGCTCACCCGCGAGAAGGACCGCATCAATTTCACCGATGTCGCGGGTTGCGACGAGGCCAAGGAGGAGGTCAGCGAGGTGGTGGATTTCCTGAAGGATCCGAAAAAATTCCAGAAGATTGGCGGCCGCATTCCCAAGGGCATCTTGATGGTCGGGCCTCCGGGCACCGGCAAGACACTGCTCGCGAAAGCCATCGCCGGCGAGGCCGAGGTGCCGTTCTTCTCCATCAGCGGCTCTGACTTTGTGGAAATGTTCGTCGGCGTCGGCGCGAGCCGCGTGCGTGACATGTTTGAACAGGGTCGCAAGAATGCACCCTGTCTGATCTTCATTGACGAGATCGACGCAGTTGGCCGGCAGCGCGGCGCCGGACTCGGCGGCGGCAACGACGAGCGCGAGCAGACGCTCAATTCCCTGCTCGTCGAGATGGACGGCTTCGATACCCAGGAGGGTGTCATCATCATCGCGGCGACCAACCGGCCCGACGTGCTCGACAGCGCGTTGCTGCGCCCGGGCCGTTTTGACCGTCAGGTCTACATTGACCTGCCCGACATCATCGGCCGCGAGCAGATCCTGCGGGTCCATGCCCGCAAGATCACCCTCTCCGACGACGTCAATCTGGCCATCATCGCCCGGGGCACGCCCGGGCTCTCGGGCGCGGAGCTGGCAAATCTTTTGAATGAGTCAGCCCTGCTGGCGGCCCGCCGCGGCAAAAAGAAGGTGGAGATGATCGACCTCGACGACGCGCGGGACAAGGTGCTGTGGGGCCGCGAACGCCGCCGGGTGATGGATGACGCCGAAAAACGGCTCATCGCCTGGCATGAGGCCGGCCACGCTATCGTGCAGGCCGTCCTCGACGACGGCACCGTGCCCGTACACAAGGTCACGATCATTCCCCGCGGCCAGAGCCTCGGCAGCACGACTTACCTGCCGACCAAGGATATTCTCACCCGTCCCAAGAAAAAACTGCTGAACGAAGTGGCGATGGCCATGGGCGGACGCGTCGCGGAGGAGTTGGTCACGGGCGACTTCAGTAACGGGGCCTACGGCGACATCAAGCAAGCCACCCGGATTGCCCGCGCCATGGTCTGCGACTACGGCATGAGCGACCTCGGCCCGGTGGCGATGGGGGAGAACCAGGACACGGTTTTCCTCGGCCGCGACATTACCCGTTCGCAGCACATTAGCGAGGACACGGCCCGGAAGGTCGATGTCGCGGTCTCCGAGATCCTGAACTCCCAATACAGGCGGGCGCAGGAAATCATCTCCGAGCATCGGTCCGCGCTCGACAAGGTCGCCGCCGCCCTGCTGGAGCACGAGACCATTGAGGGCCGCCATGTGCTGGAGATCCTCAAGTATGGTGAAATCCAGTCCCCCATCGTCGCAGTCAAGCCTCCGAAACTGCCGCCGGCCGATGCAGCCAAGACGGTCGACAAGGCCGCCCCCGAGGCCTCAACCGGCCCCACTGGCGCCCCGGCGCCCAGCCCGGCTTGAGTGTAAATCATCCTTGGATTTCTCCCCGGAGGCCGGCACCATGCCGGCCTCTTTCATTATGAATATCTGCTGCATAGGCGCTGGTTACGTCGGCGGGCCGACCATGGCCATGATCGCCCTGAAATGCCCCGACATCACGGTCACAGTGGTGGACATGAATGCCGCCCGCATCGCGGCTTGGAACAGCGACAAGCTGCCAATCTTTGAGCCCGACCTCGACGACGTGGTGAATCAGGCGCGCGGCAAAAACCTGTTTTTTTCCACTGACGTAGCGGGCCAGATCAAGCGGGCCGACATCATCTTCGTGGCGGTCAACACGCCGACCAAGACCTATGGCGTCGGGGCCGGTCGTGCCGCTGACCTGCGCTTCATCGAGTCCGTGGCCCGCACGATCGCAGAGCACGCCGAGAGCGGGAAAATCATCGTCGAGAAGTCCACCATCCCGGTGAAGACCGCCGACGCCATCAAGACCATCCTCGCCTCCAATTCCAAGGGCCTGAAATTCCAGGTGCTCTCCAACCCCGAGTTCCTCGCCGAGGGCACCGCGGTCAAGGACCTGCTCAGCCCCGACCGCGTGCTGATCGGTGGTGAGCGCACGCCAGATGGCGAGAAAGCCATGGAAACCCTCGCCAGCGTCTATGCCCGCTGGATCCCCCGCGACCGCATCATCACGACCAATCTCTGGTCGTCCGAGCTATCCAAACTTGTGGCCAACGCCTTTCTCGCGCAGCGCATTTCCTCCATCAACTCGATCTCGGCCCTCTGCGAAGCCACCGGCGCCGACGTGGATGAGGTGGCCAATGCCATCGGCAAGGACAGCCGCATCGGCCCGAAATTCCTGAAAAGTTCCGTTGGCTTCGGTGGCTCGTGTTTTCAGAAGGACATTCTCAATCTCACCTACCTGTGCGAGAGCTTCGGCCTGCCGGAGGTCGGCACTTATTGGGCGAGTGTCGTGGGTATCAACGACTGGCAGAAGCGCCGCTTTGCCGCCCGTATCGTGAAGGAACTTTTCAATACGGTGGCCGACAAGAAAATCGCCATCCTTGGTTTCGCCTTCAAGAAGGACACCAATGACACCCGGGAATCCGCCGCCATCAATGTCGCCCGTGACCTTCTCGCCGAGCACGCCAAGGTCAGCATCTACGACCCGAAGGTGCCAGCCGACGAGATCAAGGCTGATACGCTGGGCAAGGGCGTGGAAAATCCACGCCTGATCGTGGCCAAGGACGCCTACGAGGCCTGCGCTGGCGCGCACGCCATCGCCATCGTGACGGAATGGGACGAGTTCAAGGCGCTCGACTATGCCAGGATTTTCGCAGGTATGCCGAAGCCGGCGTTCCTGTTCGATGGCCGCAACATTGTGGACCTGGCCGCGCTCCGGAAGATCGGCTTCCGCGCCTCCGGCATCGGCAAGCCGGCGTAAGGAACGTCTTCAATTCGGTTCAGGGTTTGGTCCGCTGCGGTCATGTGGGAGGGGCTTTACGCCCCGACATCAAGCGTCGATATCCCGCCGGGGCGTAAAGCCCCTCCCATACAATTGAAGACGTGTCTCACACCCCGCTCGCGTTGCGGTAGTAGCGCGGCACGCGTTTCGTGACGGAGCAGAGCGTCTCCCACGGAATCGTGTCCGACCAGTCGCTGAATTCCGTGATGGAGATTTCCGTGCCGCCTTGCCGGCCGACGAGCACGGCCACATCGCCGCAGGCGACCGCCCCGGCCACATCGGTGACATCAACCATCGTCTGATCCATCGTGACGCGACCCAGCACGGGACAGAGCCGGCCGTTGATCAGCACCTGGGCGCGGTTGCTGCTGGCGCGGGCGATGCCGTCGCCGTAGCCGGCCGTGAGCACAGCCACGGTTGAATCGCGCTTAAGTTTCGTTGTCCGACCGTAGCTGACGCCGGTGCCTGCGGGCAGTTGTTTCACGAGACCGACACGCGTATAAAAGCTGAACACCGGTTCGGTCTGCACCCGGGCGAGCATCGAGTGCGGGTGGGGGAGGATGCCGAATTGAAGGAGCCCGACGCGTACGGCGTTGAAAACGCTCTCTCCCGGCGTGGTTTCGAGTCCGGCGCTGTTGTCGGCGTGAATGAAAAGCCCGGCTGGCTCTAAATCAGGGAAAGTGGCGAGCGTGGCCAGGAACACCCGGCGTTGTTCGGCCGTGAAAACCGGGTCTTCGTCGGCGCTGGAGAAATGGGTGAACACCCCCGCCAGCCTCAGCCCGCTCGCGGCCCGGATGGCGGAGTAAAGTTCGCGCGCCTGTGTGTGCCACACGCCGAGCCGGCCCATGCCGGTGTCAATCTTCAGGTGAACTGCGACAGGTTTGCCGGCCGCGCGGCCGATCGCGTCGAACCGCCGCACCTCGTCGGTCGCCGATACGGTCGCGGCGAGATCAAATTCGGCGAGATAGCGGTCCTCATCGGGCAGCACGGGACTGAGCAGCAACACGGGCCAGTCCGCACTCAGTTCGCGGATCGTCATCGCCTCGGCGATGTTGGCGACGGCGAACAGGTCGGCCCCGGCCTGCATGAGGCGGGCGGCGACTTGTGGCAGGCCGTGGCCGTAGGCGTCGGCCTTCACCACGGCCACATACTTGATCTGCGGGTGCAGGGTGGCCCGGATCAGCTTCAGGTTGCGCTCGAGGGCGGCGAGGTCGATCTCGACCCAGCAACGACGGGGCAGTTGGGCGGAGGCGCTCATCGAGGGCTAACGGTCGCGGCGCTGTGGGCTAGAGCCGACCACTTTTTGTATTCGGGCGCCTCATGCTGGAATGCATCGGGTGCGTCGGTGGCGGTGAAATAGTCACCGTCGGACACAGTGGGCAGGATCACGGCGAGGTCGTAACTGCACGTCATGACCGGCCGGGGCGGTTCGGCCCAGGCGCGAAAATTCTCCGGGGTGAGCAGTTCGCTCGCCGGCAGCTCGGCGGCGGGCAGACGTTGCAGGGCCGGCATCCAGCCATCGGCCTGGATCAGCTGGCAGTGCCAGGTCTCGCGCCGGGCATCGGCGATGACGGCGAGGTCGCGGCCGGCCTGTTGGGTCCAGGCGAAGCGGGCGGCGAGGGCGAGGCTTTGGTAACGATAGACCGGCCGTGGCTTGAGCGCCAGCCAGGTGCGGAGCGTCATGGCGACGGTGCGGGTGCCGAGCATCGAGCCCGGTCCCTCGCAAAAAAGAAACGCCCCGATCCGGTTAATGGTGAGACATGCCTGCAGCAGTACCGCCTCGGTTCCGGCAAAGACGCCCCGGCCGGCCTCGTCGGGTGTCGCCAGCCAGATGACTGGCTTCCCGGCCTGCAGCAGCCCGACCTGCACCCGCTGCGCCGTCGCGTCGAGGACGAGGATACTGCCGTGGTTGGCAAGGAGTTGGGTCAGACGGGCCATGTCGGCAGACAGCTTGGGCGGGGCCGGAGGAAAATCCAAGGTGGATTGCGCTTGATTTGGATCGAAAGAGACCTTGACCGGCTCGGGTGGGACTACTTACCTCGGCCTCTTTTCTCCGAGGAAACCCATCTGAATTTACCGCCGTGAACGTCCAAATCACCGATATCAACGAGACCCGCAAAACGCTGACCGTCACCCTCGACAAGAGTGAAGTACAAGGCGAATACACCGTCCTCTTGGGCGAGTTCACCCGTCAGGTCAGCCTGCCCGGTTTCCGTCCCGGCAAGGCCCCGGCCGCCATGGTGGCCCAGCGCTACAGCAAGGAGCTCAAGGATGAATTCAAGAGCAAGATTATCGGCAAAGCCTACCGCGACGGTCTCGAGCAGTCGAAGCTTGAGGTACTTTCGTTGGTCGATGTGGAAGAGGGTGCGATCGAGCCCGGTCTCTCCGCCGCCATCAAGCTGACTGTCGATGTCCGTCCCGAGTTCAAGTTGCCCGACTACATCGGACTGGAGCTAGAGGTTCAGCCCACCGAGCCAAGCGAGACTGAGATGGACGGCGTCTTCGAGGGCCTGAGGGCCGAGCGCGCCGACTTCAAGGTCGCCGAGCGCGCCGCCGCCAAGGGCGACTACGTCCGTTTCGGCTACACCGGCACGCTCGATGGCAAGCCCCTTGCCGAGATTGTTGGCGACAAGGCCATTTACGCTGCCGCCCCCCAGACCTGGGAGGAGGTTGAAGGTACCAACGAGGGTCTGCTTCCCGGAGTTTCCACGCAAATTGCCGGCCTGAAGGCCGGCGACAAAAAATCAATTGAGGTGATTTTTCCCACCGATTTTGCCGCCGTGTCCGCGCTGGCCGGACAGAAGGTTGCCTACGCGATCGAGGTGCAGGAAATCCGTGAGCGTGTACTGCCTCCGATGGACGAGGCGTTCTTCAAGTCGCACCAAGTGGACGATCTCGCTGGCCTCAAGGCCCAGGTCCGCGCCCAGCTCACCGCGCGCAAAGACTACGCCAATCGCTCCGCCCAGCGCCGCCAGGTGACCGACGCGCTCACCACCCGCGCCAACTTTCCTGTGCCGGAAAGCCTCATTGCCTCGGAGCGCGACGGCATTCTCCGCCAGTTCATCGAGGAGAATCTCCGGAACGGCATCCCGCAGGACAAGCTCGAGGAAAACAAGAAGGAGCTTTATGACAGTGCCTCCAAGGCCGCGGTGAATCGTGTGAAGGTGCAGCTCCTCCTGGCCAAAATCGCCGAGGCCGAGAAACTCAAGGTGGATGACAAGGACTTCAACAACTGGCTCATGCGCGAAGCCATGCGCAGCGGCCAGCGCCCCGACAAGCTCGCGAAGGATTTGGGCAAGGACCGCGACCAGGTCCGCGCCGTCCAGCAACAGCTCCTCTTCGACAAGACCCTTGATTTTCTCGTCTCCAAGGCTACCGTTAAGACGGCAACCACCAAAGCATGAGCTACTACGTTCCCATTGTCCTCGAGAATACCGGCCGCGGCGAGCGGTCCATGGATATTTACAGCCGCCTCCTGAAGGACCGCATCATCTTCATCGGCACGCCGATCGACGATGGTGTCGCCAACGTGGTCATTGCCCAGATGCTTTTCCTCCAGATGGAGGACCCCAAGAAGGACATCCAGATCTACGTAAATTCGCCCGGTGGCAGTGTGACCGCCGGCATGGCGATCTACGACACGATGAACTTCCTGCAGTGTGATTTCGTCACTTACTGCATCGGCATGGCCGCCAGCATGAGCACGGTGCTGCTCGCCGCCGGCACCAAGGGCAAACGTTTCTGCCTGCCCAACAGCCGCGTGATGATCCACCAGCCTTCGGGTGGCGCGGGCGGCCAGGCGGCCGACATCGCCATTCAGGCCAGGGAAATCATCCGCTGGCGCAAGACGCTCAACGAGACCATTGCCAAGCACACCGGCAAGACCGCTGAGCAGATCGAGAAGGATTCCGACCGTGACTACTATATGAGCGCCGAGGAGGCCAAGACCTACGGGATTGTGGACCATGTGGTCACCTCCACCCGGGACGCCCAGCAGATCGCCAAAAGCGCGGCCTGAGTGCACTTTACTGCGCCGCGGCAAGGCGGGGCGGAAAATCCCTCGACTAAACCCGACTTGGGCCGAATATAACCCGCAATGGCTAAATCCTCGCGCATGACGCTCTGCTCGTTCTGCGGCAAATCGCAGGCCGAAGTCCGCAAGATCATTGCGGGCCCGGGCGTGTATATCTGCGATTCCTGCGTCAACGTCTGCAAGACGATCATCGATCGCGAGGTGAAGACTCTGGCCGCTCCCGAGGGTACCGCGGCCAAGCCCGCTTTCCGGCTGATCAAGCCCTCCGAGATCAAGAAGGTCCTCGACGACCACGTCATTGGGCAGGATCACGCCAAGAAGGTCCTCTCCGTCGCCGTTTACAATCACTACAAGCGGCTCAATTTCGATGCCAACCACGGCAACGCCGCCGATGCCGCTTCGCTGCCCGCCGAGTTCAGCGAGGTCGAGGTCGAGAAGAGCAACATCCTGCTCGTCGGCCCCACCGGCTCCGGCAAGACCCTGCTGGCCCGCAGTCTCGCCCGGATCCTCGACGTGCCTTTCGCCATATCCGACGCCACCACGCTCACCGAGGCCGGCTACGTCGGCGAAGACGTCGAGAACGTCGTCCTGCGCCTCCTGCAGTCCGCCAATTACGACGTGAAGAAGGCCGAGTGCGGCATCATCTACATCGACGAGATCGACAAGATTCGCCGCACCACCGAAAACGTCTCCATCACCCGCGACGTTTCCGGCGAGGGCGTGCAGCAGGCGCTGCTCAAGATCCTCGAGGGCACCACCTGCAACGTTCCCCCGCAGGGTGGCCGCAAGCACCCGAATCAGGAATACATCCAGGTCAACACCTCGAACATCCTCTTCATCTGCGGCGGCGCCTTCGTCGGCCTCAACGAGGTCATCAAGAAACGCCTCGGCCAGCGCTCGCTCGGTTTCCACATCAATGCCAAGGATCACGACCTCACGCCCGACGAGATGATGCGCGGCGTCGCTCCCGAGGATCTTATCCGCTTCGGCATGATCCCCGAGTTCATCGGCCGCCTGCCGGTCGTCTCCGTGCTCGACGAACTGAAGGTGCAGGATCTCGAGAAAGTCCTTCTCCGCACCAAGAACGCCATGGTGAAGCAGTATTCCAAACTCTTCGCGATGGACGGGGTGCAACTCAGGTTCACCCGCGATGCCATTGTGGCGATTGCCAAGCGCGCCATCGAGCTCAAGACCGGCGCCCGTGCCCTGCGGGCCATTCTGGAGAAGATCATGCTCGAGGTCATGTATGATCTCCCGCAGCGCGACGACATCACCGAGGTCATCATCGACCAGGCTGTCGTCGAAGGCCGTCGCAAGCCTCAGCTTAAGAAGCCGCGCCGCGCGGCCTCCTCTGACAAGAACGCCGCGTGAGCTGGGTTTGTTGGTTTTGTGTGGGACGGGCTGACTGTTCAGGCCAATGCGTGTCGGGGCGCAAAGCCCCTCCCACATTCAAGCAAAGACCTACCAGTTGAACGACTCGCCTTTGCCGACCGACTTCGCGAAGGCGGCGAACAGCTTCACGCAGTTCTCCACGTCCTGCAGGTCCACGACCTCGCTGGGCGTGTGCATGTAGCGGAGCGGGATCGACACGAGGCCGCAGGCTACGCCGCCGCGGGCCATTTGGATGGCGCGGGCATCTGTGCCCGTGGGACGGGGGTCGGCCTCGATCTGATGGGGAATCCTGGCCTTCTTGGCACAGGCGACCAGACGGTCGAAAACCTTGGGATTGATGTTCGGACCGCGGCAGATGATCGGGCCGCCGCCGAGCTTGGACTCGCCGAACTTGCGCTGGTCGCAGTCCGGATGGTCGGTGGCATGACCGACGTCGACGATGAGGGCGACGTGCGGATCCACGGCGAAAGCCGAGGTCTGGGCGCCGCGCGTGCCGATCTCCTCCTGCGTGGTGGCGACCGAGACGACCTTGGCGTTCAACCTGGCCTTTTCCCTGGCGAGCCTGATGAGCGTCTCGCCGACGATGTAGGCGCCGACCTTGTTGTCGAAGGCGCGGGCGGTGCCGATGCTGCCGGTGATGAGCTCAAACTCGTGGTCGTAGGTCGCCACGTCGCCGATGGCGACGCGCTTGAGGGCCTCGGCCTTGGTCTTGGCGCCGATGTCGATCCAGATCTCGTGTTTCTTCGGCACCTTCTTGCGATCCTCGTCGTCCATCAGGTGAACGGCACGCTTGCCGGTGACGCCCTTGATCGGACCGGCCGCGGTCTGGATGATGACGCGGCGGCCGGAGATGATGCTCAGGTCGTGGCCGCCGACGGTGTCGAAGTAGAGGAAGCCGTCCTTGCTGACGAAGATGATCATGAGCCCGAGCTCGTCCATGTGGCCGGCCATCATGAGGGTGGGGTCGCCCTTGAGGTTGAGCGAGGCGAGGCGGTTGCCGAGGGCGTCGTTGGCGTAGGCATCGGCATGCGGCTTCACGTGGGCGTCATAGACGGCCTGGGCCTGGGCTTCGGCGCCGGAGGGCGATTTGGCCTTGAGCAATTCGGTCAGGAAAACGGGGGCTTGGTAGTCGGACATGGCGAAAGTTTCTAGGGCTGCGGCGGTCGGGCGCAAGCTTCGGGCTAAAGCACGGTCCTCAGCAGGCCGAAGATGCCGATGGTGAGCGCGGCAAGCGAGTCGCCGGCGATCAGGCCGCCGCCGACCAGAGACATGGTGCCCATGTCGGCCGGCAGCGCGGCTTCACCCGGTGCGGCTTTCCGGCGAGCGGCCCAGCCATTGTAGAGTGAACCGAAGATGCCGCCGCCCGCCCACCACAACACGGTGGGAAGCTCCACAAAGCCACCGAAGGACGAGGCGTAGGGGCTCGTGAGGATGAAGGCGTCGAGAATGAAGTCCGTCACCCGGCCGGTGCGGGAGTTGGCGACGAAGGCCTGGTAGCCGGCAGTGCGCTTGATGAGCTTGCGTACGACCTCGATCGTCAGGCCGATGCCGATGCCGAGCCAGAGCGCCTTGAGGACGTGCGGTTGCGCCGTGGTGATGCCCTTGAGCGCGCCGACGAACTTGTAGGTCATGGCCGATTGCCATTGCTGGGCGCCCTCAATGTGGGGGTTGCTGAACTGGTCAGCCTGCAAAATCGGGTAGGCGGCCATGAAGACCTTGGCGAGCACCACGGTCAGCACGGCGCCACAGGCGATGCCGATCACCTGGTAGCGGAACTGCACCACGCGGTTGGTGCCGAGCCGCCAGCCGGTCGAGCGGTCCTGCTGCATGTCGCCGCCGACACTGCAGGAGATGAGCAGAATCGCGGAGCACATCAGGCCGACGGCCGGGTCCTTCAGGCCCAGCGCGGCCATGAGGAAAACCGCCATGACGAACGCGCTGGAGATGGGATTCCAGTCCGAAATGCCCAGCGAGATGCCATTGACCAGCACGAAGAGGAAACTGAGCCCGAGCGCTACCACGAGGAAGAACACCGGCTGATGCAGCACCTGGCTGCCGACGACCACCGTGCCGGCGCCCCAGGCGGCGATCCAGAGGAGCAGGCGCACCATGTTCACGCGTTTCCAGTCCGGCGCCTCGGCGGCTGCAGCCTTCTGCTGGTTGAAGCGCTTGGCTGCCTCGATGAGGATGAGTGTGATATCGAATGCTGCGGCGCCCAGGATCGTGCCGAGCGAGATGATGAAGCCGATTTTCCGGTAGGGCTGGTCCGCACCGAGCCAGCCGATCTCCACGAGATGGGGCTTGGCGGCGAGGCCGATGAGGGCCACGACCAGCGCCGGCAGGGCGATACGGGCCCCGACGATGAAACCCGCGCCCACGGTCGAGGCGGAGACGCCGATGGCACCGAGCACCGCCACCTTGAGCGAGGCGTAGCCGACCGCGTAGCCCGCGACGATGCCGCCGCCGAGCTTGGAGACTGAACGGCGGAGCAGACTGGGATCAGTCAGGGCGCGGAGGATGTTGGCCACGGCGTAGCCCGAGGGGTAGGTGAGTTGCATCCGGTCGACCAGAATCGGAGTGTAGAGCATGCCCACGCCGACGCCGAACATGCCGATGCACATCAGGAACAGCACGAGCTTCCAAGCGGGCGGCACCGGCAGCCCGAGCCAGACCATGGCCTGTACCAGCACAGCCATGGCGCACATGCCGGCGACGGACGCGGCCATCGTCTGCATGTAGTTGGCCCCGTGCTTGCCCTCGGGGCCGTAGGGCAGGGTGACGACGCTGCCCAAAATGCCGGCCAGTACCTGGCCTCCAACAAAGAAGCCGATGGAGAAATTCATGAACGCCGACGAAATGCCGCCGAGCGGACCGAGGATGGTGATGGCCACCACGGACAGCATCACGTGGTAGGCCGGTGAACCGATGGCAGGGAGGAAACGCTTCAGGCCGGGTTGGTCAGACATGCAGGAGGTGAGGGTTCAAGCAACGCGCGGCCAACGATGTGGATTATGACACAGCCGCCAACCCCTAAATCCTCTGTGGAGGCGCCATCCTTGCTGGTTGCCGGTCGGCGTTTCTTTGTGGGAGCGGCTTTATTCCCCGTGGGTTCAATACCCCGAAGCGCTGGTCGCCTTCGGCGCCGTCACAGGCGGGTAAACTTGCTCGGCTTGGTTGGAGGCGGGACGATCAGTCCCGCGGGTTCTATGAGTTGTTGGCTTGTGGGATCAGTGATGGAACCGTCTGATATTTTCGTGAAGACACCTAAATATCGTTCGCGACTTCCGCGACCAAGAGGATCGAATGGTGATTGGTCAGGCATACACACTCAGTTGGGCGTTTTTAAGCGTGCTTGGTGATGAAGACTCCAAACCCGAGAATCATAGCGTAGAGCAAGGACCAGAAGAGACCGACCGGAATAATAGAAATGCGGCAATAACGACGATCATTTATTCGATCTTCTTCTTTCCTGATACTCTCGAGGTCGTCGGCAACTAGAGCTGGAGCCTTCGAGATTAACTCCCGATGGCGAATGGCAACTCTTCGGTGGTAATTGATTTTCTCGTTCTGCTTCCAACTGAGAAGTAGCCCAAACGCTCCGATTCCTGTCAGGAGTAGACCGGGGTAATACTCGGGGTGGAGCTTCCCGTCCGAGAGGCCGATTGCTACGACACCTCCCGCAATGGCCACAAGCACCGACGCGAACCGCGAGCGTTGCTCTTCCAGATGGCGTACATGCTCCATCGCCTCCTCATACAATCGAAAAAGAATCTCGAATCGTTCATTCATTATTACTGTCTAGCACTTCAGGTGACACAGAAGAATTGAAATTAATCGCTTGCTGAATGACTGATCGAAACCAGCTAGCTTTTTTTGAAGTCCTCTTGGAATTTCTGTTTGAGTCGCTTGATCACAAGTCGCGCAGCTTCGTCTGGGGTGTTCACAACCCAGCCTGACAGCTCCCATCCGCCTTTGTAGCTGTAATCAGCAGTCCAAAGTCTTTCCCCATCTTCCTTCTTAATGACGATCAGCATAGTGCTGTTTTGCCACGTGAAGGATCCGCCGGAGTTAATGGTGGTGCTGCTCCCAGAAACAGTCGCTGTGCCCCCAAGATATCCGTTTCCAGAATACCAGCCCGAGCCATAAGCCGTGGCGCTCCCGGTTGTGTTTGATGTGCCGACAAACCAGCTTTGGTCAGAGCTGGCGAATGTGATTTCCATGGTCCCAGTGTAAGGCTCTTTTTCTCTTAAGGGCACCAAACTACCGAATTGCCGGTAAGCTAGCTCATATACCAGCTTGTCCATAACAGCATTCCCTGTCCGAACCAGAAGCTGAAATCGCTCTGACGATTGGATCGCTGTGAGTGGCACGCTTGTCTTCTGGGTCTCGACTGAGGAACAAGCAGACAGGGCGAGCAATGTTAGAGCAATTAATGTGCGCATAGAATTTGGGATAAGGGTGCTGTTCAAACACCGTATGATGGCTTAGTTTTCTTGAAGCTCGCTGTGAATGGAATCAGCCAGAGCCGGGTCGGTTGATCAATCCCGGAATGCTCAGCGCTTCTCCGCCAGTCATACGGCCGCAACGAGGAGAATGAGGCTGAGCCTAGGCGCGGCAGATCGGCGTTTCGCTGAGGAAGAGCAGGTCTTGACACACAGGCTAGTGTAGCTACAGGGTGTAGCTATGACCACAGCCAAACTCTTCAAGCATGGCGGCAGCCAGGCCGTGCGCCTGCCCAAGGCCTTTCGTTTTCCCGGCACTGAGGTGCTGGTGGAGAGGCGGGGTGAGGAAGTCGTGCTGCGCAGCAAGGCCCGATCCGCCTTCAAAACTCTCGCCGATGTTGCCCGGCACATGGCGGAGTTTTCTCCAGACGCACCGACCTTCCCGGACCGGATTCAGCCTGCCGAGCAGAAGCGAGATTTGACCTGGTAGGTCTGCCCCATGATCTGGCTGCTGGATACCAATGTGTGCATTGATCTGTTGCGTGGCCGTACGCGCGGACGGCGGTTGCCCGCCTTTTCCAATTGCCGGCTATCGGCTGTCGTCGCGGCTGAGTTATGGACGGGTGCAAACAAGGCGGATGAAGCAGAGACCCAACGACGCAAGGTGGTCGCGTTCATTGAGCTCTTCGAAATCGTGTCTTTCGATGCCAAAGCGGCCATTCATTACGGCGAGATTCGCGCCATCTTGGAGAAGGCGGGCACGCCCATCGGATCACTCGACCAACTGATCGCGGCTCAGACACTGAGTCTCGGGGCCACGTTGCTGACGGCGAATCTGCGCGAATTCCGGCGGGTGCCTGGCTTGAAATGTCAGGCTTGGGAGTAGCCACGGCACCGTTTACCTCTTCTCCGCCAGCCACACGGCAGTGGCGAGGAGGACGAGGCTGAGGACGAGGCGGGGCAGGTCCGCGGTTTCGCCGAAGAAGAGCAGCGAACAGGCGACGGCGAGCGGGATCTTGGCATTGTTCATCACGGCCAAAGCGCCGGTGCCGACGCGAGTCGCGCCGACGTTCCACAGGAAGAAGCCGGTGCCTGAAGCAATGACGCCGAGGTAGAGCAGCGTCCAGAGTTGCGGTGTAGTGAGTGCGACGGAAATGTCGCGGGTGCACATGACGGCCAGGGCCACGAGGAACCCGCCGGCGTAAAGCAGAGCGAAGATATCACGGTCGCGGAGTGACGGTAGTTTTTCGCGCAGCCGCTTGTAGCCGACCTGACCGATGGCGAAGGCAAGGTTGGAGAGTTGCACGAGGGCGAGGCCCATGAGCGTGGGGCGGACCTCCTTGCCTTGGAAGACGATCACGGCCGTGCCGCCGACGGCCAGCAGGGCGGCCGCGAGGGCGCGGACGCGGAAGGTGCGGTCGAGGGCGTCGGCCAGAAGTGTGACGAACACCGGCGTGGTGAGCGTGAAGAGGGCCACCTCGTGGGCCTGGAGAAGGCGGAAGCTCTCGTTGTAGGCGAGATACATGACGCCAAATTGCACGGCACCGAGTGCGGTCAGAGCGAGGGCAGTGCGCAGGGTCACGCCTTTGAGGCGAAGGAACGGTAGAAACACCACCAAGGCCAGTCCAAGCCGCGCGGCGGAAATGAATGCGCTGTCGAGTCCGGCCAGCCGTCCCTTGATCAGGCCGAAGGAAAAGGCCCAGAGGAAGGAGACGGTGAGTAGGTAGAGCATGGGCGAAGGACTCGGCGGAGACTGAGCGAGCGAGGGAATATTTCCATCACTGAATTGCGGTCCGACCAGACCCCACGAGCGTCACCTGCTGGCAAGATATGCGCCTAATCGGTGCGGCGGAGATTGTTGACCGGACGGGTTAGCGGGATTCAATCTGTCTGTCCGACCCTGGCTGCCCGAGCCATCCCTTTCATGAAAGCATACCTCACACGTTTCCCGACGCTTCTTCTCGCCGTGTCGCTCGGCCTGCTGGCCGGTGTCGCATCCGCCGCCGAGGCTGCACCGCGCGAGCGGCTCTTGTTAGACTTCGGCTGGCGATTCCACCTCGGCAACGATTGGGGCATTGCCCAGAACCTGGCCAAGGCCGGTTCGGCCTACGGTCCGGCCAGCACGAGCTTCAGCGACGCCAGTTGGCGTCGCGTCGATCTGCCGCACGACTGGGCGATCGAAATGCCCTTTGACCGCAAGGCCGACACGGCACACGGCTTCCGGGCGGTGGGCCCGGCCTTTCCCGAGAACAGCATCGCCTGGTATCGCCGCACGTTTGCGCTGCCCAAGAGCGATTATGGCCGCCGGATCTGGCTGGAACTCGACGGGGTCTACCGCGACAGCACGGTGTTCGTCAACGGCTGGGCGGTCGGCCGCCACGAGAGCGGCTACAGCAGCGTCCGCTACGACATCACGGACGTGGTGGAGTGCGGCGGTGACAACGTCGTGGCCGTCCGCGTGGACGCTTCGCAGAATGAAGGCTGGTTCTACGAGGGCGCCGGCATCTACCGTCACACCTGGCTGGTGAAGACCGGCCCGCTGGCCATCGCGCCCGATGGAGTCTTCGTCTACAGTAGCTTCCCGGACAACGTGCCCACCGGTGCGGCCACCATTCATCTGCAAGCCACGCTCGCCAACGCCCAGAAGCAGTCTGCTGACGCGACGGTGTCGTGGGAGATATTCGCTCCGGACGGCAAGAGCGTCGCTACGGCGCAAAAGGTCGGGCAGGTCGACGGAACCGAGAATGAGGAGGTCGAGCAGACCGCGCAGGTCTCCGTGCCCGAGCTCTGGTCGCCCGAATCACCGAAGCTCTACAGATTGGTCACGATGGTCACCAAAGAGGGGAAAACCGTCGATCGCCAGGAGACGGAGTTCGGCATCCGAACCTTTGCCTTCGACGCGGAGAAGGGATTCCTCCTGAACGGCCGGCCCTACGTCATCAAGGGCACGTGCAATCATCAGGATCACGCGGGCGTCGGTTCGGCCCTGCCTGATGGGCTCCAATATTTCCGGATCGCGAAGCTGAAGGAGATGGGCTCAAATGCCTACCGCAGTTCGCACAATGCCCCGACCGCCGAGCTGCTCGAGGCCTGCGACCGGCTCGGCATGATCGTCATGGACGAGAACCGCCTCGTTGGCAGCGACGCCCAGCATCTGCAATGGCTGCAGGAACTGGTGCTGCGCGACCGCAACCACGCCAGCGTGGCGATCTGGTCGTTGGGCAACGAAGAATTCTCCGTGCAGAGCACGCCCTCGGGTGCGCGTGCCGCCGCGACGATGCAGGCGCTGGTGAAGAGCCTCGACCCGACGCGCCCCGTGACCTGCAATGCCGCCGTCGGGAACGAGTTTGCCGGCATCAATACCGTCATCGAGGTCCGCGGCTGGAGCTACCACATCGGCAAGGACAACATGGACGCCTACCATGCGGCGCACCCGGCGCAACCGAACGTCGGCAGCGAGCAGGGCAGCACCGTGACCACGCGCGGCATCTACGCCGACGACCCGGTGCGCGGCTACGTGAAGGCCTACGACGACAACGCGCAGTCGTGGTCCAACACCGCCGAGCAGTGGTGGAGCTTCTTCGCCCCGCGGCCGTGGCTGTCCGGCGGGTTTGTCTGGACGGGTTTCGACTATCGCGGCGAACCGACGCCCTACGCCTGGCCCTGCATCAACTCGCACTTCGGCATCTACGACACCTGCGGCTTTCCCAAGGATCTCTTCTGGTATTACCAGGCGTGGTGGACCGACCGGCCCGTGCTGCACCTGATGCCGCATTGGAACTGGGCCGGCCGCGAGGGGCAGGAGATCGACGTGCGCGCCTTCAGCAATTGCGACGAGGTCGAGCTGTTCCTCAACGGCAAGAGCCTCGGCCGGCAGGCGATGCTGCGCAACTCGGAGCTGAAATGGAAAGTCGCCTACGCCCCCGGCACGTTGTCGGCCAAGGGCTTCAAGACCGGCCAGGTCACCGCCGAGACCAAGGTCGAGACGACCGCCGCCGCCGCCGCGGTGCAACTGGCGCCCGACCGCGCCACGATCAAGGCCGACGGCGAGGACATTTCGATCATCACGGTGGCGGTCGCCGACGATCACGGCCGCGTGGTGCCGGTGGCGGGCGACAAGGTGAATTTTGAGCTGACCGGTCCGGGCCGGATCATCGGCGTGGCCAATGGCGACCCGAGCTGCCATGAACCCGACGTGTATGTCGCGGCGCCGGTGATGCGCACGATCCCGGTTGGCGGCTGGCGGTGGCAGACAATACCCAACATGTATGCGGACAACCTGCCGGAACTCGCACCGGACTTCGATGACCACGGCTGGGCCCCGGCCGACGTGGAGGCCAGCAAGGGTTTCGTGAGCCTGCGCCAGCACGCGGTTTTCCGCGCCCGGTTCACCGCCACGCCGGAAATCCTGGCGGCGGGCGGGCTGGAACTCTGGTTCGGCAAGATCGAGGGTGATGCCCGGGTGTATCTCAACGGCGAGAAACTCGGGCCGGGCTCCGACTCCGGCACACCCTGCGTCTACAATCCCAAGGGGAAGCTGCGCCCGGGCGAAAACACCGTGGCCGTAGTCGTCGCGAGCTGGAGTGACACCGCCGGCCTGGCCCAAGGCGTGAAGCTGCGGCTGATCGACGAGCCGCCGGCGGTCGCCTGGAGCCGCAGCGTGTTCAACGGGCTGGCGCAGGTCATCGTCCAGTCGGGCCAGCAGGCCGGCACGCTCAAGCTGACGGCCAAGGCCGAAGGCCTGAAGCCGGTGACGGTCGAGATCGAGACCAAGGTGGTCGTGGCGCGTCCGGCGGTGCCGTGAGGTATTCAATTGAAAACTGGGCGGGGTCGCTGACCACGCCTGCATTCGATCCACCGGCGGGATCAGCGAGTCCGCTACAATTCAACCCTCCCGCCGTCGCCCATCGGGCTATGGCGAGGCGGGTTTAGCTTCGCTAAACTCGGAAAATCGCACCGAGCTTCTTGCCGAGGAGAATGGTCATGCCGGCAATGGTGATGCCGAGGAAGGCCATGGCCCAGACGCCGAGGGCGGAAGCGATGAACTTGCCGTCGCCGAGGAGCTGGAAGAGTTCATAGATGGCCTTGGTGATCGGGTAATAGGCCTGCTTCTGGGCGAGGATGAGCGAGTCGGACACCTCAAGCATGGCGAAGGAGAAGGCGAGCAGGCCGCCGGCGATGAGGTTGGCCATGATGAGCGGCAGCGTGACCTTGAACACGGCCTTGAGCGGCGGACAGCCGAGGTTCTGCGCGGCCTCCTCGAGCGTTTCACTGGTCTGCAGGAAGCCGGCAGCGGCGGAGCGCACGACATAGGGCAAGCGGCGGATCGAGTAGGCGATGATGAGCAGAATGGTCGGGTTGTTGACCGGATTGAGGAAGGAGAAGAACTTCCCGTCCTGGCTCATGGCGAGGTAGCCAAAGGCCAAGACGAGGCCCGGCACGGCGAGCGGCAGCATGGCGAGGAAGTCGAGAACCTGGCGTCCGCGGATCTTGGAGCGGACGATGACGTAGGCCAAGGCGACGCCGACCACGAGGTCGATGACCGTGGAGATGCTGGCGTATTTGAGGCTGTTGGCGATGGCGGGGACGGTGAGGTCGTGGCCGAGCGCGATACGGAAGTTCTCGAGGTTAAGGTTGCGCGGGAGGACGGTGGCATACCAGTCGTTGGAGAAAGCCACGAGCACGACACCCAGGTGCGGCAGGATGGCGATGAAGGTGACGCCGCCGAACAGGGCGGTGCAGAACCAGGCGCGGGCACGTGGCAGCGGCTGCGGGCCGCCGGAGGAAGTGGCCTTGGCCATCATCGCGTAGCTGTCGCGGCCAAACAGGCCCTTGCCGAGCGCATAGAACAGCACGGAACTGACCAGCATGACCGCGACGAGGGCATAGGGGAACGGATTGCCGCCGATGTCCTTCAGGCCGTAGAAAATCTGCACCGAGGTGACGCGGGCGTAGTCGAAGATGAGCGCGACGCCGAGATCCGTGAAGGCCCAGATAAAGACAATGGTGCCGCCGGCGAAGAGGCCGGACTTGATGAGCGGCAGGGTGATCTTGACGAACTTGCGCAGACCGGTGCAGCCGAGGTTTTCGGCGGCTTCCTCCATGGCGGGGTCGATGTTGGCCAGGGCCGCGACAGCGTTGAGGTAGATGATGGGGTAGAGGCTGAAGGCGTTGACGAGCGCGATGCCGAGAAACTGGTTGGCTCCAAGCCAGTCGAAGGTCCAGCCCGCGGGCTGCAAGCCGAGGTGGATGAGCAGGGAGTTGAGCGCGCCGTATTGCCCGAGGATCTGCTTGATGCCGATGGCACCGACGAACGGCGGCAGAATCATCGGCACGAGAATGAAGGAGCCGAGAAAGCCCTTGAGCGGAAACAGGAACCGGTCGGAGACGAACGCCAGCGGCAGGGCGATGAGCAGGGCGAAGGTGGTGGTCGTCAGCGCCAGCAGGAACGAATTGCCCAGGCCACTGAGATAAATCGGGTCGGTCAGCAGCGAGGCGAGATAGGCGAAGGTCAGATTGCCGTCGGCGTCGATAAAGCCGCCCTTCAGGATCTGCAAAATCGGCCAGAGGAAGAAGGCGCCGAAGAACAGGAGCGTGAGGGCGAAGACCGAGCGCGCGAAGTTCTGCGACATGCACCCGAGGAGATGCACCGTCCGGCGCGCGGAGACAAGTGCGAAGGCGGCGAAGGTAGCCGGACTGAGGGCCGGGAATGTTGGGATTGCCAGCCGCCGGTTTCAGACATTTTGTGACCCGGTGAAACTCCCTCCAATCCAGACCGGCCTGGCCATGCTGTTGCTTGCCGTCATTTCCTGCGAAGCCCAGATCACCGAGTGGCCGGAAACAGTGAAGCCCGGGCGCTTTCTGGTCAAAATGGACGCCCTGTCGCTGACCCTCGACAAGCAGCCGGGCTACAAATACACGGCCTTTGGCGCGGCCAAGACTTTCCTGAGCACCGGCCTGGCGGACAACTGGGACATTCAGGTCGGGGCAGAGCTGTTCTTCACCCAGAAGATCGAGACCAGCGGCTTCACGGCGCGAAACAGCGGGATCGGCGACGTCTATGTGCGGACGAAATGGCGCTTCTACGACGAAGGCGGCTCGGCGGTGGCAATCATGCCGTTCGTCAAGCTCCCGACTAATTCCGGCGGAGTGGGAAACCACTCCATGGAGGGCGGCGTCATCGTGCCTTGGGCCACCGTGCTGCCGGGTGCCTTCAACGTTCGCGCCATGGCCGAGCTGGATTTCAAGCGCAACGATGCTGACAACGGCTACGACACTTTCTGGTATGGCTCAATGGCCATAACCCGTCCGCTCACGAAGGCGTTGGGTCTCTACAGCGAGGCGACCCTCGGCAAATCCTCGGGCGGAGCGCCCGTCAAGGGCCTGCTGGGGGTCGGTGCGACCCTGCACGTCTCAGAGGGCACGTGGTGGGACTATGCCATGTATAAAGGCATCTCCAAGGGCGCGGCGGACTGGACCCACGTTCTGCGCCTGAACTGGGGGTTCTAGGACCCCCGAGGATTAACGGAGGGTCGTTTTCAGCTGCCGCGCGAAGGCTGCGAGGGTGGCCGGGCTGACGTGGTGCTCGATTCCTTCGGCGTCGATCTCGGCGGCCTTTTCCGGGATGCCCAGTGAGCGGAGGAAGGCCACCACGAGGCCGTGGCGGTGGTGGCACTCTGCGGCCAATATGCGGCCGGACTCGGTCAAAAAGATGGCGCGATAGGGCTGCACGCTGACATAGCCCTCGCGTTGGAGACGGGCGAGAGTGCGGTTAACCGTCACATGCGTGACGCCCAACCGCCGGGCCAGGTCCACGACCCGCGCCTCGCCCTGTGAGGCGGACAGATCGGCGATGGCTTCGACGTAGTCCTCGGCCGTCTCGGCCGCGTGCTCGCGGCGGGTGTGCTGGAGTGACTCCGCCTGCAGGGCGGAGGGACGGACGGCTGGCTTGGCGGAGCGGGGCGACTTTTTCACTTTCGCACCAAGCCATGAAAGAAGGGGCTGGACAAGTCGAGTTCAAAGTGTAGCCAAGGCTACATTATGTATCGCTTTCTACGCAACCCGCTCCGTTTCCTCCCGGCCCTGCTGGCGCTGACGGTCGTGCTGGGCGCGGACAAAAGCGGCTATACCCTGGTCAATCCGACTCCGCGGGAGCTGTTGCGTGAGTTTAACACCGACCGGCCGGACCAGACGGAGAGCCCCTATACCGTGGATGCGGGTCATTTTCAGGTGGAACTGGATTTCCTGAATTGCACCAGGGACCACGACACCTCCGGCGGTGGTGATATTCGCACCCGGGACTGGGCGGTCGCGCCGGTCAACGTGAAGCTCGGCCTGACCAACCGGGTGGACCTGCAATGGGTGATTGATCCGTATGTGAGCTCACGGGTGGATGACCGGGTGGCGGGCACGGTGACCAGGACTTCGGGCTTTGGCGATGTAACCACCCGGCTGAAGATCAATTTCTGGGGCAATGATGGCGGACCGACGGCCTTTGCCGTCATGCCCTTCGTCAAGTGGCCGTTGCCCGCCTCGAGGGTCCGCAACGGTGAGACCGAGGACGGGGTCATTTTTGCCCTGCGGCATGAGCTGCCGGCGGGTTGGGACGCGGCGGTGATGACCGAGGTGGACTTCCTCAGCAATGGCGCGGGTGGCCACGACACCGAATGGATCAACTCCATCTCTTTCTCGCACGACCTGAGAGGGAAGCTCGGCGGCTACATCGAGCTGTTTACGGTCATGGGCGACGCTCCCGGTTTCAAATGGCAGGGCCAGCTCGACGTAGGCCTTACTTACGTGCTGGCTCACGACATTCAGCTCGATCTCGGCTGCAACTTCGGCGTGACGAAGTCCGCGCCGGATTACCAACCTTTCGCCGGCTTGAGCCGGCGGTTTTGAAGCTGCATGAACGATAACAAGCCAGGAAGCACCACAACGGATCAGGGCTGGCGGCACGACCGCGTGGCATTGAGCCTGCCTGAGTCGCACCGCAGCGTCGCCGTGCCATCCGGGGCCAGTTTCTGGCGCAAGCTCCTGGCGTTCTCGGGCCCGGGTTTCATGGTGGCGGTGGGCTACATGGATCCGGGCAACTGGGCGACCGATCTCGCCGGCGGGGCGCAGTTTGGCTACACGCTGCTGTCGGTCATCCTGATCTCGAACCTGATGGCGATTTTGCTGCAGCACCTCTGCGTGAAGCTCGGCATCGCCACCGGGCGCGACCTGGCGCAGGCCTGTCGCGATCACTACCCGCGGCCCGTGGTCTGGTTCCAGTGGATCATGTGCGAACTGGCGATCGCGGCCTGTGATCTGGCGGAGGTGATCGGCTCGGCCATCGCGTTACAGTTGTTGTTTGGCATCCCGCTGGTCTGGGGCTGTATCATCACCGCGGTGGACGTGATGGTCGTGTTGTTGCTCCAGAATCGCGGTTTCCGCTGGCTCGAGGCCGTGGTCATCACGCTCATCCTGACCATCGGCACCTGCTTTGCCGTGGAGCTCTTTCTGGCCAAGCCCGCTGTGGGCGGAGTGTTGGCAGGCTTCGTGCCCATCACCGACATCATCCGCAATCCGGCCATGCTATACATCGCGATTGGCATTCTCGGGGCCACGGTGATGCCGCACAACCTCTACCTGCACTCCTCGATTGTGCAGACGCGGAAATACGAGCAAACGGCCGGGGGCAAGCGCGAGGCGATCAAGTTCGCCACCATCGACTCGACCTTTGCGCTGATGTTCGCGCTCTTCATCAACGGCGCCATCCTCGTGCTGGCGGCGGCGGCTTTTCATGGCACCGCCCATGCCGATGTGGCGGCGATCCAGGACGCTTATCACCTGCTCGACGGTGTGCTGGGCGTTTCGTTTGCCGGCATACTTTTCGCGGTGGCGTTGCTCGCCTCCGGACAGAATTCCACTCTCACCGGCACCCTCGCCGGCCAGATCGTCATGGAGGGGTTCCTTAATATCCGTCTGCGGCCGTGGCTGCGCCGGCTGATCACCCGGGGCATTGCCATTGTACCCGCCGTGGTGGTGATCGGGATTTACGGGGAGGAGAAGTCCACCCAGTTGTTGGTCGCCAGCCAGGTCTGCCTCAGCATGCAGCTCGGCTTTGCCTGCTGGCCGCTAATGCGATTCACCGGCGAGAGGGCGAAGATGGGCGAATTCATCAATCCTTGGTGGATAAAACTGCTCGGCTGGACGGTCACTTTGGTTATCATTGCCCTCAACGTGAAACTGCTCCTCGACATCGCGGGCCTGACCGGAAGTTGACCATGTATCGGAAGATCCTTGTCGCCCTCGAAAACGGCCCGGCGGATGAGTGCCTGCTGCCGCACATCACCGAGTTTGCCCGGAAAATGAGCGCGGAACTGCTGCTGTTGCATGTCGCCGACGGTTGGGCGGCGCGCAATTATGAACAGTTGAAGTTGGCCGTGTCAGACGAGATGAAGGCCGACCACGATTATCTTTCGACGACCGCCGTGCGACTCACTGGCTCGGGGCTTAGGGTTGAAATTCTGCTGGCCCTCGGCAATCCGCCCAATGAGATCGTCAAGGCCGCCGAGGCGAACGGCTGCGACCTCATCGCGCTGGCCTCGCACGGGCACAAGCTGTTCGCCGACATCATGCACGGCAGCACCATCGACCGGGTGCGGCACAACACGACCATTCCGCTGCTCGTCGTGAGCGCGAAACCGAAGGGCTGAGGCTCAGCGCTTCCAGCGAAAGTGGAGCGTGGCGTGGTCCTTGGCGCGATAGAGCTTCCACGGCGACCACTCGAAGACGAAGTCCTTCAACAGATATCCCGCCACGAGCACCGCCCCGACTCCGACCGTCCGTTCCATCGAGGTGACCGCGATGTCCGGACCAAAGCCGAAGGCGGTGAGACCGGCCGCAACGAGGATGCCCGTCAGGCCGAGGGCCGATTCAACGCACATGCACTGGGCGTGATGCGGGTCGGGTTTGGCGGTGGCCCGCCGGGCGGCGAACCCGAGCCAGACGTCGCGGCAAAAACCCTGGAGCAGCAGCAGCAACGAGGCGGCCGTGATGAGTCCGCCAATCCTCAGCGTGTATGAGGCGCCCAGCGGTGCGAACCACGCCAGAGTGGTGACGACTGGAATGGTGGACAGCTCGACTTTCTCGAGAGTGGTCAGACGTTGCATGACAGGTGGGAGCTGCGAAAGGGCGGAATATTACCGTATTGCTCAAAATATCCCCGCCAGCAGGTCGCGGAACAGGTGCAGGCCGAAGATGGCGGCCAGGACGTAGATCAGCCACGACACCTGGTTGGCGCGGCCGGTGCAAAGGTGGACGAGGGCGAAGCCGATCAATCCCAGGCCGATGCCTTCGGCGATGCTGAACGTGAGCGGGGTGCCGAGGATGATGAGGAAAGCCGGAGCGACCTGGTGGAAATCCTTGAGATTCAGGTCGGCCACCGACTGGAACATGAAGATGCCTACGACCACGAGCGCCGGGGCGGTGGCGACGGCAGGCATCGCCAGGATCAGCGGGGTGAAGAAGAGCGCCAGCAGGAAAAGGATGGCCACGGCGACACCGGTCAGCCCGGTGCGGCCGCCGGCCGCGACGCCGGAGGCGGACTCGATGTAACTCACGACATTGGATGTGCCGAAGAGCGAAGACAGGATCACCGCAATAGAGTCGGCAATGAGGGCCCGGCCCGCGCCGGGCAAACGTCCGTCCCGGTCGAGGAGACCGGCGCGCTGTGCGACGCCGATGAGCGTACCGATGTTGTCGAAGAGCGCGATGAGCAGCAGCGTGAGAATGACCGTGACGGCCTTGACGGGTTCCTGGGTGAGGAAGTTGAAATTCAACCGGAAGAAGGTCGCTTCCATCGAGGCGGGCGCGGCGACAATGCGGTCCGGCCACTTGGTCAGGTGTCCGCCATGGCCGTCGGGCACGACGAGGCCGACAAGGGTGATGGCCAGGATCGAGAGGATGATGGCGCCGGGCACGTTGCGGGCGACGAGGATGATTGTCAGGAGGAGGCCGGCGAAGAAAAGCAGGACGGACGGAGTGCCGAGGTTGCCGTGGGTGACCAGGGTATTGGGGTCGGCAACGATGAGCCCGCCGTTTTTCAGGCCGATGAAGGCGATGAAAAGGCCGACGCCACAGGTGATGGCCATCTTCAACTGGAAGGGGATCCCGTTGATGATCTTCTCGCGGATGCCGGAGACAGAGAGGGCG
>JAYUBB010000317.1:0-10109 GCA_043741015.1 Opitutaceae bacterium
GGCAAACAAGGTGGTCCTCGCCGGCGGCAGCGGATTTCTCGGGCAGGCGCTTGGGCACAAATTGGCGGCCGAAGGCTGGGAAGTAGTCGTGCTCTCCCGTGATCCAAGGGAAGCCGCGTCCTTCCGCGAGGTCCAGTGGAACGGCGAGACGGGCGGCGCCTGGGCCGCCGAACTCGAGGGCGCCGCGGCAGTGGTCAACCTGGCCGGCCGTTCCATCAACTGCGTGCATTCGCTGGCCAACGGCCGCGAAATCCTCGAGTCGCGCCTCAACGCGGTGAAGGCCTTGGCCAAGGGCTATGCCCGCGCCAAGAACCCGCCGCCGGTCTGGGTGCAGTGCAGTGCCACGGGCTATTACGGCAATGCCGGCGACCGTTTCTGCGAGGAGTCCCTGGCCCCGGGACCGGGGTTTCTTGCCGAAACCTGCCGGCAATGGGAGGAAGCCTTTCACGCCGTTGAAATGCCCGGCGTCCGCCGCGTCGTACTGCGCATCGGCGTGGTGCTCGACGCGGAGCACGGCGCATTGCCGCCGCTGGTGAAGCTCGCCCGGCGCTTCCTCGGCGGCTCCGCCGGGAGCGGCCGGCAATACCTCAGTTGGATCCATCGCGAGGATTTGCTGGGTGTTTTTCAGGCGGCGCTGACGCGACTGGAAATGTCCGGGGCCTACAACGTCTGTTCGCCTGCACCGGTGACAAACGCCGAGTTCATGCGCGAGTTGCGGGCCGCGGTTGGCCGGCCTTGGTGCCCGGCCGCACCGGAATTCGTGGTGCGATTGGTGGCGAGCCGGCTTCTCGCCACCGAGCCCAACCTTGCGCTGCACGGGCAGCGCTGCAGCCCGTCGCGATTACAGGCGGCGGGCATGACCTTCAGGTTTCCGGCGGTCGGCGCAGCCTTGCGCGATCTGCTGGTTGTGACGCGACCCTAGACGGGCTACACCGAATATTTACTCTTCGCCGGTTCGCAGGGCGTCATGCCCTCGTAGTTGTGCACCGAGCCGGCGCTGTCGCTCCACAGCGGCAGGTTGTCCTGCCGCCAGCGCCGCGTGAGCACGATGTCGTTTTGCACGTCGCGATCCTTCGCCGCGAGCATCAGGCGGTTCAGCGCGGCATAGGCCACGTCCTCTGATCGGGTGCCGATGCGGTCGGCGAGCCGCTCGACCGCGTCATTTTCGGCATGTTCGAGATGAATTTTGATGATGGGCATTTGGTCCTTTCTTGGGTTGCTACCACTATAGCACGCTTCGTGCGGTTGGCTCCGCATGGATTGCCATTAGCTGCGGACATGGTCTCGGCCGGCCGCAGGGGCGTTGCTTTTCGGACCCGCTCGCCGCCATCGCCGTGAGCATGATCCGGCCGGGACCGCGAAGCGAGGTCAGCCCTCGAATGTGGTCAGCAGGTCGGTGTAGATCGTGGCGGCCTCGACGAGATCCTTGAGGCGGGCGCGTTCGTCCACGGCGTGGTAGTTCTGCCCGCCGGGGCCGTAACCGAGCGTGGGGAGGCGGAGGACGTTGGCGAAGAAATGCATGTCGTTGAACCCGGTAGAGACGCAGAATTTCGCGGGCCGGCGGCGGACGCGCGCGACGCTCCGCTTCAGTGCGGCGGCAAACGGCGTGGCCGGGGCGCGATAGCTGGGGTGGTTGTCGGAGATTTTATCGACCGTGATACGGCATTGGGGGATTTTCGCCGCCGCCTGCCGTAGATAGGCGCGGAGGTCGCGCTCGGCGGCGGCGACAGTTTCGATCGGCAGCAGGCGGCGGTCGATCGTGAAGCTGGCGGCGGCCGGCACCGTGTTGACCTTGCCGCCTTCGCCAGCCGCGAAGACGCCGCCAAGGTTGAGCGTGGGGGTCAGGTTCTTGCCGTCGGGGGCGCGGAATCTTTTCCGGGCGAGGATTTTTTTATAGCCGTCGAGAGCGAGCACGAGTGCAGACATTTTTTCAAGGGCGTTGACGCCAAGGTGCGGGATCGAGCCGTGGGCGGCGCGGCCATGCACGTGCACGTTGAGCCACACCACCCCGTTGTGGCCGCAGCAGACGGCGTCGCCTTCGCCGCCCTCGCCGACAATGGCATAGTCGGCGCGGAGCCGGCCGTGGTCGGCAACCCAGCCGGTGCCGAGCGTGCTGTCGGTCTCTTCGTCAGCGGTGAAAGAGACCTCGAGATTGAAGTTGGGCTTGGTGCCGGTGGCGCGCAGCGCCTTCAACGCATAGACGATGCTGGCGATGGCACCCTTCATGTCGGAGGTGCCCCGGCCGTAGATCCAGCCCTGGTCCACAGTTCCGCTGAACGGGCTGCCGTGGCGCCACTGGCTGGAGACGGGGACGACATCGTAGTGGGCGTTGAAGTGGACGGTCTTCTTCGCGCCTGCGTCCCAGAAGCCGATGACGTTATAGCGGGGGTAACCGAGCAGGTCGGGCTGGGTTTTGCGTTGGAGTGCGCGAGGGATGGGTACGCGACGGACCTGCAGGCCGAGGCCGCGCAGGGTGTCAGCCAGTAGAGTAGTGATCGCGCCGTAGTTCTCCCCCGGAGGATTGACCGTGCGCAAACGGACGAGCTGCTGGAGGAAGCGGACGAGGTCGGCTTGGTGGCGGGCGAGATAGCGGGCGGGCGTCATGGGCGGGGAAAGGAAAGCTAGGCAGTTTCCGGCCGGACAGGCCAGCCGCGACTGCCCGGCGCGGATGATTTTGACAGGGTGGAGAGCGGTGGCACGATGACGGCCAATATGGCACTGGCTGACATGCGCAAAGACTACGGGTTGGCGGGGTTGCTTGAAAAAGACCTCGCGAAGAGCCCGTTTCGGCAGTTCGAGCAGTGGTTTGCCGAGGCTGAGGCGGCCAAGCTCACCGAGCCCAACGCCATGACGCTGGCAACCACGGGGCGCGACGGCCGCCCTGCCGCCCGCACGGTGCTGCTCAAGGCGTGTGACGGCCGGGGATTCGTTTTTTATACAAATTACGAGAGCCGCAAGGGCCGCGAACTGGCCGGCAACGCACGGGCGACGCTCCTCTTCCCCTGGGTGGCGATGGAGCGGCAGGTGATTGCGGAGGGGGTCGTGGTTCGCGTTTCCCGTGAAGAGGCAGAGGTGTATTTCCACAGCCGGCCGCGCACCAGCCAACTGGCCGCCTGGGCGTCGCCGCAGAGCACCGTGGTGGCGGGTCGCGCCATCATCGAGGAAAGCTACCGGGTGGTGGAGAAAAAATACGAAGGCGGCGTGGTGCCGCTGCCACCGCAGTGGGGCGGCTACCGGCTGGCGCCGGAGACGGTTGAATTCTGGCAGGGGCGGCGGAGCCGCCTGCATGACCGGTTGCGCTACCGCCTGGAGACCGGCGGGGAATGGGTGGTGGAGCGGCTCGCCCCCTGACCCATGGCCCGCAAAACCATCAACCCGCCAGCCGACCGGGCGGTGATCGCCGCGTTGCCCGACCCTGCGATCATGACAACGGCCGGCTGGGTGGAAGGCGGCGCGACCATCCAGTTTGCCAACCGCGAATTTTGCGAACTGACCGGCTACACCCTCGCCGAGCTTGTGGGCAAAAACACCCGCCTGCTCCACGGGCCGCGGACCGAGGTGGCGGTGCTTCGGCACGGCCGGCCGGCCGGCCAGACCCCGGGCCGGGGTGGCGGCGAGGGCTGGCTTTACCGGCAGGACGGCACGGAATTCTACGCCAGTTGGAAATACCGGGCCAGGGCCGGCAAGGCAGGCGGACCATTGATCGTGGTCTATCACGACCGCTCCGATCTTTGGCGCCAGCGTGCGGCCCTGCAGCAGGCGCAGAAGCTCGGCACGGTCGGACTGCTTGCGAGCGGCGTGGCCCACGATTTCAACAACCTGCTTTCCGTCATCAATGGCTACTGCGAGATCATGGACCCGAAGGTGGCGCACGTACCTGCCGCACACAAAGACCTGCAGGAGATCCACCGGGCCGGTCTCAAGGCTTCGGCCATTGCGCGGCAGATTCTCGAGTTCAGCCGCCGGCAGGAGACCGAGACCGGGGTCGTGAACTTCAACACGCTTATCCGCGAAATCACCGAGATCATCCGGCGGGTGTGCGAGAAGACCATCAAGGTCGAACTGCGACTGGCGTCGGACCTCGGCAACGCGCGCATCAACCCCAGCTACTTCCAGCAGGTGTTGCTCAACCTGTGCTTCAACGCCCGTGACGCCATGCCGGACGGTGGGCGGCTCACCCTGCGCACCCGCAACCACCAGATCACCGCCAAGCGGCGGATTGGCGGGCCGCCCCCGGGTTCCTATGCGGTACTGCAGGTGATCGACACGGGCGTTGGCTTTGATCCCGATGTCGGGAAAAAAATATTCGAGCCTTTCTACACCACCAAGCCGAACGGCACAGGGCTGGGTCTGTCGACCGCCCGGGGTATTATCCGTCAGGCCCAGGGGTACATCACGGTGCGCAGCGTGCCGGGCAAAGGCACGACGTTCGAGGTTTTGCTTCCCGAAACGGCTGAACCGGAGGACGCCGGGATCACCGCCCTCGGTGTCTTGCGGTCGGAGCAGGGCACGGAATCCGTCCTCGTGATCGAACAGGATGCGGGACTCCGCAAAATGATTGCGGGCATCCTCACCCTCGACGGCTACACCGCGACGGAAGCGCCCACAGTCGCGCAGGCGGACCAACCGGATGCCTGGCCCCATTTGGTCATCATTGATAACGGAGCCGGGCTGGCGGAGGTGTTTTTGCACAAAATCTTCATGGCCAACCGGGAGTTGCGCGTGATCTGCACGGCCCCCAAGATGCCCGATCTGCCGGGATTTCCCGGGCACGCCGTGGCGCATCTGCCCAAACCGTTTGCCTTGAGCTCGCTGCTGACCAAGGTCCGCGTCTTGCTTGATGCCGGGGCAAAATAACGGCCAGGCCAACCATAGGCGTTGCGCCCGCCCGCGGAAACACCTAGCACTGTAGACACGCCATGGAAACCAACCCGCCCCCTCCGCTCGGCCCCGGCCAGCGTTCACTGGCGGCCATCGTCTTCACCGATGTGGTGAATTTCAGCGCGCGCATGCAGACCGATGAGGAGACGACTCTGCGGCTGCTCCGGCGGGACTTTGCGGAGATGCGGGAGATCTGCACCCAACATCATGGTTCCGTGCTCAAGAGCACCGGGGACGGGCTGCTCCTGTATTTTTCCAGCGCCGTGCAGGCCGTGGCCTGTGCGCTCGCCATGCAGCGGGCCTTTGCCGGGCTGGCGAAGAACCGGTCGGCGGCCGAGAGCCTCACGCACCGCGTCGGCATCCACCTCGGCGACGTGTTCGTCAATGATCAGGACGTCATGGGCGACGGCGTGAACATTGCCGCGCGGTTGCAGGCCGAGGCCGAGCCGGGCGGCATCTGCATCTCCCAGACCGTCTATGATGTCGTCCGGAACAAGCTCGCCCTGCAGGTCACACGCCTGGGCGCGCGCGAATTAAAAAACATTTCGCAAGCCATTCCCATCTACAAACTGCTCCTCGAGGCCCAGACTATCGGTGCGGTCGAGCCCGAACCGCCTTCCGAGGAGGAACTGCAGGAACTTCCACCGCCCGGCCACGGCTTTACCCGGATGCAAAAAGGTGCGGCGGGGATCGCGCTGGCGTTGCTGGTGGTCGCATTCATTTTTTCCCTGCGCGCCTGGAACCGGCACCAGCAGGCCCAGTCCGAGGCCGACGCGAGTCAGGCGGCCCTCTCTGCGTTGATGACGCAGGAGGACCCGGCGGATTTTGCCCTCCCGACCGACCGCATCGCCGCCACCCTGGCCGACTGGCGCGAGGAACTCCGCGACAAGCGTTCTCGCGCCATGCAGGAATACAACTTTGCCGAGCTGGCGCGGGACCTTCGCGACCCGAAGTCCCCGGGTCTCGGCAAGCCCGAGGCCAAAATCCGCGCCCAGGTTCTCCAGCGCATCCAGGCCCTCTTCGGCTGGTTGGCCACGACCCTGCAAAACTACAGCCGGGAAAAGCCCCTGATCGTCCGTGAGCTTACAGGCACATCCCCCAAGGAGATCAAGGTTTACGTCGGGCCGGACCGCCGCCTCTACTACGCCGAGGGTGGTGCGATCCGGCAGCGGAATTGGGCCGAGATCCAGCCGCCGGTACTGGCGGCCATCATTGCCGGCGCGATGCGTGAAGCGGAGCCCCTGCCCCCGCGCGAAGCCGCGCAGGGGGCGCTCGCCTTCGCCAATTTCTACAACCTGCCGGAACTGCCCGAGGCCCTCCGCCAGGGCCGCGCCCACCGCTTGAAGAAGTAATGCAACTGCACGCGCTCCCCGTCCGCACCGCCGGTGCCGCCGAGAACATGGCGCTGGATTTCCTGCTCCTCCAGCGCTACCCGGAGCCGGTTGCCGCGCGGTTCCGCCACTACGAGTGGCGGAGTGCGGCCTGCACCTTTGGCCTGAGCCAGGCCATCGACTACGTCCGTGCGAATCTCCCGCCCGGTGAAACGTTCGACCTGTGCCGCCGGCCCACCGGCGGGGGCATTGTAGACCATCGCAACGACTGGACGTATTGCCTCGTGATTCCGCGCGCGCATCCGCTTTTCGACGCCCCCGCCACGCAGGCTTACCGTGAGGTCCATGCCTGTCTCGCCGTGGCCATGTGCGCGTTGGGCGAACCCGTCGCCCTGCAGGAGAAACGCCATCCAACCGAGGAGGGCCCGACCATCTGCTTCGAGCGGCCGGAGCTTTACGATGTGCTCAACACCGCCACCGGAGCCAAGATCGCCGGCGCCGCCATGAAGCGCAACAAGCACGGCCTCCTCCTCCAGGGCTCGATCGAGAAGAGCCGGGTCGGCGCCGTTGATTGGGAGAAATTCCAAGAGGACTTCATCTCTGGATTAGCCCGCGCCCTCGGCGCCAGGCTGGTTCGGACACCCTGGCCGGACTTGAAGGAGGCCGAGGTCAGCGGCCTCGTCGAGCAATACTCCAGCCCGGAGTGGCTGGAGAACCGCTGAAACCTATAGTCGCACCAGCGTGATCACGCATTCGAGGTGGCGGGTCTGGGGAAAAAGGTCGAAGGGTTGCACGGCGGTCAGCCGGTAGCCGGCGGCGAGAAAATCCTTCAGGTCGCGCATCTGCGTGGCCGGGTCACACGACACATAAACCACGGTGCGCGGGCCGTAGGCAAAAAGCTGGTTGAGGAACGGCGCGTCGCAGCCCTTGCGCGGCGGGTCGATCACGACGGCCGTGTCAGTGGGCGGGAATTCCAACCCCGCGAAGATCTGCGCCGCGTCTCCGGCGCGAAAGGTTGCATTGGCGATGCCATTGGCCGTCGCATTCTCCGTGGCGAACTTCACCGAGGTCGCGCTCAACTCGATGCCGGTGACTTTCTCGAAGGCGGGTGCGCAACTGAGGGCGAACAGACCGCTGCCGCAATAGGCATCCACAAGAAACTTTGCTCCGCTGCCGGCGGCCTGTTCGCGCACGTATCCTGTGAACACGGGGAGGATGAACGGGTTGTTCTGGAAAAAGTCCCGGGCGAGGAAGTGCAGTTTCAACGCGCCCACCTGTTCGTGAACGACGGCCTCGTAGTCGGTGATGACACCCTCCTGCGCGTGGCGGAGCAGCAGCGTGGCATCGCGCTTGTATTCGCCGGCGGCGAGGCGATGCAGCGTCTTGGCGCGCACCTCGGGGAGCTTGGCGTTGATCTCCGGCGTGGCGATCGGACACTGCGGCACATCCACGATTTCGAACCGTGAGCCTTGCTTAAGAAAACCAATTGCCGCCGGTTCCCCGGCTTCCCGTCCCTTGCTCCACGCCTGAAAGTGCGGCGTGATCTTCGAGCGATAGCCAAACTCCTTGGGTGAGGCGATGACCGGAGCCACGGCGAACTCGACGCCCGCCATGAATTTCAACAGTTCCTCGACCTGCTGACGCTTCCACTTGAGCTGCTCGGCATAGGTGAGGTGTTGGTATTGGCAGCCGCCGCAGCGACCGAAGAGCTCGCAGCGCGGGGCGATCCGGTGCGGCGACGGGGTAAGGACTTCCAGCAGGTCGGCCTCGGAGTAGTTCTTGTGGTTGCGATAGACCCGGGCCCGGACCTTCTCGCCCGGCAGCGTGAAAGGGACCATCACGACCCATTTACCGTCGCCCATCGGCACGCGGCCCAGCCCCACGCCGAGGTTGGTCAGCGTGGCGATCTCCAGCTCCAGCTCGGTGCGATAAGGGAAGGGTTGGTCGTTGAATTTCTTTTTGCCCACGGATAAGACAGAATTTACAGAATGGACAAAATGTAAGCAGAAAAATCCGGGGTTTCATTCTGTTCATTCTGTTCATTCTGTCTAAAACCGGGCTGTGCCTCCGGAAAAGATCACCAGCCTCCAGAACCCCCGCGTGAAGCAGCTTGTGAAGCTGCGCGAGCGGCGCGACCGCGACGACGCGGGCCTGTTTTTGATCGAGGGCTACCGCGAGGTGCGTCGGGCGCTGGAGAAAGGCGTCCACCCGAAGGAATTTTATTTTTCGCCGGAGTGGTTTCTGGGCGAGAACGAGCCCGCGCTGATCGAGCAGGCGAAACAGGCCGGAGCGCAATTGTTCGAACTCTCCAAGGAAGCTTTTGCCAAGGTGGCCTACCGGGAGCGGCCCGACGGGCTCTTGGCCGTCGCGGCGCAGTGGAAGCACGGGCTGGCTGACCTGAAGCTGGGCGTCCACCCGTTTCTGCTCGTGGTGGAGGCGATCGAAAAGCCGGGCAACCTCGGCACCATTTTGCGCAGCGCCGACGCGGCCGGCTGCGACGCCGTGATCGTGTGCGATGCGGTGACGGATATTTTCAATCCGAACGTTGTGCGCGCCTCGACGGGGGTGCTGTTCTCCGTGCCGATCGTGGTGGCGGACAGCGCCTCGGTGCACGCGTTCCTGGTGGAGAAAGGCATCCGGGTGGTCGCGACCACGCCCGACACGCCGAATCTCTACTCGCACGCCGACCTGCGCGGGCCGCTGGCGATTGTGATGGGCAGCGAACAATACGGCCTGAGCGACTTCTGGCTGAAGGAGAGCAACCTGCTCGTCCGCATCCCCATGGCCGGCCAGGCCGACTCGCTCAACGTCGCCATGGCGACAATCATCACGCTTTTCGAAGCGGTGCGACAGAGGACAAATCCATGAAAATCAAAAAGGTCATGCTGATGCCTTGGGTGTCTGCCCTTGCCGCAATCGTGGCATGCGCGGACCCGACGGAATTAGAACAGAACGGAATTCGGCTTCACCTAGAAGTGACCGTAAGGAGACCGAGCCCGGTCATGGACGAAGGGCAGACCACGGCACATGGATCAGGAACATGGCTCTATTACCTTCATGCCCTTGTAGAGAATACAGGCGCAAACACAGTCAGAGTAGTCACACGAGAGAATCCAGTGGAAGGAAGTACCAGCGACGGCGAAATCATACATCGAGACCTCGGCTTTAGCGTTAGCAAAAACAACGGACACAAAATTCGAGCGCCAATCAGCAAGTTTGAGCCTGTAGAATTAAGGCCGGGCGAATTTGCAGAATTATATATAGGGGAATCGCTATATTCCGATATTGGCCCGGATAAAATATCGGCATTCTTTTCGTATTCAGTGAGCCATGACTTTGGCGAACAGTATGGCGTCTGGAGCGGAGAGCTTTTTGGCAAATTCACATTTCCGGGTGCGGCCAGATCCGTGGCGGCCGAACAGCCTCCAGCAAGCCAATCAAAACCCGAGGCGCCGCAAGAACCCTTGAAACAAACTGTCCTGCGGTTGAGCAAGGAATGTGTTGAGCTTGAACGTGTGTATTGCCGAGGAAGCGATAGAGAGGCCGCCAAGCGCGCCTTGATTGCCTTTTTGCAACACGCTGAACCTTACCTTGAAATTGCAAAGACGGAGCGTGGCGTGAGAATCGACCGGGTTGATCTGTCGTGGCTTAGGCTCGCATCGATATACCTTATTGAAAAGGATGAGGCAAAAGCGGAAGACGCCCTGAAGCGTGCGATGTTTTATTTCGACCAGGAAAAGGGATTCCAAAGAAACTTTCCGGAGTATCTCAAAGACAAGCGACGAGTGCTGCTCGAGTTCCTAGGGTGTGTTTGCAAAATAGTGGAACCGATAGTGGGCGCCGGAGTCAGAGCCGAACCATGTTCTGTGCAGATCGTCGGATGATCCCGGAGCCGCG
>JAYUBB010000318.1:0-10075 GCA_043741015.1 Opitutaceae bacterium
CATCATCGGCTACCTGCTCATCGGCACCGACAACAGCGCCCGCAAGCGGGCGGAAGAGGCCCTGCTCAAGGCGGGCGCCCTCCAGAGCGCCATCTTCAACAGCGCCAACTTCTCCAGCATCGCCACCGACGCCAAGGGCGTCATCCAGATCTTCAATGTCGGCGCCGAGCGCATGCTCGGCTACGCGGCCGCCGATGTGATGAACAAGATCACCCCGGCCGACATCTCCGACCCGCAGGAAGTCATCGCCCGCGCCAAGGCCCTGAGCGCTGAACTGGCGACCACCATCACGCCGGGCTTCGAGGCCCTCGTCTTCAAGGCCTCGCGCGGCATCGAGGACATCTACGAGCTCACCTACATCCGCAAGGATGGGACGCGCTTCCCCGCCGTCGTCTCCGTCACGGCCCTGCGCGACGCGCAAAACGCCATCATCGGCTACCTGCTCATCGGCACGGACAACACCGCCCGCAAGCAGGTGGAAGAAGAACAGAAGAAGCTCGATCAGCGGCTGCGCGACCAGCAGTTCTACACACGTTCACTCATTGAGTCGAACATCGACGCGATCATGACCACCGATCCGCTCGGCATCATCACCGACGTCAACAAGCAGATGGAAACGCTCACCGACTGCACGCGCGACGAGTTGATCGGGGCACCGTCCAAGAATTACTTTACTGATCCGGAGCGCGCCGAGGCCGCCATCAAGCGGGTGCTGAGCGAAAAGAAAGTCACCAATTACGAACTCACCGCCCGCGCCCGGGACGGCAAGGAAACCGTGGTCTCCTACAATGCGATGACCTTCTACGACCGGGACCGGCGGCTGCAGGGCGTGTTCGCCGCGGCGCGCGACGTTACTGAGCGCAAACGTCTCGACCGGGCGCTGCAGGAATCAAATGTCGAGCTGGAAAGTGCCAAGTCCGCGGCGGAAAAAGCCAACCTCGCCAAATCGGACTTCCTCTCGAGCATGAGCCATGAACTGCGCAGCCCGCTCAATGCGATCCTCGGCTTCGCCCAGCTGATGGAAACTGCCAACCCGGCGCCTACGGCCATGCAGGCCGGACACATTGCCCAGATTCTCCAGGCGGGATGGCATCTGTTGAAGTTGATCAACGAAATCCTCGACCTCGCGGTGATCGAGTCCGGCAAAGTGTCACTGTCGCTCGAGCCGGTGTCGCTGTCCCATGTCATGGCCGAATGCAAGGCCATGATGGAACCGCAGGCGCAACAGCGCGGCATCCGCATGTCCTTTCCCCGGTTCGGCGACCCCAGCTATGTCTGGGCTGACCGGACCCGCCTGAAGCAAATCGTCATCAACCTGCTTTCCAACGCGATCAAATACAACAAGGCGGAGGGCACGGTGGTCGTGGACTGCACCGCGATCACCCCGGAACGCACGCGCATCAGCGTCACGGACACCGGCGCGGGCCTGCTGCCGGAAAAAATGGCGCAACTCTTCCAACCGTTCAATCGTCTCGGCCAGGAAGCCAGTGGCATAGCCGGCACCGGCATCGGCCTCGTGGTGACCAAGCAACTGGCCGAACTGATGGAGGGCGTCCTCGGCGTGGAAAGCAGCGTCGGGCTGGGCAGCGTATTCTGGGTCGAACTGCGCTCGACGGCAGCGCCAGTCCTGGCCGTGGACGGAGCCGCCCCCGCCATCCCGGCGCAATTGCGCCCACCAGTCGGCGCCCGGCTGCGCACCCTGCTCTATATCGAGGACAACCCGGCGAACATGGAGCTGGTCGAGCAACTCATCGCGCGGCGGTCTGACTTCAGGCTGTTGACGGCGGTGAACGGGACTCTCGGCATCGAGCTGGCACGAGCCTCCCTGCCGGAGGTGATTCTGATGGACATCAATCTGCCGGGCATCAGCGGGATCGATGCACTGACCATCCTGCGCGAGGACCCGGCCACCGCGCACATCCCCATCGTGGCCCTCAGCGCCAACGCGATGGCCCGCGACATCGAGCTGGGCCTCGAGGTGGGATTTTTCCGTTACCTCACCAAACCCATCAAGGTGAAGGAATTCATGGACACGCTGGACGTGGCCCTGGAATTTGCTGAAAAACCGGCCGGGCCGGGCCAGGTAAACCGCTAAGGGACTATCCATGATCGATAAACCCGGCCAGCCAGTCCTTCACGAGCGGCGCCTGTCCCACCGCAGGAGGGAATCCAGTCTTGCCGATGCGCGACTCGAAAATTCCCAGCGGATCGCCCGCCTCGGCGACTGGGAATACGATTTTGCCGAGCGTCGCTTACTTTGGTCCGACGGAGTGTACCGGATCCTCGGTATAGCGCGGAAGGATTTTCCGCCAAACTCCGGGGTCTTTTACCGCCTGGTGCACCCAGACGATCTCGCATTCGTGAAACAGCAGAAGAAGGTCGCCACGGAAAGTTTGCACCGAGCTGATTTCGAACATCGCATCATCCGCCCTGACGGGGAGGTGCGGCACGTCCATCATATCACCGAGACACTGCGGGACAGCGAGGGCCGGCCCGTCCGGGAATTTGGGACCATGCAGGACGTCACGGAGCGCAAAGCCGCCGAGGGGGCCCTCCGCGCGAGCGAGGAACGGTTTAAATTCGTGGCCCGCGCCGTGAGCGATGTGGTCTGGGACTGGAACCTCACGGCCAACACCCTTTGGTGGAACGACGGCTTCCTCACCACCTTCGGCTTCGCCGCCGGGGAGATCGAGCCCAGCGTCGAGGCTTGGACCGGTCGCATGCATCCGGTTGACCGCCCCCACGTGATCGAGAGCATCCATCGCGCCATCAACAACTGCACGGAGGGCTGGAGCGCGGAGTATCGCTTTCAGCGGAAGGACGGCAGCCATGCCTTCGTACAGGACCGCGGCTACATCCTCCATGACGCGGCCGGCAAGGCCGTCCGCATGGTGGGTGGCATGCGCGACCTCACCAGGGAAAAAATCCTGGAGGAGCAGTCCCTACGGGCCCAGCGCATGGATAGCATCGGGACGCTCGCCGGCGGCATCGCCCACGACTTGAACAATGTGTTCGCGCCCATCATGATGTCGATCGAGCTGCTCCAGCTCGACCTGGGCCATGACCCGCGGAGCAGCAAAATCCTCGAAATCATCCATGCCAACACCCGTCGCGGGGCCGACCTGGTACGCCAGGTCCTCACCTTCGCCCGGGGGCTGGAGGGCCAGCGGGTCGCCATCAAGCTGCGGCACCTGATCGACGACCTCGAGGGTATCATCAACGAAACCTTCCCCCGTAACATCCGGATCGTGACCGATGTGCCCCAGGACCTCTGGCTCATTAATGGTGATCCGACGCAGCTCCACCAGGTGCTGATCAATCTCGCCGTCAACGCCCGTGATGCCATGCCTCACGGGGGCACGCTCACTTTGACGGCGACCAACCTCACCGTGGCCGGCCAATTTGCCAGCATGAGCCAGGAGGCGAAAGCCGGCCCGCATGTGTTGTTGCAGGTCACCGACACCGGCCTCGGCATTCCACCGGAACTGCGCGAGCGTATCTTCGACCCCTTCTTCACGACCAAGGAACCGGGCAAGGGTACCGGCATCGGTCTCGCGACCGTGCACACCATCGTCAAGAGCCACGGCGGTTTCCTGAACGTCGAGAGCGAGGTCGGCCGGGGCACCACGTTCAAAATCTACCTGCCGGCCGACCGGGCCATCCTGCCTGTCGTCAGCGCCCATCCCCTTTCGGCCGAGCTGCCGCGCGGCCGGAATGAACTTGTCTTGGTGGTCGACGACGAGATTTCGATCCGTGAAGTCACCCAGCAAACACTCGAAGCCTTCGGTTACCGCGTGATCACCGCCAGCGACGGGGCCGAGGCGGTCGCCCTCTACGCCAAGCAGGCGCCGCAGATCGCCCTCGTGATCACCGACATGATGATGCCCGTCATGGACGGCGCCGCGACCGTTCAGGCACTCAAGCGCATCAATCCTGCCCTCAGGATCATCGTCGCCAGTGGCATCGACTCCGGGGATAATGTGGCCAAGGCCACCCAGGCCGGTGCGAAGCACTTCCTGCCGAAGCCCTATACGACCGAAATCCTCCTCAAGCTGGTCCGCGCCGCGCTCGAAGAACCGGCACCCGCCCTTTGCTGAACCACCACGCCGCCACAAGGCGGAGCGCTGGCGCGACAGGGTGGATGGCGGGAAGCCCCGCAGGAAGGCAGGCAATTCATCAATTGCTCTCCAAACCGTGCGTGTCATGCTTGATGAAGTTTCAGCCCCAGTTATCCCGCATTCTTGCCTACCCCTGTCGTCTTCGCGCCATGATTCCCGCTCCCTTCTCCCCTCAGGAAATCCAGGATAATCCCGCCACCGTTTTTCGCCGCCTGATTTGCACCCTGGCGCTGGCGGCGACCCTTGGGGTCGGCGGCGTGACCGCTCAAGCCATGTCGTCCGCACCCGCGGGCATCGTCGAGTCCGGCGCACCGTCCTTCGCCGTGCTGGGACCGGAGACCCTCGGCCTGAGCTCAGCCCCGATCGATCTGCATCTGATGCCCGATGGTCGCATTCTGGTGGCTTCGCAGAATGAACTCACCTTTGGCGACGGTGTGCGCTGGGAAGCCTTCCCGAGGGAGGAAGGCCAGCCCATCTTTACCTCGGTGGCGGTCGATACCGACGGCCGGGTCTACACCGGCATCGAGACCGGGTTTGCCCGCATCGAATTGAGCGGGGGAGGGCGCTGGCATCTCACGCCGGTGCTGAAGCTGCCGAAGGACGCGACGACCCGGAACACAACGTTGGTTTCAGTGGCGGTGTTCCCCGACCACTGGTACTGGTATGGCGGCAACGGGGCGATTGTCTCCTGGCGACCCGGTCAGACGGCCCGCTTTGCCGGCAATATCGGCGCCATTGAACGGATTTTCACCTCGGGGGAGGACATCTATGTCAGCGACCAATCCTCCGGCGGGCTTTTTCGTCTGAAGACTGACGGGGCTGCGGAATCCGTGCGGGCCGGGGACACCCTGGTGAGCGATAGCGTGACCTGCGCCATTCCGTTTGGGCCCGGCCAGATGCTTGTCGGTACCGGCTCCGCCGGCCTGCGGCTGTTCGACGGAAAAGTATTCCGTCCGTTTGGTCTGCCCGGGTTGCTGAACGACCGTCACCGGATCACCGATCTTTGCCCGACCGGGGAAGGATTTTTCGCCGCGGCGATTGATACCGTCGGGATCGTCTTTTTTGACCGCGAGGGTCGCACGGTGCAGGTGCTCGACCGCTCGCTCGACCACCGTCTGGCCCGGGTGCAGCGCCTGCAGTTTGCGCGCGACGGCGTGCTGTGGGCCTTGCTGAACGATGGCGTGGCCCGGGTGGAGTTCCCTTCCCCCATCTCGCATTTCGAGCCGCTCATCGCCAGCGGACTCGCCTACGCCCAGCCCCTGCGCCATGCCGGCCAGCTCTGGATTCTCGCCGACGGCCGGGCGATGCACGGAATCTACGATGCCAGCGGCCGGCTGGAACGGTTTGAGGATGACACGCCACCCGGGCGCTACCTGTTCACGCTGACGGAAGTTGACGGCCAGTTGTTCGCTCCCAACGACGAGGGAATCTACGTCTACGAGAAGGCCGGCTGGAGGCTGATTCTTCCGGGCATCGTGAATGCGCGGATCGGGGTGGCCCCCTCCACCAAGGATGGACTGTATTATGTCGCCCGCGGCGAATACGGTCTGATCCAGCAGACCGGCCAGAATTACACGGCCAAGCGAATCCCCATGCCCGAGCTGGGCGACAGCTACGGCTCCGAGGTGGATTCGGCGGGTATCGGATGGCTCGAGCTGGGCACGAGCCGCATTGGCCGGCTGGATCCTCGCGACGGAAATCCGCTGCTCCAGATCCTTGGGGCCCGTGACGGTATCACCGAGGGTTGGGTTGAGATCTACCTGCTCGATGGCCTTGCCCGATTCCATCTGGGCAGCCGTCTTTTTCGCTTTGATGATGTCCAGCGGAAGTTCGTGGAGGATCGCGAACTCCTGGCCCGCCTGCCGCAACTGGCCATCGCCGGCGGACGTCCGGTCACGGATAAATCCGGAGGGCTTTGGTATACCATCACCGGTGCCCCCCAGGTAATTGATCGCAGTGCGACCGGCGGCAACCGCCCGGTCAATATCGCGCCGGTGGGCTTCGCGCCCACCAACTATACGGCGGAAGCCGACGGAGTGATCTGGATGTTTGAGAAACGGCGGCTGGCCCGGATGGATCCCCGGCTGCCCCGATCGCCGGACAGCCCGCTGCGGGCGCTGATCACCTCCGTTCAGTTATCCGCCAGCAATCGCCTGCTCTTCGCTCCTGGTGACGCCCTGCAACCGCTCGACTACGCCGACAACTCGCTGGTCATCCACTTCGCCGCACCCGCCAATCCCTTCGTTTCGCCCATCACCTTCGAGGTGCTGCTGGAAGGAGCCCACACCCAGTGGGTCTCGACGGGTGCCGTCGGCTCGGCGACCTTCACCCGTTTGAAAGAAGGCCAATACGTCTTCCGGGTTCGCCCGGTGGCCGGGGGCACCACGCGCGGAACGGAGGCCCGGCTCGCGTTCACGGTGCAGCCGCCCTGGTTCCGCACCACGCTGGCTTGGGTGCTCTATGGGGTCGCGACGGTCAGCCTCCTGGTCTTTATCATCTGGCTGACCTCCTTTCTCCAGCGGCGCGAGAATGAGCGCCTGGAGCGTCTCGTCGCCAAACGCACCACCGAGCTCAACACGACCAATGCGCAACTGAACCGCCAGATCGAGGAAACCACCGAGAAATCAGCCGCCCTTTCCGTCAGCGAGGAACGCTTCCGCATGCTCAACACCGAGCTGGAAGCCCGCGTCGAGGAGCGCACCCGCGAGTTGCACGCCGCGAAGGATGCCGCCGAAGCCGGGGCGAAGGCCAAGAGCGAGTTCCTCGCCAACATGAGCCACGAGATCCGCACCCCCATGAACGGCGTGATCGGCATGACGAGCCTGCTCCTGGATTTCGATCTTCCTCCCATCCAGCGCGAATACGCCGAGACGATCCGCACGAGCGCCGACACGCTGCTCACGGTGATCAACGACGTGCTCGATTTCTCCAAGATCGAGGCGGGCAAGCTCACCTTCGAAAGCCTCGACTTCAACCTGATGGAGACGATTGAAAGCACCCTCGACATGCTCGCCGAGCGCGCGCAGGCGAAGGGCATCGAGCTGGTGATGGACATGCCACCCGAGGTGCCGCGCCTGTTGCGCGGTGATCCGGGCCGGTTGCGCCAGATCTTCACGAACCTGATTGGCAATGCGATCAAGTTCACCAAGGACGGGGAAGTCGTCATCCGGGTTGCCCGGCAGTCCGAGAGCGAGCAGGCCATCGTGCTCCGCTTCGCCGTGACCGACACCGGCGTGGGCATCCCGCCCGAGGTCCAGGCCCGCCTGTTTCAGGCGTTCAGCCAGGCCGATTCCTCCACGACCCGCCGCTATGGCGGCACCGGCCTCGGCCTGGCCATTTCGAAGCAACTGGTCGTCATGATGAATGGCGAGATCGGGGTCGAAAGCGAACCGGGCAAGGGCTCGACGTTTTGGTTCACGGTCCAGCTCGAGAAACCCTCCGGTGACCAGCCGCCCCTGGCGGGCGAACGCGATGGCTGGTCGAATCTGCGCGTGCTCGTCGTCGATGACAACGCGACGAGCCGCCAGGTCCTGCGCCATCAGATCTTCGCGTGGAAACTCCAGAAAGGCAGCGCCAGCAGCGGGCACGAGGCGTTGCGTCTGCTCCGGACCGCCGCCGCCGCCGGCAACCTCTACGATCTCGCCCTGCTCGACGTCGAGATGCCCGAGATGGACGGCCTCACGCTCGCGCGCGCGATCAAGGCCGACCCCGCCATCTCCAGCACACGGCTGATCGCCTTGACCCCTTTGGGGCACGCGCTCGACGCCAAGGAGATGCAGGCCGCCGGCATCGACGCGACCCTCAACAAACCGGTCAAGCAATCGCACCTCTTCGATTGCCTGGTCACTGTGATTGGCAGATCCGGAACCGCCAGCCTCGGGGTCCCAAAGCCGGGCAGCGCGCCATTGCCGAAACTCTCGGCTGAATTGAAGCTCAAGCTCGAAGGCGCGCGCATCCTGCTCGCCGAGGACAATGCCGTGAATCAGAAGGTCGCGCTCGCCTTGCTCAAGAAGCTCGACTGCTCGGCCGACGCCGTCGGCAATGGCATCGAAGTCCTCGAGGCGCTCCATCGCATCCCCTACTCGCTGATTTTCATGGATTGCCAGATGCCCGAGATGGATGGCTTTGAAGCGACGCAGCTCATCCGCAAGCGCGAACTCGACACCGGCCTGGCCTGCCCCTGGAAATCTCCCGTCTACATCATCGCGCTCACCGCCAACGCCATGCAGGGCGACCGTGAAAAATGCCTCGCCCACGGGATGGACGACTACGTGAGCAAGCCCGTGCGCGTCGCCGAGCTTCAGGCCGCATTTGAGCGGTGGCTGGCCAAACAGGGCGGGTGAGCTGCCCGGCCCACGGGGCAATTTTTTCGCGCGAACTGTCCTTTTACTTAACGGAAAATACCTCCGGGTTTGGTGCATCCCATCCTTGCCCCGGTCGCTGTGATGCTTTGCGCTGCTGGCATGCCCCTACCCCGACCCGTCCGTTTCACGACGATTCTCGCCTTGTTGTTCGCTGGTCAACTGACCCGTTTGTCCGCCCAGCCCCAGGATGTTTACCCGGTCCGGTTCGGCCCGGCCACCCAATCGCTCAATGGTGACTGGTCGTTCAAGTATGTCGCCGGTTCCGAGATCGGTGCCGATACCGCGTTCAGCGACCAGGCCTTCACCGGAGCCGGGGCATGGAAATCAACCCCCGTGCCAGGCCACTGGGAACTGCAGGGCTTTGCCGTTCCGAAATACGGCATGGAGCTCGCCGAAGGCACCGGACTGTACCGCCGCGCCTTCCGCGTGCCCGCCGGCTGGTCAGGTCAGCGTGTGTTTCTGCACTTCGACGGCGTGCTCTACGGCTTCGAGGCGTGGGTCAACGGCACCAAGGTCGGCGAGTGGGCCAGCGGTTACAACCCGGTCGCCTTCGACATCACCGACACGCTCAAGCCCGGCGCGGACAACGTGCTCGCCGTGCGCGTGACCACCCGCAGCCATGGCTGGGAGTTCGACGTCAACGACTGCTGGGCGCTCTCGGGCGTCTATCGCGACGTGACGCTCTTCGCCGTGCCGGCCGCGCACTTCACCGACTTTACGACCCAGACCAGGCTCCACCCCGACGGTACCGCCACCCTGACCGTCACCACGCTCACCAGCTCCCCCGCCACTGTCAGCGGCCGGCTGCTCGCGCCCGATGGCCAGGTCGCCGGCACCCTCGCCTTTGTCTCCGACAAAGGCCCCGGCACCACGGCCATCCTGCAGGTGGCCCAGCCGCGACTCTGGACCGCCGAGACGCCGGCGCTCTACACCATCGAGCTGACTCTCTCCTCGGGTCAGCGCATTGTGGAAAAAATCGGCCTGCGCGAAGTCACCATCGTGGACGGCGTGCTGAAATTGAATGGCGCGCCGATCAAGCTTCACGGGATCGATCACCACGACATCTGGCCGGAACAGGGCCGCGTCGCAACCGAGGCACTGATGCGCCGCGACCTTGCCCTCATCAAGGGAGCCAATTGCAATTTTGTCCGCACCTCCCACTACCCGCCGCACCCGCGCTTCCTCGAACTCTGCGACGAGCTCGGTCTCTACGTGATGGACGAGGTGCCGTTCGGGTTCGGTGAGAATCATCTGGCCGATCCCGCCTACGCGGACAGCCTGCTCACCCGGGCCCGCGCCACCGTGCGCCGTGACCATAACCGGCCGAGCATCATCGTCTGGAGCGTGGGCAACGAAAACCCGAACACCCCGCTCACCATCGCCACCGCCCGGCAGGTCAAGGAACTCGATCCCACGCGCCCGGTGTGTTTCCCGCAGATCGGCTCCTACTTTGCGAAGAGCTACACCGAGCTGCCCGAGGACATTGACATCTACTCCCCGCATTACCCGAGCCTCGCGATGGTCCGCGATTTTGCGGCCAAGCTCACGCGGCCCGTCATCTTCACCGAATACGCCCACGCCCTCGGCCTCGCC
>JAYUBB010000319.1:0-10028 GCA_043741015.1 Opitutaceae bacterium
CCCCGTTGCCCAAGGTCTGATCCCCATGCGCCACTACTTCACCATCCTCTCGCAAGAGATCCGCGCCCTGCTCTACAACCCGAGCACCTATGTCGCCGCGGTGCTCTTCCTACTGGTGATGGGCTTTATCTTCACCGGCATTCTCGACGTCTACAGCAAGACTCCGCAGGAAACCCCGCCCGCCGTCGTCTTCTTCCAGCTCTTCTGGATTCCCGTCTTCTTCATGGTGCCGCTCCTCACGATGAAATCCTTCGCCGAGGAACGCCGGCTCGGCACCCTCGAGACCCTCCTCACCGCTCCGGTCAGCACCACCGAGGTCGTGCTCGGCAAATTCTCCGCCGCCTACCTGTTCTACATGCTGCTGTGGGCCTCGACCTTCGGCTTCCACTACATCCTGCAGCTTTACGCCCGCGACGTGCGCTACCTCGACACCGGCCCTCTCATCGGCGGCTATCTCTTTATTGCCGTCAGCGGTCTGCTCTTCATCGCCGTCGGGATCCTCGCGAGTGCCGTCACCCGCAACCAGGCTGTCGCCGGCATCCTCAGCTTCACGGTGCTCCTGGGCCTCATCGGCGGACTCAGCTACCTGAGCGAGCTCAGCGCGCTGAACAGCAACCTGCTCCAGCCCGTGAAGACCGCCGTCGAGTCGCTCCGCATCCCCGGCCATGTGGACGATTTCACCCATGGCATTATCGATACCCGGCAGGTCTTCTTCTACCTCACCGGCTCCATTCTCGCCCTGATCTTCAGCATCCTCGGCGTCGAGGCCAAGATCCTGAACAGCTGACGCCATGGCCTATTACGACAGCTTCCGCGCCGCCCGCTGGATCAGGTTCATCAACCTGGTGCTGCAGGCCGTGTTCTTCCTCACGCTGTTTGCCGGGCTCAACTACATCGCCCTCAACCACGCCTGGCGCTTTGACCTCACCCAGAACCGCCGCCACTCCCTTTCCGCCGAGACCCGCTCGTACCTCGAGCGCCTGGAGCGCGACGTCCGGATCGTCGTCACGATTTCCAACGATGGCACCGAGGAGGAACTCACCCAGGCCTACCGCGACATCAGCGGCCTGCTCCGCGAATACGTCTACCTCGCGCGCAACAATGCCAAGGGCAAGATCGAGGTCCGCTACCTCGACGTTTATCAGAACCGACGTGACGCCGAGGCCCTCGGGCTCGACACGCCCAACCAGGTCGTGCTCATCAGCGACAACCACCGCCGCGTGCTCACGCTCGGCGACTTCTACCAGACCCGCGACCGCCGCCGCGAAGGCTTCCGCGGCGAGTCCACCCTCACCGCCGCCCTGCTCGACGTCTCCAGCCCGGAAAAAAAGAGAATCTACTTCCTCGCCGGCCACGGGGAAATGCGCCCCGACGACGTGGACCGCCGCCGCGGCCTCTCCGGGATCAGGGACGAGCTCCGCCAGCGCAACTTCGAGATCGCCATCCTTGATCTTAATCTCAGCCGCAAGATTCCCGACGATGCCGCGCTCATCATCGTCGCCTCGCCGCAGGGCCGCCTCCAGCCCTTCGAGGAGGAGCAGCTCCGCAATTTTCTCACCACCCGGGCCGGTCGCCTTTTCCTCCTGCTTGACTACGGCGTCCCCCACGGCCTGGAGAACCTGCTCTTCGACTGGGGCATCATCGTCCAGGACAACCTCATCATCGACCCCGATCCAAGCAGCATCACCGAGACCGGTGACATGCGTTTGTGGCGCTTCAGCCGCGACGCCAGCCACATCACCGACAATCTCATCAACAACAACATGTCCGTGATCGTCGGCCCGGCCCGCGTCGTCAGTGACGACCTTGGCCGTTCCCTCGACGACGGGCTCAGCGTCAGGAAACTCATCGCCACCAGCCCCTCCGCCTGGGGCGAGACCAGCTATCGCATCAAAAACGTCTCCTTCGCCTACACTCCCGGGCAGGATCTGAAGGGCGAGCTGGGTGTCATGGTCATCTCCGAGCGGCTCAAGCCCGCCAACCTGCCCCTCAGCGTGCGCGGCGGCCGCCTCGCCGTCATCGGCACCGCCGACCTCGTCACCAACGACCGCATCATCACCATCGGCAACCTCAACCTCTTCCTCGCCACCGTCAACTGGGCCGTCGATCGCGACACCCAGCTCAACATCCCTGTCCGCCCCATCCAGCGCTTCCAGCTCGCCCTCAGCGCCGAGGAACTTGTCCGCCTCCGGCTGGGTCTTCTGCTGGGTGTGCCCGGGCTCGTCGCCCTGCTCGGCCTCGTCGTCTACTGGACAAGGCGGAACTGATGTTTCGCCAGTTTTAAGTTCTAAGTTTTTCGCCACCAATCATACTTTACCCCGCCGTCCCGCGCAGGCCTTACAGCTTATACCTTAAACCTTACTTCTTTCTGCCATGCGCTCCAAAGTCACCGTCGTCCTCCTCTTCCTGAATGTAGTCCTGTTTGGCTACATCTTCTACTTCGAGCAGCGCTGGCAGGAGGAGCGCCAGTTGCTCGAAGCCCGCCGCCGCGTGCTGCCCACTGAGATCGCCAGCATGGATTCCTTCACCCGCACCAGCCGCACCGGTGAGACCGTCCGGCTGGAGAAACGTGGCGAATCCTGGTGGCTCACCTCGCCCTATGAGTGGCTCGCCAATCCCAACGCCGTCTCACGCATCCACAACGAGCTCCAGTTCCTCGAGCACGAGACCAGCTTCGCGGTCGCCGACCTCGCCAAGAGCGGCCAGACCCTCGCCGACTACGGCCTCGCCGAACCCGCCCTCACCCTCGAGTTCACCGCCGCCAAGAAATCCTACAAGCTCCTGATCGGCGACGACACCAAGATCGGCAACCGCCTCTACGTCCTCTCGCCCGACGGCGCACGCATCCACGTCGTCGGCCGCAGCCTCGCCGAGAGCGTCGGGCTGCCCCTCGGTGAACTCCGCGCCGACGGCATCTTCACCATCCCCGTCTTTGAGGTCCGGTCCCTCAACATCCAGACCGCCGCACCCTCCAACCTCAAGGTCCGCCTCCGCCGCGACGCGGCCGCCCGCTGGAGCTTCGAGAGTCCCATCCTCGCCCGCGCCGCCAAAAACTCCGTCGAAGTCACCATCAACACCCTCAATGCCCTCAACGCGAAAAATTTCCTTGAGCCTCGTGATACCGACCTTGACCGCACCGGCCTGAACGCGCCCACGCTCCGCGTCACTCTGGAGGGTAACGCCCGCCGCGAGACGCTGCTGCTCGGCAATACCACGGCCACCGCCGGAGAATATTACGCCAAGATCGAGGACAAGTCCGTCGTCTTCACCACCACCGTGCCCGCCCCCCTGCTCGAGGTGCTTCGCTCTTCGCAGGAAACCCTGCGCGACCCGCACGTCACCGACTTCGATTCCACCACCGTCACGGCCCTCACCATCGCCGCCCCCGGCCAGCCCGAACTCACCCTGCAAAAATTGGAACCGACTGCCGCCCCCGGCCTGGGCCTGCCCGCTGATCCATCCACCATCGTCACCGCGAAGGATGGGTGGCAGGTCGTCACCCGCGCCCCCGGTCAGGCCCCGGTCACCTCGGCGGCCGATAGCGCACTCATCACCGATCTGATCCAGAATATCCGCCTGCTGACCGCCCGGAAATTCCTCAGCGACGCCCCCTCCGCCACCGACACCGAGAACTACGGTTTCAACCGGCCCGAACGCGAGATTACCTTCAGCCTCAGCACCGGCGGCGGCCCCCGCGGCAACGAGCCCTCCACCGTCATGCTCCAAATTGGTGTCTCCCCCGATCAACCTGGCAAAGCCTTCGCCCGCCTCACGAATCCTCCCTTCGTCTACGAGATCCTGCCCGACATCCTGGAAGAGACCCCCACTCTCGCCCTGCATTACCGCCAGCGCCTCCTGCGCGAGCTGCCCGAAGGCGCCGTCCTCACCAGCCTCGCGCTGATCGACCTCACCTCCAACAAACCTCTCTTCGCGCAAAAAATCGGCGAAGGGGACAAAAATTGGGACGCCGCCCTCGCCATGCAACCAGAGGTGGCCCGCATGCCCATCGCCGGCATCCTCGGCCAGTTGCGCGTGCTTCGCGCCCAACGTTTCACCGCCGACACCTTTTCCCCCGACCACGCCGATACCCCCCAGGGTCCCCGGCCGTGGCGCTTCCGGCTCGATTACACGATCGCATTCAACGGCGGGGGCACGGCCCAAAGCACCCCCGCCAGTCTCCTCCTCACCGAACGCCTCGGCGGCATGACGCAGCTGGCCGGCACCGCCGACTTCGGCGGCGTGGTTTTCACCATCACACAGGAACTGCTCGACGCCCTTTTCCCGCTGACTTACAGCACCCAGCACGATCCCGGCCCGGCGCCTGCCGCACCTGCTCCCACAGCCCCCGCCACGGTCACGCCCGTCACCACGACTCCGGCTTCTTCCACCCCGGCCGTCACCCCTGTCGAGCCCGCGGTGAAACCCTAGCCTCGCGCTATGGTAAATCCACACACCCCGGCGCGGTGCGCCACCCCACTTGCTGGAGGGGAATCAAACCCACGCAGCCGAAGTCCCCTCTATCAAGAAGGGTGCCCGACAGGACGGGGGGTGGCTGCGGATGCGGCACCCGCCAAGCCCTTTCGGCGGTCATAGACCGCCGCTACAGCCGATCCATGTCCCGCGCGCCCCAACAAACCTGGTTCCTCACCGGGCTGCGATTCTGCGGCTCCTGTTGTGCCACGGTTGCCTGCTGGGCCGTGTGGCTCGCGCTGGGCTCCCTGCTGGGCCTCCTGATCTACATCGCGCTCGCCCGGGATTTGCCCGTGCCTGGCTTTGTCCTGCGCCGCGTCGAGACTGAGCTGGCCAAATCCGGCCTCGCCCTCCAGTTCGGCCACGCCCGCTTCGATCCGACCGGCAAGATCCTGCTGGAGGAGGTGCAACTGCGCATCCGGCCGTTTGACGACCCGCTGCTCACCTGCCGCCTGCTCTATGTGCGCCACAACTTCTGGTCCCTCCTCTCCGGCTGGACCCTGCCCGAGGAAATCCACATCGAGGGGGCTGCGCTGCAACTGCCCGCCATGCTCTCGCCGACCGGCACCACCGAGCCGGTCGTCAGCGACCTCGCCGTGGTGCTGCGCCACGAGGACAAGCTCTGGCGCGTGGAACAGTTCGCCGGCCGCATGGGCCGGCTGACGCTCACGATGCAAGGCGAGTTCGCCGGCTCCGCTCCGACCTCGGGGGGCGCGCCGCTGGCCCTGGAAGCGTTCACCGCCCGCTTTCTCCAGACCGCCCGGATCCTCGCGCCGGTCATGCACCGGCTCGACGCCTTCGACGAACCTGCCCTCGCCGTGCGGCTGGAGGTCAACCCGGACCTGGGCAACTTCGCGGATCTCCTCTTCACCGCCGGCGCGGCGCGCCAGCCGTGGGATCAGCCGTTGATGCTCGGTTCCTTTGCCGCTGGCACGCGGCTGCGGCTCGACGGCCGGGGCGCACGCCCGTTGCAAGTGCATCTCGCCACCCGCCGGGTTAACTACAGTGGCAAAATCATGGCGGAAAACGTCCGCGCCCTCCTCAAGGCCGAGGTGCAGCCTGATAAATTCTCGGGTCGCGCCCTCGAATTGCAGGCCGCCGCCGGCTCCTTGGAATTCTCCGGCGAGCAGGCCCTCGGTCCCGTGGTGCGCGCCGATCTGTCGGCCTGGCCCGCCGTGCACAGCGCCCTGGCCACGCAGATTGAGGGCGAATTTATCATGGCCGAGGTCGAGGCCCGCCTCACCGAGCAAAGCGCCCGCCTCCACGCCGAGGGCCGGGTATCGCCCGACCTCATCAACCGCGTGCTCACGGAGCACACGCCCCGCGCGGCGAGCTATTTTGTCATGGGTGACCCGGTGGCGTTCAAGGCTGACGCCGTCCTCGCATCCGGCTGGCGATTCGAGCGCCTCGCCAGCCGGGTCGATGCTGGCCGGCTGGACTCGCACGGCGTCGGTATCACGTCGGCCCGCGGCCGCATTGACATCAACGGCACGAACTTCCTCGCCCACGACGCCCGCGTGACGATGGGCGAGAATCAGGCCCGCGGCTCCTACTGGATGGACTTTGCCACCACCGACTACCGCATGCTGCTCGACGGCCGGCTGCGGCCGGCCGACATCAACGGCTGGTTCCGGGGCGACTGGTGGCTGACTTTCTGGAACAAGTATTTCGCCTTTCCCGTCGCTCCGCCCGTCGCCGAGGTGGACGTGCAGGGCCGCTGGAGGGATCCGGCACTCAGCAGCAATTTCGTACGGGCTTTCGCCCGCTCCGCCACCGTGTGGGGCGGCGACTTCGAGCAGGTCGACGCGACCGTCTTCGTGCGGCCCAGCTTCACCCACGGGCTGGCGCTTCATGGCACGCGCGCCGGGGGAACCCAAAGCCTGACCGGCACGTTCCAGCGCGTTGGCCTGCCCAACAGCCGCGAGACCGCCCGCTTCGAATTTGATTTCACCACCAACGCCGACACCGCCGTGCTCGGCCGCATGCTCGAAGGGCGGGCCGACGAGGTGCTCGCCTCGCTGCGCTTTACGCAGCCACCGCAAGTGCATGCCTGGGGCGCCATCGACGGCGGCATACCCGCCTACCGCTTCACGGGCGAGGCCGGCGGCGGCCTCCACTATTACGGTTTCCCGCTGGACACCGTGCGCGTGGCGGGCGGAGTCAGCGGCCCGGAGGTGCACCTGGGCGAGATCGTGTTCACCACCGCGGGCGGCCGGGGTTCCGGCCGGGCGTCGTTGACCGGCCCGCCCACAGCCCGCCGCCTGGGCTTCGATGGCTTCCTCAACGGGGCCAATCTTGGCCGCACCATCCGCGCCGTGCAGGAATACGAGGCCAACCGTCTCGGCAAACCGTACGTCGCCGCCACTGAAAGTAAATTTATCCAGCACGCCGCCAACAGCAGCCTGGATGTCGCCCTCTCCGCCCAAGGCGATCCGGGCAGCGTCCCCAGTTTCCGGGGCACCGGCAACGCCGCGCTCACCGGCGCGGAACTCGGCGAGGTTCATCTCTTCGGGCTCCTTTCACAGGTGCTCAGCGGCCTCTCGCTCAGCTTCTCCTCGCTGAAACTGGACGCCGCCCGCTCCAGTTTCACGCTGCAGGATGGCGCGCTCTTTTTCCGCGACCTGAAGGTCACCGGCCCGAGCGCCGTCATCGATGCGCACGGCAGCTACACCATCGCCACCAACGCGCTCGATTTCAGCGCCAAGTTCAAGCCTTACGAACAACCCGGCAGTCTGCTGGCCGCCGCCGTCAGCATCGTCCTCAATCCCCTCACCAGCATCCTGGAGCTCAAGCTCGGCGGCCGGCTCGATGATCCGAACTGGTCGGTCAACATCGGCTCGTCTTCCACGCCAAATATCCCCGCACCGGCCAAGTCCGCCGACCCGGCGCTTCCCGCTTCGTCTCCGAGGTAGCCCGCGACCGGCCCGCCGGGGTAATACCATTGCCATGCGAAAAGTGCTCCCGTAGCTCTTGGCCGAGCCCCCCATGCCGTCCTCTTTGAGCCGTCACCCGCCCTCCCTGCTTCGCTACGGGCACCTCGTGCCGTTTGCGTTGCTGGCGCTCTACGGCCTGCTCGTGCTGGCTGGCTGGTGGTCGGGCCACGTCACCTGGGTGCAGCCCCGCTCCTACGACACCGCGCTGCCGGCCAACGCCGCCGCCTGCTTCCTGCTCATCGGGCTGGCCCCGGTGCTGTTCGGCCTCGGCTGGAAAAAGACCGGCCTGGCCCTGGGCTTTTCCGCCAGTGTGCTGGGCTTGGCCACGCTGCTGCAGGATCCCCTCGGCCTGGATCTCGGCCTCGACGATTTGCTCGTCCACCACGAGACTCTTGTCGCCGGCCCGCGCGTGGCGCGCATGCCCGCCGCCCTCGCCGGCGTCTTCACCCTCTCCGCCCTCCTCGTCTCGTGGCTGTCTGCGCGTCCCCGGGACACCCGGATCCCCGTCCTGCTCGGCCTGCTCGGCTCGCTCGTGCTCGCCTACGCGCTGCTCAGCCTGCTCGGCTACCGCAGCGGCCTCAACCATGTGCCGGCCTGGCAGGTCTATGCGCAGGTCGGGCCGCATACCGCCGCCGCGCTGATCCTGCTCGGCTGCGCCCTGATCCTCCTCGCCGCCCGCGAGCAACCCGACGGCTCCCGCGCCGGCCCGCGCTGGCTGTGGCTGCCCGTCACCGTGTGCGGTGTCACGATCACCCTGACCTTCTGGGTCAGCCTGCGCGAGCGCGAGCTCGCCTACATCCACAGCACCACCCAGCTGACGATGGACTACATCGCCGCGCTGTTCAGCGGCGAGGCCGAATCGCATCTCAAGAACCTCACCCGGCTCGCCCGCCGCTCCACCAGCCAGGCCGAGTGGGAACGCGAGGCGGCCCGCAATGCCAACGATTTCGCCGGCTACCGCTCCATCCAGCTCACTGATGATGACCTGCGCACAAAATGGTATTGGCCCCATGAGGGCAACGAGGACGCCCCCTCCTTGGATCACAATTCCGACCCGCTGCGCCGCGCCGCCCTCCTGGCCGCCAGCCGCACCGCCACTTTTGGCGTCGCCGCCCCGCTCGAGGCTGCGGCCGGTCTGCCGGCCTTCGTCGTCTATGTTCCCGCCGCGGCCGGGGGCTTTCTCGTCGGTGAATATTATTACGACAGGTTCTTCGATTCCATTGACCGCCGGCTCAATCTCTCCCCCCGCTACCAGACCGCCATCAGCGTCGACTATACCGCACCGAATGCGGGGGCCGGGACTAGCCTCCAGGTTTACGCCACTGCCGTCGGGCACGATTTGCTCGACGACCGGCTCCGGCGCACCGCGCACTACACCATTCTCGAGCAGCATTTCACGATCACGCTCACGCCCCGGCCTGGTTTCATCGGCGCCAGCCGGCAATACCTGCCCGAGCTCGCCCTGCTCTCGGGCCTCGGGGTCAGCCTCCTGCTCGGACTCGTGACCAACCTCGCCCAGACCGCCCTGCGCCGCCAGCGCGCCGCCGAATTCACCAGCCGCCAGCTTCGGATCGAGAATGAGGAACGCCGCCGCGTCGAGGCCCGGCTCAAGACCGCGGACGAACGCCTCAACCTCGCCTTCGAGTCCACCCAGGCCGGCGTCTACGAATGGGACGTCGAGACCGACCAGGTCTATTGCACCGCCAGCATCTGGAAGATGATTGGCGCCGACCCCGCCGACATGCCCGCCACCGGCACCGGCTGGCTCGATCTTCTCCATGCCGAGGACCGCCAGGCCGTCCGCGCCGTCATCGACGCCCATTTCCGCGGTGAGACGCCCCTTATTGAGATCGAGCACTGCGTCCACCTCAAGTCCGGCGAATGGCTCTGGCTCGCCCTGCGCGCCAAATGCACCTCCTTCTCCGCCGCCCACCACCCCCGCCGCGTCCTCGGCACCATCCAGAACATCAACGCCCGCAAGCGCGCCGACGAGGCCCTCCGCGTCAGCCAGGCCGAGAGCCGCAAACTCTCCCTCGTCGCCAGCAAGACCGACAACGCCGTCATTATCACCGATCCCCTCGGCAACATTGAGTGGGCCAACGAGAGCTACAGCCGCCTCACCGGCCGGCGCCTCGCGCAGGTGGCCCGTCACCCCCTCATCAAGTACCTGGCCAGCCCCGACGCCGATCCCACCATCATCGGCCGCATCGAGTCCGCCCTCGCGCGCTGCGAGCCGATTTCCACCGAGGCGATCCAGCTCGCCACCGAGGATCGCCGCTTCCACGTCCACCTCGATGTCCAGCCCGTCATCAGCGACGACGGTCATGTCGAGAACTTCATCGTCATCGCCACCAACATCACCGCCCGTGTCGAGACCGAGCTGCAGCTCCGTCGCGCCAAGGCGGAGGCCGACGACGCCTCGCGCGCCAAGTCCGAGTTCCTCGCCTCCATGTCGCATGAGATTCGCACCCCCATGAACGGGGTCATCGGCATGACGAGCCTCCTCCTGGAGACCGACCTCAACCCCGAGCAGCGCGACTACGTCAGCACCATCCGCACCAGCGGCGACGCCCTCCTCTCGATCATCAACGAGATCCTCGACTTCTCCAAGATCGAGTCGGGCAA
>JAYUBB010000320.1:0-10013 GCA_043741015.1 Opitutaceae bacterium
GGGCCTGAAGGCGCTCGATCTTGACGAGGAAGACGCAGAGGACGGAGGACAGAAGACGGAAGACAGTCCGACGGCACCCAAGCGCCGGAAGAAGAAGGAGAACAAGGGCGAACCAACCGAGGCTGACCTGGCCGCTCTCGATTCAACCGGTTGGGATGAGATCAAGGCCGAGGTCGACGCCGTGCGCCAGCGCATCGGGGCCATGGGCGCGGTCAATCTCGTGGCCATTGAGGAATACTCGGAGCTGAAACAGCGCTATGAGTTCCTGAAGACCCAGAGCGACGACCTCGCCAGCGCGAAGTCGCAACTGCTCAAGGCCATCGACGACATCAACCGGACCTCGCTCGAACAGTTCCAGGTCACGTTCGACCAGATCCGCAAGAATTTCGCCTACACCTTTGACATCCTGTTCGGCGGCGGCCGGGCCGAGATCGAGCTGGTGACGGCCGAGGATCCGCTGGAGAGTGGCATCGAGATCGTGGCCCAGCCCCCGGGCACCAAGCTCAAGGGTATCACGCTGCTCTCGGGCGGCCAGAAGACGCTGACGGCGGTCGCGCTGCTCTTCGCGCTCTACATGGTGAAGCCGTCGCCCTTCTGCTTGCTCGACGAGCTGGACGCCCCGCTCGACGAGTCGAACATCCACCGGTTCACCAACCTGCTGAAGCAATTCGTGAAAGAGTCGCAGTTCATCATCATCACCCATAACAAGACGACCATCGCGACGGCGGATGCCATCTACGGCGTGACGATGCAGGAGCGTGGTGTGTCGAAGACACTCTCGATGCGGTTCGACCAGCACAAGGGTGAGGCGGAGGTGGTGCCCCCGACCATCGCCGATTCGGTGCGGGCCGCGGCACCGTCGGAGGGGGGGCTGAAAATAGTGGCCGAATAATCCTCTCTCGAAAGGGGATTCAAGCCGCAAAAAAGGCGCGACCCGTGAGGATCGCGCCTTCTTTGCTTGCTCGCCCGAGGGGTAGTTCAGGCGAGAAATGGCTAGTGGCCCTTCTTGGCGGCCGGCGAAGCCTCAACCGAGATCATGTCGGGCGGCACGTTGCTGAGGGCGTCTTCCATTGTGGTCAGGCCCATCTTGACCTTGAGGATGGAATCCTGGTGGAGGGTCTTCATGCCGTTCTTCATGGCGATGCGCTTGAGGTCGGCGACTTCGACTTCCTTGTTGATGCCCTCGGTCAATTCCTCGGAATTGGTCATCAACTCGTGGATGCCGACGCGGCCCTTGTAGCCGTTGCCGCCGCAGATGTGGCAGCCGCCGGGGGCCGCCTTGTAGATCTCGAAGGGCCCCTTCTCGCCCAGTGCCACCTGGATGATCTCCAGTTCGCGGCCCTCGGGGACGTATTTCACTTTGCAGTTTTTGCAGACGCGGCGGAGGAGGCGCTGGGCGCAGACGCAAACGAGCGAGGCGGAGATGTTGAAAGGCTCGATGCCCATCTCACCCATGCGCGAAACGGTCGAAGGAGCGTCGTTGGTATGGAGAGTGGAGACCAGCAAGTGACCGGTGAGGGCCGCTTCGCAGGCGATTTGAGCCGTTTCCTTGTCGCGGATTTCGCCGACGAGGATGATGTCGGGGTCCATGCGGAGGTAGCAGCGCAGCGCTCGCTCGAAAGTGAGGCCGATCTGCTTGTTCATCTGCATCTGATTGATGCCGGCGAGGGTGTACTCGATCGGGTCCTCGGCGGTCTGGATGTTCACGTCGGGGGTATTTACCTCTCCGAGCGCGGAGTAGAGGGTCATGGACTTGCCGGAGCCGGTCGGACCGCAGTGCAGGATCATGCCGTAGGGCTGGCGGACGCACTCGCGGTATTTGGCGAGGTTGGCTTCGGAGAAGCCGAGCATCGGCAGCGGCAGGGTGGACTTCTGCTTGTCCAGGATACGCATGACCACCTTTTCACCGTGGTTCATCGGGCCGGTGGCGACGCGCAAGTCGATATCGATGTTTTTCTTGGTGAATTTCTTGAAGATGATGCGTCCGTCCTGTGGCAGGCGGCGCTCGGAGATGTCGAGATTGCACATGATCTTCAGGCGGGCGACCATGGCGAAGGCGACCTGCTTGGGCAGGCGCATCTTCTCGGAGCACATGCCGTCGATGCGGTAGCGGACCATCAGCTCTTTTTCCATCGGCTCGATGTGAATGTCGGACGCACCGGAGACATAGGCGTCCTCGATGATGCGGTTGGTGAGCTGGATGATGGGGGCGGAATCCTCGCTCTCGAGGTCGGCGGCCTTGACCTCGCCCGTGCCGCCCTCGGTGTAGGCGCCGGCGATGAGATCCTTCACCTCGTCGATATCCACCTCGGTGGCGTCTTCGCCGGCCTTCTTGGCCCCGGCCTTCTCGCCGAAGCATTTCTTGAGCAGGGCATCCAGCAGGCTGGCGGGGATGACCTTGACGTCGTCGATGGACATCTCGGTGGCCTGGGAGAATGCTTCGCGCTTGGCGTAGTCCAGCGGGTTGGTCATCAGCACCGAGCAGGAGTTGGTGCCGGTCTTCTTGTAGGGAAAGATGCATTCGCGGCGGATGATCGCGTCGCCGGTGATCTCGACCAGTTTATCGTCGATGTCGACATCCTCGATCTTGCTGACGAGGGGCAGTTCGGTGAACTTGGAGATGAACTTGGCGGTGTCCTCGGGCGTGAGCTGGAACTTCGGATCCAGCATGCGCTGGATGAGGGTCGAGGAATATTCAGCGACCTCGATGAGAACACTGAGATCCTTGGGGGTGAACTGGCCGCCGGTGCCCGCGGAGGGCTCCTTGTTGAGCACCTGGATCGCACCGATGACGATATTCGTCTTGAGCGGGACGGTGAGCATGGAGTTCACCTCAAACCCAACCTCCATCTTTTTGAGTGACGCCGCGTCGGCGCCCTTGCCGCTGAAGAAGAGAGGTTCGCCGGTCTGGATCACCTTGCCGACGTTGCCGGTGCCGGCGGGGAGTTTCAAGGTGAGGAGCTTCTTGTTCGTCTCCTTGAACTGCATTTCCTTGTCCTTGTCGGTGCCCCAGAGGGTGGGTGAGTAATAGACGTGCTTGAACGCGATCTCACCGCCCTCGACGAGGTAAAGGGTCATGGACTGGGCCTGCAGCGACTCGACCACCTTGCTGGCGGTGAGCTCGATGACGGTGTTGACGTCCTCCTTGCTCGGGGCGGGCTTGGAGATGACTTTGATGAGCAGGGACCGGCGCAGCGTGCCTGTGAGATTGCTGGAGGTGGCCATGAGGTAGGGAGGTGAAGAAGCTCGGCGAAAAACCGCCGGATTGGCGAAGTCAGCGTTTGAAAAACGCGCTTGCTTGTATGGCCAATATTTCGCGTGGTCGAGGGCGAACTTGCAAATGATTCGCTGGCTCAAAAACATCTGGTCCAGACTCAACCCCAGCGAAGCTCCAGCCGGCCGTGCCCAGGCGGGGGCGCTGGGCGAGCAGACGGCGGCGGAGTTTCTCCGCACCCGGCATGGCTACACCATTGTGACGCGCAACTGGCGCAGTCCGCGCGATCGGCGCGACGAGATTGACCTGGTGTGCCGGGACGGCGACGTGCTGGTATTCGTCGAGGTGAAGGCGAGGGCGGCGGGTGCGCTCGTGAGTGGCTACCTGGCGGTCGACGAGCGCAAGAAGCGCGCGCTTCGCCGTGCCGTACAGGCTTATCTCGGACTGCTCTCGTCACCGCCCCGTACCTTCCGTCTGGATATTGTGGAGGTCACGCTCAGCGGCCGGCTGCCGCCGCAGGTCATGCACTATGAGAACGCCCCGCTGTTTCCCAAAGGCTACCATCTGGCCCGGCAGAACACGGCGGCGGATCTGCCGGACGAATAGCGTGTCACAACCCCGGGCCGCCGGAATAAAGCCTTGCGGGTCCCTGCTTTCAGGCTGAGTTTTCAGAAAATATGGCAGAAGAAAACCGCCACCCGTTTTTGCACGGCCTGAGCAAGCACCGCGGCTCCCCGCCCACCGTCGTGATCATTTTTGGCGCCTCGGGCGACCTGACGGCCCGCAAGCTCATCCCGGCCATCTACAACCTCGCTCACGACGGCCTGCTGCCCGCCGACTTCTATCTCATCGGTTTCGGGCGCAAAGCGATCCCCGACGCCGAATTCCAGAAGATCGCCGCCGGTGCCATCAAGGAATTCTCCCGCCGCGAACCCAGCCCGGATGTCTGGGCCCGTCTCGCCCCCCGCACCCTCTACGTGAGCGGTGGCTATGACGAGAAGGCGGCGTTTGACCGCCTCGGCCAGCGCATTTCCGGCCTGGAAAAGGAAATCGGCCAGCAGTTGCAGACCCTCTTCTACATCTCGACTCCGCCGACTGTTTTCGCCCCGATCATCCAGAATCTCGGCGCCAGCGGCCTGGCCGCGCGCTATCTGCGCCAGCCCAACCAGTCGAAAGTGATCATCGAAAAACCCTTTGGCCGCGATCTGGCCAGCGCCCAAGCCCTGAACAAGGAGCTCACGACCGTCTTCGAGGAATCACAGGTTTTCCGGATCGATCATTATCTCGGCAAGGAGACCGTGCAGGACTTGCTCGTGCAGCGCTTCGCCAATTCGATCTTTGAGCCGATCTGGAACCGCAATTTCATCGAACACGTCCAGATCACTGTCGCCGAGCAAGTGGGGGTCGAGTCGCGCGCCGGTTATTACGAGCAGAGCGGCTGCCTGCGCGACATGATCCAGAATCACACGATGCAGCTCCTGGCCCTCACCGCCATGGAGCCGCCCGTCTCGATGGACGCGGAGTCGGTGCGCGATGAGAAGGTGAAGGTGCTCAAGGCCATCCATCCGCTCCGTTTGCACAGTGAAGACCGGCTCAGCGACGTCGCCCGTGCCCAATACAGCGAAGGCCTCATCGGGGGGAAGCCCGTGAAGGGTTACCTGCAGGAAAAGGATGTTTCGCCGACCTCGGCCACCGAGACCTACGCCGCGCTCCGCTTCAGCATCAACAACTGGCGCTGGCAGGGTGTGCCTTTCTATCTGCGTTCCGGCAAGCACCTGGCCCGCCGGGTCAGCGAGATCGCGATCCGCTTCAAGCGCTCCCCCGGCAGCCTCTTCGCCGAGTCGGAACGCTACCAGCTCGCGCCCAACACGCTGGCCTTCCAAATCCAGCCCGACGAGGGCCTCAGCCTGATCCTCAACGCCAAGATCCCCGGTCTCGAGACGCGCACGCAGCCGGTGAAGATGAACTTCAAATACGCCACGACCTTTGGCTCCAATACGCCGGAGGCCTACGAGCGTCTCGTGCTCGACGCCATGATCGGCGACGGCACGCTTTTCATCCGCGGTGACGAGACCGAGCGCTCCTGGCAGCTCATCACGCCGATCCACGAATACTGGGCCGAGCAGGGTCGCAAGGGTCTCGACACCTATGTCTCGGGCTCGTGGGGCCCGAAATCGGCTGACGAACTCCTCGCCGCCGACGGTCACAGCTGGCGCGAACCCTGAGCGATGCCTGAGCTTTTCGACGCCCTGCCCGGTCAGGAGGTGCCTGTTGGTGGCATCTCGGCCGGATTCAAAAAAATCTGGGCCGACACGCCGGCCAAGGAGAGCCGGGCCGTGCAGCTCAACCTCGTGCTGCACCTCGGGCGCAATTCCTCGGCGCAGGACGCGCTGGCGCAGTTCCAGCACACGCTCAGCTTCGCCCGCCGCTACCCGTGCCGCGTCGTCGTGCTCTGTCCCGACTACGATGAGAACTCGCCTCCGGAGATGCGCGCGAAAATCTACGGCGAGTGCTTCTTCGGCAAAGCCCGGAACGACACCCGCTGCGTCGAGTTTGTCATCCTCCATTACACGATGCCGGTCCGGCAGTATCTCGAGAGTGAGGTCTCGGTCTGCCTTTCCACCGACCTGCCGCTCTACTACTGGGCGCACGCCTTCGCCGAGACCCGGCGCATCGCCGACTACGGCTACCTGCTCACCCGTTCGAAGCGCGTGCTGTTCGACAGTGCCATCGTGCCACCCGACACCTTCACTTATCCGTGGCCCAACCTCTCCGCGGTGCGCGACCTGGCGTATACCCGCACGCTGCCGTTGCGGCAAAATCTCGGCCAATTCCTCAGTCGCTACACGCCGGCCCAGATCGCCGGCGGACTCAAAACGGTCACCCTGCGGCATCATGAGAAATATGCAGCCGAGGGCGCCTGCCTGCTCGGCTGGATCAAGAAGGGCCTGGCCCGGGGCGGCACCGACCTCGGCACGATCAGCTTCTCGGTGAAGCCCGGCGACTGCCAAGGCTGCTTCGAGCTTGGTTTTGGCTATGCCGACCCCGGAAAGATTTTCAAGTGGGAGGCCAACCTGGACGAAAACCATGCGGAGTTCACCGGCGATCTCGGCACCGGTCGTACGACTCTCACCTTGGGGGCGCAACTGCTCGCCCCGGAGATGGCGCTGGCCGAGGCGATGTTCTTCTGAGCGACCACGCTTGGTGTCATTTTCAGGAAATGTGGGAGGGGCTTTACGCCCCGACTCTGGCGACGTTGCCACCATTCCGTCGGGGCATCAAGCCCCTCCCACACTCTGGCACCTGTTCCTTGCTCCTTGCTCCCTGCTCCCTGCCTCACCTAGTTTAGCACCACATGGCCACTACCTTTGGCTTCGCCCCGAGATCGGCCGCAATGCACTCTTGCCCCGCCGCCTTCCGAGAGGCGCGCGCCATATGAACCCCGACGATTTGAAACTCATTTTTCTGGCCCTCTCCGCCATCGCGGCGCTGGTGGTGCTCGTCACCTGGCTCAAGCTGAATGCCTTTGTCTCGCTCGTCATCGCCTCCCTCATTGTCGGCGGCGGGGCGGTGTGGATGGGCCGGACGACCGGGGTTTCCGGTGGCGCGCCGGTGCGCTACACGATGCTCGGCGTTACGCGGTCGATCCAGGATGGCGTGGGCGCGACCCTCGGCGGCATCGCCGCGGTCCTCGGGTTGGGCACGATGCTGGGCAAGTTGCTCGCGGAATCGGGCGGGGCGGAGGTGCTCGCCAAACGATTCGCGGCGTTCTTTGGCCCCCGGCACATCCAATGGTGCATCATCGCGCTCGCGTTGGCGGTCGGCCTGACGACCTGGTTCGCGGTCGGCCTTATCCTGCTCCTGCCGATCCTGCTTACCCTGACCCGCGAAACGAAGCAGCCCTTTCTGCTGTTGGCGCTGCCCTTGCTCTCGTGTCTGTCGGTGATGCATGGGCTGATGCCGCCGCATCCCGGCCCCGTCGTTGCCGTCGAAACGCTCAAGGCCAACATGGGGCTGGTATTGTTCTGGGGGTTTGCCGTCGGCATTCCCACGGCCATGGTGGCCGGGCCACTGTATGCAAAATGGGCCGTGAAGCGGGTGGAGGCCCATCCGCCGGCCATCGCGACGCCGGACGCGGCCGATCCGGCGCTGCGCCGCCCGGGTTTCTGGCTCACGCTATTTTCGATCCTGCTGCCGGTGCTGCTCATGCTGCTCGCCACCCTGGCGGAGCTCACATTGCCGAAGGGACATGCCCTGCGCGAAATCGCGACTTTCGTGGGCAATCCGACCATGGCTTTGATGGCCTCGGTCGTCTTTTGCCTGTGGTCGCTCGGCACACACTGCGGCTACTCGAAGGCGCGGTTGTTGAAGTTCACCGAGACGAGCGTGGCGGCGGTGGGCATGACGATCCTGGTGGTGGGCGGCGGCGGCGGCTTCGCGCGCGTGTTGCGCGACAGCGGCGTGGCGGATGCGATCGGGCGATGCGGTGATCAGCTTCACCTGTCGCCGCTGCTGTACGGCTGGTTGATCTCCGCCTTCATCCGCGTCGCGACCGGCTCGGCCACGGTTGCGATTACCACGGCCTCGGGCCTGCTGGTGCCTGTCCTGGCCCTGCATCCGGAGCTCACCGCGTCGCACACGGCCCTCATCATCGTCGCAGTCGGCTGCGGCTCGCTTTTCCTGTCCCATCTCAACGACGCCGGCTTCTGGATCGTCAAGGACTGCCTCGGCCTCACGGTGGCCCAAACGTTCAAGACGTGGACGGTCTGCGAAACCATCGTCGGCCTCGTTGGCATGCTCTTCGCGCTGATCTGTTATCATTTGGTGTGACCAGACTCCCCGGCTCAGGGTCGCAGAAGCTCCGGCTCGACCGGGAAACTGCTCGCCCGTCCACCGGGGATTGGTAGAGTGCGACCATGAACCTCATGTTGAAGCGTATCGCCCCGCTGTAGGCGGGTAAAATGCTCGCGGCCCTTTACGGTCTGCTTTCCCTGGTCATGATTCCATTCATGCTGGCCTTCATGGCTGTGGGCAGTCTGGCGGCCCGCAGTCACGGGGGCGGCAGCACACCCGCCATCCCGCTGCTGTTCGGCATGGGCATCGGATTTATGATTTTGCTGCCGGTGCTGTATGCCCTTATGGGGTTTATCTTCGGGGTGCTCGGCGCCTGGGTCTATAATCTGCTGGCCCGCTGGATGGGCGGGTTTGAATTTGATTTTGTAACGCAGGTTCCACCGCCGATCTTGACGGCTGCGGCATGAACTCGAAATTACTGCACCGCCTCGCTGCGCTTGCCCTCGGGCTGGCTTTGGGGCTGCAGGCGGCCGACAAACCCAAGGCCGCCAAGCCGGCGCCGGCTGCTGTCATTGCCCGCTTGGGCTGGCTGGCCGGACAATGGCGGCTGGAGAAAGCCGGCCACGTGACTGACGAGCACTGGATGGCTCCTGCGGGCGGTGTGATGCTCGGCATGGCCCGCACCGTCGCCAAGGGTCGGATGCTCGAGTATGAATTCACCCAGATCCGCGAAGGTCCAAGCGGGGACCTTTTCTACATCGCCCAGCCTTCCGGGCAGAAGGACACGGTCTTCAAACTTCTGTCACTCACTGACACTGACGTGGTGTTTGAGAACAAGGAGCACGATTTCCCGCAGACGATCGGTTACAGTCTTCAGCCCGACGGTTCGGTGGCGGCATACATCGAGGGCCCCGGTCCCGACGGCGCGACCAAGCGCATCGAGTATTCCTATCAGCGGGTGAAGTAATGATTCGCCGCGGATTACACTGATGTACGCGGATACAGTCCTGAATATTTATCCGTGCCATCCGCGGTAATATTCCACTATGAAAACCCACGCATCACCGGTCTCGGCGGGGTGTTCTTCAAGGCGAAGAATCCCGCAAAGCTGGGAGTCTGGTATAAGAAACATCTTTCTTACTTCGGTAACTCATAATCGGCTCCGAAAAACTTCGACCTGAATAGCCGGTAGCGAAATCTCTCAGACTCAAGGAATGGATATTTGGCCTGATACTCGGCCACTTGCTTCTGAAAACCTTCCTTTCCCTCGGTAAAATACCGCCAAAGCATCGGTCCCGTCTGGCAATCGAGATAGAAATTGCCGATATATACGATCTCGCCAGCGGCTACGGTGAACGTTCCTCCTTCGGGCTTTCCGTCCTTAATCAAATCCGATCGCTTGGCATTCAAATAGCCAACTTCCGAGACTGAGCGTGCAACCTTAATGCTGACTCTGCTTAGGACATACTCGCCGGGAGGTAGGATAAACGCGTAGTTCAGAAAACGCAGCGTGCGAGTTAGACGTGATGGACCATCTACTATGAAATCTGCCTTGGCGTCAGCGGCCTTCGGCACACCAGTGATTCGGTCGAACTCAAGCTTCATCAGCTCCGCATTCTCGTAGCCGCCACAATTCCAGTGGCGGCCCCAGTTTACGTCGAACACCACAACAGCATTGACCGCAATACCAGCTTGGTAAGTCTTCTTTGTAACCGCTCGAACGGTAGCGGAGTCCGCTGCAAAGACCGAAGTGATGAGTCCAAGAAAGAGTAGGATGCGCATAGGTTTTTTGCCCAACGATTGAGCTCAGCCGCGCTCACCGGGAGCGGCGGACGGAGATTGGAGCGTGGCTATCATAGTCGAGAAAGGACAGGTGGTGAGCGTTGGCTCTAGTGGCTGGATCGGCTCCTTGGATTCAGGAAGTAAGTGCGACATTTCTGGTGGATGAGTTACCACCAATTGAGCACGGAGGAAAGATACATGATTGGCGCGCTGCGGGTTCGTG
>JAYUBB010000321.1:0-3071 GCA_043741015.1 Opitutaceae bacterium
GCTGGCCGCGGGTTTGAAGGGGCGCAAGAATGGCGCGGGGGCCGGCTTCTACTCCTATCAAAACGGCCGGGAGACCGTGAACGACGCCGTGCCCAGACCTCCGGCGGCCGAATCTGGCCGGCCCGTTTTCAGTCCGCCTTTCATCACCGATCAGCTCATGGGCGTGATGATCGATGAAGCCCGCCGATGCCTCCAGGAAGGCGTGGTGCGCACACCCGCCGACGTCGATTTCGCCCTCGTGACCGGTGCCGGGTTCCCGGCGTTTCGCGGCGGACTGATACGCTATGCCCGGAGCATCGGACGATTTTCCTGAAGCCAGAGCACTTGGATCCACTGTCCACTTTTATCAAAATCCCATGCCAATTGCCGACCCTGCCCTCTCGCCCGCGATCACCCGCCGCCTGGCCGGCGTGGTGCCAGTGAACATTCAGCTCGACGTTCGCTGGCAGGCGATTCGCACCGCGCGAGATGCCGCCAAGCAAGCCAAGCTCGACCACTCGCCTTCGCTCATGATCGCCTGGAGCATCACCCGGGCGATGTCAAAGCACCCGGCCTTCTGTTGCACGGTGCAGGCGGACGGCAGCATCGTCGAGCAGGCCGACTTCGATCTGGGTGTGGCCGTCGCCCTCGAAGGCGACCGGCTGGCGACGGCGGCGATTCACAAGGCAAACCGGCTCGATTGGCGCGGTTTCGAGGCCGCCTATGGCCAGGCGGTGGCGCACACCCGCTCGGGCCACCTTGAGAACGTGCAGACTCCTCTCATTCTCACCAGCCTCGGCGCCTTCGGCATCGAAAAAGCGATACCGATCGTGGTACCGCCGGCGATGGGCACCCTGTTCGTCGGCAAGGCGCATGTGCGCATGATCAACGACCAGGGCATCATCTCCCCCGTCGAGGTCGTGACCCTGTCACTCACCTTCGATCACCGGGTCGCAAATGGCGTGGGTGCCGCCGCCTTCCTGCATGACGTGAAAGTGCAGGCCGAGAGCTTCGTGTTGCCGGGGTGATCCGCCGCAGTCAGGAGGACCCCGGGGCCCAGCTTGGCGGACGTTTTTCATGGAAGGCCGCAATGCCCTCGGCCGCTTCGGGCGACTGTCGCGCCTCGAGGTGGAACGCCAGCGCGCGGTCAAGGTCGGCCTGCACGGGACGGGGCCAGAGTTCGCCGAGGAGGCGCTTGGTGTTCGCGACCGCTTCCGGTCCGCCGCGCAGCACCGCGTCGGCGTACCGGCGCGCCTCGGACATGAGTTCCCCGGCGGGCACCTCGCGATTCACCAGACCGATCGCCAGGGAGCGCGAGGCATCGATCAGGTCGCCGGTCAGCAGGAGCTCGCGGGCATCGCGCTCGCGCAACTGGCGGCGAAGAAAGGTCATCACCAGTGCCGCCACCAGGCCCCGCCGGGTTTCGGGATAGCCGATCTGCGTGCCTTGGGCGGCCACCGCGAAATCACAGGCCGTCATGAGGCCGGCACCGCCGGCGATCGCGGCGCCATGCACGGCCGCAATGGTCACGAGCCGCGTGGTGCTCAGCGCCCGAAGAGTCTGTGCGATCAATTCGGCCGAGCGGTGTGCGCGCTCCGGGGCGGCGGCTTCCGCCAAGTCTAGGCCGGAGCAGAACGCGGGACCTTCGCCGCGCAGGATGAGGATACGCTGGAATTTATCCTGCTCGGCCGCAGTCAGCGCCGCGACCAGCTGCTCGAGCAGCGCGACGTTGAGCGCATTGCGTTTGGCGGGGCGGTTGAGCGCGACGATCGTCACCGGACCGTCTGTGGAGACGAGTATCAGGGGAGCGGACGATTCTTCAGGCATGGAAGGGAGAAATGGTCAGGCCGGCTTGGGAGTTTCGTCCCGACGATTCACGCCCAGGCTGGCCGGAGCGTCGACCGACAACTCCAGCAAGGCCATGCCGAGGGTCTTGCCCTGGGCATCGATCCGGAGCGACCGGCTGCCGCCGCCGGCAAGAATCCCGAGCAGGACAAAATTCAGCGCCTCAAGATTGGGAACGTCATAACGCGTGACAGTCCCGACTCCGAGTGGTTTGAAATAAGTTTCCACGACCGCGGCGGTGAGATGGGCCCGCAGCCAGTGATAGGCCGCGGGGGTCCGGCCAAACACGGCGACATTGGCCGAGAAGCCCTTGTCGCCGCTACGGGCGTAGGCAATGTCGCGAAGAGGAGTCATGGGCGGAGGTCAGTTCGGCAATTTGACGGTTGGCTGGACCAGCGACCGGTCGATCAGGCACGGCCAGTAGCCAAAGATGGGCATCACCTTCGGGCGGCCGGACGTGTAACCGGTCACGCCCTGCGGTCCGCAGGTCACGAGCGGGGCGATCTCCTTGGTGAACCGTTCGACCGGATCCTTGGTGTCGGCCGCCACGCTCACGCGCAACACGGTTTCGATCAGGTGCGTGTCGCTGACCCGGCTGGCAATGCCGCGCACGCTCGCCCCGGTGCCGAGGCACTCAATGAGGTGCTCGCGATAAACGCAGCCGTTCTCCTGCAGGCGGCGGATCAACCCCTCCCCGGCGCGGCGCGCCTTTTTCACCGCGTCGTGCCCGAACACGGTCAGCATCCCATGGGCCTTGTACCCGTCGCGGTAGGTGGCGCTAACCTTGTAGGATGGCGGGGGCGCGCGGCCGGTTGCACCGGAAACCCTCACCCGGTTTTCGGCGGTCGCTTCAACCTTGAGCGTGAGGAACGACACGCTGACGTCGGGCGAGAGATAGCTGCCCGGGTCGCCGATCTCGTAGAGCAATTGTTCCTTCACGGTCTGGGGCGTGACCGCGCCACCGGTCCCCGCCGGCTTGGTGACCACGCAGGAGCCGTCGGCGGAAATTTCCACGAGAGGAAACCCGATCGCATGATTGTCCGGCAAGTCGAGCCAGTCGGTCGAGAAGCCGCCGCAGACCTGCGTGCCGCATTCGATGAGGTGACCGGCGACCGTCGCGCCCGCGAGACGGTCGTGGTCGCCGGTCGCCCAGCCAAAATGGGCCAGGCACGGGCCGACCGTGAGGGAAGGATCGGCGACGCGGCCGGTGATGACGATGTCGGCTCCGGCCCGCAGCGCGGCGGCGA
>JAYUBB010000322.1:0-3069 GCA_043741015.1 Opitutaceae bacterium
CTTACTCCGGCGCAGCATGGGCTTGTTTTCCTCAAGTCCATGATCGTCGCCTTGTCGTGGGCGTTCACCTATTTCGGGATCAAACATCTGCCCCTATCGCTCGCTGCGCCTATCCGGGCGACGGGCCCGCTGTGGACACTCGGCGGCGCACTGCTTGTGCTGGGCGAGCGGCCCTCGTGGCTGGAAAACGCGGGCATTTTGCTCACCCTCGGTTCGTTCTACGGACTGTCCGTCGCCGGGCGGAGCGAGGGCGTGCACTTCCACCGCAACAAATGGGTCGGCTGCATGATCGCCGGCACGCTCTGCGGCGCGGTGAGCGGGCTCTATGATAAATATCTGCTTGGCACGGTGGGCCTGAGCGCCGCCGCGGTACAGGCCTGGTTCACCCTCTACCTGCCCCTGGTGTTGCTGCCGCTTGCCGTCGGTTGGTGGCGGCGTTGGTGGCCGCGCAATGTGTTTTACTGGCGCTGGAGCATCCCGTTCATCGCCGCCACCCTGCTCGTGGCCGACTTTGTCTATTTTGATGCGCTGCGGAATCCCGAGGCTTTGGTCTCAGTCGTCTCCAGCCTGCGCCGGGGCAGCACCCTGGTGGCTTTCGCCGGCAGCATCTGGCTCTTCCGGGAGGCCCGCGGCGGGGCCAAGCTCCCCGCGGTGCTCGGCATCGTTGCCGGCATCATGCTCACGATTCTCGGCTAGACGCGGGCTTTTCTTTTCGGCAAAGCCCGCTACCTTGTCCGCTGGATGTTCGCCAACCTCCTCCAGTCCCTCTCCCCTCGCGACCCGGCGGACTATGACCGCGCCTTCATCGAGGCGGTCCACGTCAGCCGTCCTGTTCCCCGCAATCCACGCGTGGAGAAAATCATCCTGCTCTGCTGGGGGCTGATCGCGGTGAAACACGTCGCCGTCATCTGGGCCGTCCACCACTACGCCGTGCCGTTCCACCAGCTCTGGATCAATTTTCCCACCTTTCTCCTCGGGCTCATCGCCACCTGGGCGTATTACGCCCGCGACTAGGTCGCGTCTTTCTTTAGTCCGAAATTTATGCCCTCCGTTCCCGGTCTCCGCAGTTGTTACGCCAAGGTTGGCCGCCTCGTCTATTTCGGCCGCATGCTCGACAAAATCCGGCTTCATGCCGCGGGTCAGCTCCCGCCCGAATACGTCGCCAATCTCGGCGACGCCCAGTTCTATGTCCTCGACGGCCGGTGCTGCCGCTTCCTCGGCGTGCGTCATGCCGATCTCTGTGCGCGCACCCTTGCCGGCGGTGCAGATGAGGAGTTCCTCTCCTGGGCGCACACCCATGGCTTGGCGCGCACGGACGAGGACTGCCACATATGGAACCGTTTCATCCTGAAGCTCGGCTGGCGTGACGAACGCTCGTCCGTGCTCCCACAACGGATCCGGGATAGCGGGCTCAGCGGCAAACCGATCGAGACCCTCGTCGATCACATCGAATACGACGAGGGCCGCGACCCGGTGGCGGAACGGGCTTGGGAGAAGATTTGATGGTCCGCCTGATTCCTCTGCTTGTTCTGGCTTCTGTCCTCTGTCATCCGTCCTCTACCCACTCCCATCCATGCCTCACGTCCCCGGTCTCCGCAGTCCCTTCGCCAAAGTCGGCCGCCTCGTCTATTTCGGCCGTATGCTCGACAAAATCCGCCTCCATGCCGCGGGTCAGCTCCCACCTGAATACGCCGCCAACCTTGGCGATCAGGCCGCACCCAATGTCTTCGATGCCCGCTGCTGCCGGTTTCTCGGCATCGCGTTCGCCGACTTGACCAAACGCACGCTCGCGGGCGGCTCGGACGAGGAGGTGCTCGCCTGGGCTCACGCTCAAGGCCAGCCCCGCACCGATGAGGAGTGCGAAGTCTGGAGCATGTTCATGAGCAAACGCGGCTGGCGCGATGCCGCCTCGGAAGTTGTGCAGAAACGCATCGTTCAATTCGGTCTGACCGGCAAGTCTCCCCAGACAATGTTTGAGGTCCTCGACTATGACGAAGGCCGGGACCCCGGGACCGATCGTCCCTGGGAAAAGATTTGATGGTCCGGTCGTGAACTCTCTCCGCTGGAAACGCCTCCGACTGCTCGTCTCCGTTCTGAGCGGACTGTTGCTGCTCGTCGGCGCGGCCCTCGGCTGGGGCTGGTGGCAGATGCGCGGCAGCCTGCCCCGGCTCGACGGTGAACTGCTGCTCGCCGGTCTGGCCGCGCCGGTCAGGATCGAGCGCGATGTGCTCGGTGTGCCCACGATCACCGGGGCCTCGCGCGCCGATGTCGCCCGGGCCACGGGCTATCTTCACGCGCAGGACCGCTTTTTCCAGATGGATCTGCTCCGCCGGAACGGAGCAGGCGAATTGGCGGAAATTTTCGGCGCCGACGCCGTCCCGCTCGATCAGGCCCACCGCCTGCACGGCTTCCGCCGCACGGCGGAAAAGGCCCTCGCCCTGCTGGACCCGGAAAAGCGCGCCCTGCTCGATGCCTACACCGCCGGGGTCAACGCCGGCCTTACCGACCTGCCGAATATTCCGTGGGAATACCTCGTGCTCCGCACCGCACCTCAACCTTGGCGCGCCGAGGACAGTCTCCTCGTCATTTACGCCATGTGGTTCGACCTGCAGGATGCCACGGGCAAGTTTGAGCTCAGTCTTGGTGCCCTGCGGCAAACCCTCGGCTCGAGCGCCGTGGATTTCTTCGCCCCGCGCGGCACTTCGTGGGATTCGGCCCTTGATGGCAGTACTTTCCCCGTCGCGCCGCTGCCCTCGCTGCGGCTCAAACCGCCCCTCGAAACCACTGCTTCTGACGCCCGTCCTCTGTCCACTGAATGCCTGTTCCCGGGGTCCAACAGCTTCGCCGTCGCCGGCGCGCACACCACCAGCGGCACGGCGCTGCTCGCGAACGACATGCACCTCAACCTCAATGTGCCGCACACCTGGTATCGGGCGGTGCTGGGTTGGACTGATGCCGCCGGCGCCGCGCACCGCCTCGTCGGCCTCACCCTGCCCGGCACCCCCGCGCTGGCCGTGGGCAGCAACGGCCGCATCGCCTGGGGCTACACCAACTCCAACATCGACACCC
>JAYUBB010000323.1:0-3064 GCA_043741015.1 Opitutaceae bacterium
CCCGTCAGGTTGACAAAAGCGCCCTCGGGAAAGGATTCGCGGCAAGACAGGTAATTGGATCCGGCCCATACGACCTTGCGGCCGGCCTCGCGGATCAGCAGCGCAGTGAGCTCGCTGAAACCGTTCCATTTCTTGCTGCTCTGGCCGCTGTCCGGGAAAATCAGTATCGGCCGCTGGCCTTTGCGGGAATCCATGAATCCCAGGTGCAGCCGCTCCAGGTCGCGGAAACGGAGCGGGCCGGTCAGCCGTGGTTCAGCCCCGGCCACCACACAGAACTGCAACAACGTCTCCAGCACATGCGCCTGCGCACCCTCGGGTGGCAGCTTGATCTTCTCGTCGTAGAAAAACCCCGCCCCCTCGCGTGCATCCGGCCGCCCGACCTTGCGGCGGCCCCGGGCCCACTTGGTCATGAGCCCGGTGCGCAGCAGTCCCTGGAAATCGCACACGAGGTCGAACTCCCGCTGGCGCACCTCGCGCATTGTGCGCAGGAAGCCCCGTGCGCCTTCATGGCGCTGGAAAACAAAAACCTGATCGACCGCCGTGCTTGACCGCACGAGCGGCGCAAAGATGTCGCGCACGATCCACGAGATGCGCCACTCCGGCTTCTGCGCCTTGATCGACGCGGCCACCTGCAGCCCGTGCACAATGTCACGCAGCGCTGACGGCTTGATGATGAGCATTTCCGGCATGGTGTTAGTCTGGACCGCATGGTCGGCGCGGCGTTCCCAGAATTGCCCGAACTTGTCCGAAGGCAAACGCGAACCTGCCCTCCCCCACACCGTGCCGGTCTTTTACTGTGATTTGCCAGCGCGGCGGTCAGCGCCAGTGCTCGGCCACCCAAGGAGTCGGACACACGTGCCGGTATAGCCCCTTGCCCTTGCCCACGACGGCCTCGGGCGGGTTGGGATTGCCGTGAAACACCACCACCTTGGCTCCTTCCGGCAGCCGGGGTGGCTGGATGAGGTTCAGCGGGAAGGTCGGCAGGCAGCTATGCTTGAAGCTCACGCACCATTCCCTCGGCCAGTAGGTCAGCAGGCCCTTCCGGTGCATCTCACGGGTGAGGTATTCCTGCTCGTTGCGCACCTCGCCCTTCACCTGGTCAATGTTTTTGAGAAAGTAATCGAGAATGTCCGGATGCGCCCCGGCCACGAACCGGTAGACCGATGAATTGCCCGTGATGCGCCACGGCTTGGCCCAGTCGTGGATAATGCAAAATTCACCCGGGTGATCGAAAAAAACGTCCATGCTGCCGGTGATCACGAGGTCGAGGTCAAGGAAAAGCACGGGGCCGCTCAGGTCGCCAAACGGCGCCTGGAAGGTGGACAGCTTCCGCCAGCCGCGTTCCTTGTCCGGCGGCAGGTTCATGGCCGGCAGGGGCTTGATCTCGACCCCGGGCCCGATGCCCGTGCCGTCATCGGTGAAGCAGATCAAGCGGTGGGGCCGCGCTAGGTGGCGGCTCAGCATCGATCGCAGGGTATTCACGTATTCCGGGCCGTATTTCACGCCCCACTTCATGCAAATGACGTTGACCATCCCGCTGTGCCTAGCCGCTCGGCCGCGGAATTGACAGTGCGAAAATCCCGGCAACCAACCCCGGCTTGCCCGCCGAGGCGGGCTTGCCAAGCCGGGTGGGCTCCGCACACGCTGGCTGTGCATGCTTTCCGCTTCCGAGATCGCCGCCCGCCAGACCGAACTCACCGTCTGCTGGCACCAGACCGCCCCCACCGCCCGCGGCGAAGAGTTCGCCCGGCTCGTCGAGGAAAACCACCTCCGCAACTTCACCCTCTGGCACGAGGAGGACGTCGCCCGCCGCGACGACCTCGGTTTCGAGGCGATCTATCGGGCCAAGCGCAACATCGACCGCTTCAACCAGGAGCGGAACAACTTTGTCGAGGAAATGGACAAGGCCATCGTCGCCTCACTCAATCCGCCCGAGTCGGGCTGCCAGCGCAACTCCGAGACCCCCGGCATGATGATCGACCGGCTGTCCATCCTCGCCCTCAAGGAATTCCACATGCACGAGGAGACGGTCCGGGCCGACGCTTCCGCAGCGCACCGCGAAAAGTGCGCCGGTAAACTCGCCCGCATCCGCCGCCAGCGCGACGACCTGACCGCCTGCCTTGGCGAACTGCTGGCCGACGTCGTCGCCGGCCGCCGCACGTTCTCGGTCTATTACCAGTTCAAGATGTATAACGACCCGGCGCTGAACCCCCAGCTCTACCGTCAGCCACCCCGGGCATGAGCCGCGCCAGCGAGCAATCCAATCTCTGGCTCCCACAGCACTGGCCGATGTGGACCGGACTTGGTTTCTTCTGGCTCTGCGCCCGCCTGCTCACTTGGCCCGAGAAACGCCGGTTCGCCCGCGCCTTGGCCTGGTTTGTCTTCCATGTCGTCCGGCTGCGCCGCCAGGTCGTGCTGACAAATCTCCGCCTCTGCTTCCCTGAAAAGACGGAAAAGGAAATCCGCACCCTCGCCTTCGCCCACTTTGAAGCTCTCGCCTTCGGCCTCTTCGAGACGACCTCGGGCTGGTGGGAGCCACTCGACCAGCTTCCGCCGCACCGCATCGTCGGGGCCGAGCACCTGGCGCGCGCCATCGCCGCCGGTCGCGGCGTCGTGCTGCTGACCGCCCATTTCACCACGCTCGAAATCTGCGGCTGTTATATCACGGCCCGACTGCCCGTCGGCTGCCTCTACCGCGAGCCCAACAATCCCGTCGCCGCCGTGCCCATGCGCCGCCATCGCGAACGCGTCGCCTCCATCGCCGTGCATTTCGATGACCTCAAGGGTCTCATCCGCGCCCTCCGCTCCGGTTACGTCATCTGGTATGCGCCCGATCAGGGCAAGCGCTCGCCCGGTTCCGAGATCCTGCCCTTCTTCGGCGTGCCCGCCATCACCAACACCGCCACGAGCAAGATCGCCCGGATGACCGGCTCGGCGGTCGTCCCCTATTTCGCCCGGCGGGAGCGCGATGGCTCCTACACCCTCAGCATTCATCCCCCGCTGGAGAATTTTCCCACCGACGACATCTCAGCGGACGCCCTCCGCATCAACCGCCTCATCGAGG
>JAYUBB010000324.1:0-3058 GCA_043741015.1 Opitutaceae bacterium
GGGAGGAGAATGGGGAGAAATGGGGTGTTCTGGGGAAGTAGGCCTCCGGAACACATCCATGGCGTCATCCGGCACAACCGTTTATTCAGGGCGTTTTGAGCACACGCTCGACGATAAGAATCGTCTCACGATTCCGTCGCTTTGGCGTTGGGTGCACACGGACACCGAGACGTTCCTGGCCATCCCGCACCCCGATGCCTACATCGCCGTGCTGCCGCCGGCGCGTGTGGAAAAACTTCTCGCGCAGATCTCGGACATGAAACTTTCCGATCGCGACGCGCAGGCCGTGAAGGCGCGCATCTTTTCCGATGCGCTCTCCTTCACCTTCGACAAGCAGGGCCGCTTCGGCGTGAGCGCCGACCTCCTCAAGCACGCGGGCATCGCGAAGGATACCGTGCTGAGCGGCATGGGCGACACTTTCAACATTCTCAGTCCCGCCCGCTGGACCGAGATGCAGCGCAGCACCGCGGGCGAAAACTTCGGCGACATGATGCGCCGCATCGGACTCTAAACCCATGAAGACTCTGCTCACCCTCATCAAGCAGCAGCCCTTGCCCAAACTCTCCACCGTGTTCTGCGCGCACCGGCGGTCGCTCCTGCGCGAACCGATCTCGATCGTTCTGCCTTGGAAGAAACCCGATGCTCGCGCCCGTCATTGAGATTTTCCCGCGCGCCATGACCTCCGGGCACCTGCCAGTCATGCCGCATGAGGTGCTCGAGTTTCTCGCGCCGCACGAGGGGCAGCAGGTGCTCGACTGCACCTTCGGCGGGGGAGGGCACACCCGGCTTCTGCTCGACGCCGGCGCCCGGGTCACCGCACTGGATCGTGATCCGGCCGCGGCGGAACGGGCCGCGCCTGCTGCGCTCGGCTTTCCCGGGACTTTCCGTTTCGTGGACCTCAACTTCGGTGACCTGGCCGCGCTGCCCGACACCGGCTTCGATGGCATACTTTTTGATCTCGGGGTTTCCTCCTTCCAGCTTGACGATGGCGAGCGGGGCTTTGCCTTCCGGCATGACGCCGAGGCCGACATGCGCATGGATCCGCGCCAGGGGCAGCCGGCCGGTCACTGGCTGGAGAGCGCCAGCCACGATGCGCTCGTCCGCGCCATCCGCGATTTCGGCGAGGAAAAGAACTGGCGCCGGGTCGTGGCGGCCCTTGAGGGCGCCCGGGGCACCGGCCGCCTCGCCCGCACGGCCTCGCTGGCCGAACTGATCGCGGAAGCCATACCCGCCGCCGTCAAACGCGAGAGCCGCATCCATCCTGCGACCCGCACCTTCCAGGGCATCCGCATCGCGGTCAACGACGAGATCGGCGCCATCGAGCGCGGCCTGCCCGCCGCCTTCGACAAGCTGGCCCCCGGCGGCGTCCTCGCAGTCATCAGTTTCCACTCCCTCGAGGACCGCCCGGTGAAGCATTTTTTTCGCAAAGTCTGCGGCCTGCCCATCGACGCGAACGATGCCACGCCGCAGCAGCTCCGCACCAAGCTCGCCGATTTGCTCACGCGGAAGCCCGTCACTCCCTCTGCCGCCGAAATCTCCGCCAACCCCCGCAGTCGCTCCGCCAAGCTGCGCGTCCTTCGCAAACTCCAAGCCTCATGAAACCACCCCCGACCCCCGGCCTCGTCAACCGCGTCATCGGCCTCACCCTGCTGCTCCTCGTCTTCACCGGCACCCTCGGCCTTGGCGCGGTGTGGATGCGGCAGGAGATTTCCCAGACCGCCAACCACAGCCGCACCCTCGAGGACAAACTCACCGGCGTCGAGCGCCGCCTGGACGAGGTCAACGCCGAGGTCGCCGCCGCCGTCAATCCGGATGCGCTGCTGCGCCAGAACAAATTCATGCACCTCACGTTGGTCGCCCCCCGCGAAATCCAGGTGGTGCGGGTGGACGGCTCCGCCGAGCTGCGCCTAGCGGCCAAGCACAACCGCGAGGTCTTCAACCTCTCCTCCACCTCCCACGATCAGGCCAATTCCGCTTTCCGCGTCGTGACCGCGTCGCTCCGTTGATCCATGTCGAAGGGATTTGCCTCCAACCGCCTCACCTTGCTCGCCGTCGGCGTGCTCGCCTGTTTCATGGGCGTCGGGGTGCGGCTGGTGTTCCTCCATGTGGTGGACCGCGACGAACTGCTCAGCTACGTCGACAAGGCGCGCCGCCAGATCGTGGTCGAGCACGCCCGCCGCGGCACCATACTTGATTCGCGGGGCAACCTGCTCGCGACCAGCAAGTCCGAGGTCACGCTCGCCGTCGATCCCTGGGCCCTCGTCGAATACTTGGAATCCGACCGCAACGACCTGCGCCGCACCCGCAAGGCCCGCGAAGAACAGGTCAAGCGCGCGCAACTCGCCGTCCTGCTCGGCCTGCCGGTGTCCGACGTGGAAAAGGCATTTTTTCCCGCCATGCGGCCCATCAAGATCGAAACCGACCATCACGACGGCAAGGTGGATGGCCAGACCAGGGACCGTTGGGTCAAGCTCCGCGAGGGTCTGGACGAGCCGACCTTCGACCGGATTGAAGCGCTGAACATCCGCGGCCTCACCCATGAGCGGATCTACCGCCGGGTCTATCCGGGTGGGGGACTGGCGGCCCACCTCATTGGCTACCTGAACAAGGAAGGCGCGTCGGTCACCGGGGCCGAACGCCACTTCGAGCTCTATCTGAAGGGAGAGGACGGCTGGATCGAGTCGGAGCAGGACGGCGCCCGTCGCGAACTCGCCCAATTCCGCTCCCGCGAGGTGCCGGTGCAGGACGGCAACGACGTCGTGCTGACCATCGACTCGGTCGTGCAGCACATCATCGAGAACGAGCTCCTCGCCCTGGCGGCAAAATTCAACCCCAACTTTGCCACGATCATCGTGAGCGACCCCCGGACCGGCCGCATCCTGGGGATGGCGAATTATCCGAGCTACGACCTCAACAATTACAGCAAGGCGCCGCTGGAGGCGCAACGGAACTACGCCGTCACCGACATCATCGAGCCCGGTTCGACGTTCAAGATCGTGGCGGCCGGCGCCGCGCTGGACCAGGGGCTGGTGATGCCTTCCTCCTCCTTCGATTGCGG
>JAYUBB010000325.1:0-27951 GCA_043741015.1 Opitutaceae bacterium
CTCCAGTCGCAGCGCACCGTGGACCTGCGCGGCGCCGCCACCGAGCTCAAGGCGCGGGGCCGCCACGATCCCTGTGTCGTGCCGCGGGCCGTCGTGATCGTCGAGGCCATGGCTGCGCTGGTGCTCGTTGATCACTGGATGCGGCACGCCGCGCAGAACCGGACCTTCAGGTTTTAGACAGAATAAACAAAATGGACAAAATTAGGGAATCAGAGGTCTCGTCATCATTCCGTGCATTCTGTCTAAATGTCTGCTGAAAAAGCCCCGGTCTACTTTGTGTTGGGCACGCCCGGTTCGGGCCGGCGCAACATCGTGCGCGACTTGGTCGAGAACGGCCTGACGGCCGAAGAAAAAGTGCTGGTGCTGCTGGCCGAGAGCGAGGCGGCCGCCCCAGCCGATGCCACGCTGGCCGGGCGGGAAAACACCGAGGTCCGGCCCTGGCAATGGACGGAGCCGGCGCTGCCGCCCGTCGCGCTGCCGGCGGGTGCGACGATTTTTTTCCTCGCGGATTCGCACGCGAACCAGATTGACCAGTTGGAGGCGCTGAAACCCTGGCTGGAAGAGCACGGCGCGGAGCTCGCCCGCATATTCTGCGTCGTGGACTGCCAGCTGGCGGAGAAAAATCCGATACTCCGGCAGTGGTTTGATGCCTGCATTCATTTTGCAGATGTCGTGTTTCTTACCCGGCGCGAGGGCCTCGCCAACAAGTGGCTCAGCGATTTCATCAAGCACTTCAAGGACCAGCGTTTTCCCTGTCACTTTGTGCAGGTGAAGGCGAAGGGCGACCTGGCGACACCCTTGGTGTGGCTTGATTCGACCGCGCGCCGGGTCACGCAATACTTCGATGAAGGCGAGACCTACGAGATCGAGGGCCTCGAGACCGACGATGAGGAGGAGGCCGAGGAGGATACCGGCCTGCTGCCCCCGGAGCCCTATTTTGTGCGGCAACTCAGCGGCCGGCGCGACAAGGAGCTGCCGGACGTCCGCCACTACCTGCCGAAAAAATAGCCCGCCCGAAAAACGGCGGCGCCTGTGCCGGCCGGTTTGTTACAGTAGGCGCATGTTTCAACCTGAATTTCCCTTGGCCACCGTCGCCCAGTCCCTGCCCACGCCGCGCACGATGTATCGGGCCCTCTCCCGGCGCGACACCGCCTACGAGGGGGTGTTTTTCACCGGCGTGAAGACCACCGGGATTTTCTGCCGGCCCACCTGCAAGGCCAAGCGGCCCCGGGCGGAGAATGTCGAATTTTTTCCTACCGTGACCGAGGCACTGCACGGTGGCTACCGGCCGTGCCGCCTGTGCCGGCCGATGGATGGGTCCAAGCCGGTGCCTCCGTTGGTCGAGCGTTTGCGGCGCGCGGCTGAGGCCTCCGCCGACGGTCGCGTGACCGACAAGGAGCTGGTGGCGATGGGCGTCGAGCCCACCACCGCGCGTCGTCAGTTCAAGGCCTACCTCGGCATGACCTTTCACGCCTACCAGCGCGCCCGTCGCATGGGCCTGGCTTTGCGCGATGTAAAGTCGGGGAAGCCGGTGATCGCCGTGCAGCTTGAGCGCGGCTACGAATCGACGAGCGGATTTCGCGAGGCCTTTGCCCGGGTGTTTGGCGCACCCCCGCGCGGCGCCAAGGCGGCGGCCTGTCTGCTCGCACGCCGGCTTGAAACCCCGCTCGGTACCGTGCTGGCGCTGGCTGATGACAAGGGGCTGCGCCTGCTGGAATTTGTGGACCGGCGCGGACTTGAGCGCGAGCTCGTGCAGCTCCGCCGCCGGCTCAAGTGCGCCATCGTGCCGGGCAACCACGCCATCCTCGACCAGACAGCCGCACAGCTGACGGAGTATTTTGCCGGCAGTTCGCTCACCTTTGACGTGCGGTTGGCACCGGTCGGTTCGGAATTCCAGCTGCGGGTCTGGCGGGAGCTGGGTCGCATCCCGCCGGGCCGGACGCGCAGTTACGCCGAGATGGCGAAGCGGTTGGGCATCCCCAAGGGGCCCCGCGCCATCGGCCGGGCGAACGGTTCCAACATGCTCGCGCTGGTCATTCCGTGCCACCGGGTGATCAATGCCGACGGCTCGCTCAACGGCTACGCCGGCGGCATCTGGCGCAAGCAGCGCCTGCTGGAACACGAGCGCAAATACGCGGTTTGAACGGGGTTACAGGCCCCGAACAAAACTCTTGCGCCACCCCGGGTGGAACGTATCCATGACCCTTCGGTTTTTGCCCGGATGGTGGAATTGGTAGACACGCAGGTCTCAGAAGCCTGTGCCTAACAGCATCACGGTTCGAGTCCGTGTCCGGGCACCAGCCTTCGCTCCTTTGGAGCTACGGCTCGGCAAGCCATGGTTCGGCGAAGGCTGCCGCGTCGGAGTTCCGCGAAGCGGAACGAAGACGGGCGGTTCCATGCGCTTACTGAATCAGATCCTGAATCAACGGCTCCAGTTTCGGTGGGGTCGGACTGAACTTGACCGCCTCGCGGATCAGCGCCTCGGCGCGGGCGGCCTTGGTGTCGTCATTGGCGTGCAGCGTGCAGAGCAAAGTGCCCGGCGAGACCGGTTCACCGATTTTGATGAGGTCGGCCAGGCCAACCGCGTGATCAATCTTGTCACTGACGGCGGCGCGTCCGCCTCCGAGTGCCATGATGGCGTGGCCGCACTTAAGCGCATCAACCTCGCAAACGAAACCCTTGGCATTCGCTGGTGACTTGATGGCGACAAGCTTCTTTGCCGTCGGGAGCAACTTGTAATCATCCACCACGCGGGCATCGCCGCCCTGCGCGGCGCACATCTCCCGAAACTTGGCGAGGGCCGAGCCGTCGGCGATGGCGGTGTGCATCATCGCCTGCGCCTCCTTCAGGTCTTTCGCTGCACCGCCGAGGACAAGCATCTGACCGGTGAGCGCGAAAGTGACTTCCATCAGGTCGGCCGGACCGCGTCCCTTGAGGCACTCGATGGACTCGATGACCTCGGTCGTGTGGCCACCGGCGCGGCCGAGCGGCTGGTTCATAGCCGTAAGCTGGGCGCGGACCGGCTTGCCGCCAGCGCGGCCAGTTTCGACCATGGCGCGGGCCAGTTCGAGTGCCTTGTCCTTGGACTTCATGAACGCGCCCTTTCCGAATTTCACATCCAGCACCAGTGAGTCGATGCCTTCGGCGAGTTTTTTGCTCATGATGCTGGCACAGATGAGCGGGATGCACTCGACGGTGCCGGTGACGTCGCGCAGGGCGTAGAGCTTGCGATCGGCCGGCACGACCTGCGGGGTCTGGCCGATCATGGCGCAGCCAACTTTGAGGAGAATGGCGCGGAACTCGGGCACGGTGAGCTGCACTTTGAAACCGGGAATGGCCTCGAGCTTGTCGAGCGTGCCGCCGGTGTGGCCGAGGCCACGGCCGCTCATCATCGGCACCTTGAGGCCGCACGCGGCGGCCAGCGGGGCGAGGATGAGCGAGACCTTGTCGCCCACGCCGCCAGTGGAGTGCTTGTCCACCTTGGCGCCCGGGATGTCACCCAGGTCGATGACCTCGCCGGAGTGCAGCATGGCGTCGGTCAGCCACGCGGTCTCCTGCGGGGTCATGCCACGCAGGAAAATGGCCATCAACAGCGCGGTGGCCTGGTAGTCGGTGAAGCTGCCGTCCACCACGCCGCGGGCGAAGAACGTGATCTCCTCGCGCGACAGGGCGCCGCCATCGCGTTTCCGGATGATGATGTCCTGCGGAAAAAAGGAGGAAGTCATGAAATCAAGCGAATGACCAAGCCACGGAAGGGTTGGCCACAAAAAGCACAAAAAACGCAAAAACCTGACAGGGATTAGTGTCCATTAGGGTGGATTAGTGGTTAAAAATGCCTTGGTTTAGAATCACGCATAGCGCTCTTCCTTCCACGGGTCGCCGATGTTGTGGTAGCCGCGCACTTCCCAGAATCCGAGACGGTCCTCGGCGAGAAAGCTCAGGGTCTTGACGAACTTCGCGCCCTTCCACGCGTAGAGCTTGGGGATGATGATGCGCGCGGGGCCGCCGTGCTCGCGCGTGACCGGCGCACCGCCAAACTTCGTGGCGACGAGCACGTCATCGTCCAGGCACATTTCAAGCGGAACGTTGGTCGAGTAGCCGTCGTAGCTGGTGAAATAGACGAATTTTGCGTCGGGCTTGGGCTGCACGAGCTCGAAGAGGGTGGTGAAGGCCACGCCGCTCCACTCGCAGTCGTATTTGCTCCAGGTGGTCACGCAGTGGAAATCGCTCACGTCGGTGACCTGCGGTAGGGAGTTGAATTGCGCCCAGTTGAGCGCGACCGGCTTCTCAACCAGCCCGTCGAGTGAAAGGGTCCATTCGTTCAGCGGGATCTCGGGCTGCACGCCGAGGTCGAGCACGGGGAAGCCGGTGGTGAGTTTCTGGCCAGGGGGCAGGCGGTCGGTCGCGGCCACCGCACGGGGCTTGAAGCCCTTGGCCAGTTGTTTCTCCGCCCACTTCTGCTTGGCCTCGATGTAACGCTCCTTGGACATAAAATGACAAAATTAGTCCCGGCGGCGGGTTAGGCAAGCGGGCTATTCGGCGGCACGGGCGGCGGGGCGGCCAGGGCTTCGGTGACCAGCGGGGTCTTACCGCGGTAATAAAGGATCAGTCCGCCTTGGAAGAGAAGGGTGAGGAGGGCGACGATGCCGTAGGTGGCGAAAAAAAACATCTGCACGAGGGGGAGGATCTCGGACACTTCGACGCCGGACTCCTTGAGCATGGCTTTCATGTCAGGGGTCAGGTTGGCCAACATCGATTCCTGGTCGTAACTGCCGAGCCTGCTGGCGCAGTAGACGAGGACCACCGCCAGCAACAGCAATTGGGCGCGCACCAGCTGCTTCATCCCGGCGACGTCGCGTCGCTTGAGCCGACGGCGGGCACGGAGTTCCATGATGCCGGCAGCCAACACCAGCAGGCCGACCCCCACGCCGGCCAGATCGCCCAGAAGGAGGGTGAGCAGCGTGCCCAGGACGGCGATCACGACCACGCTCCAGCCGTCGATGGCGGAGACAAGCAGGACGCGCTTGAGGGCTTTTTCCTGCGGAGTGGGCACTGGGGTGGTCATGGGGTCAGTTTAGTTTGTTGCTTCACTTCCTGCGAGATTCTTCCACCTTGGTTTTGCCCGCCTTCTGACTCCCACCCCGATGCTTACCCCAAGGACCCTTGGCTGCCTGGCGGGCTTGACCGCCGCCGGCCTTTCTTGCTTCGCCGCCCCCGCGACTATTCCCTTGCCGGAACATCCGCGTCCGGACTTCGAACGCGCCGAGTGGGCGAACCTGAATGGCGAATGGCAATTCCGGTTCGACAAGGAAAATGCCGGCGAAGCGGCGGGCTGGGCCGCAGCCGCCCCAACCACCTTTCCGGAAAAAATCACGGTGCCATTTCCCTGGGGCTCGAAGCTGTCCGGCCTTGAGAACAAGGCCGACATCGGCTGGTACCGGCGCGCCGTGAAAGTGCCCGAGGTATGGAAGGGCAAGCGCGTGTTTCTCGTGGTCGGCGCGTGCGACTGGATCACGCGGGGCTGGTTCGACGGCCAGCCGCTGGGCGAACACCGCGGTGGCTACACGCCGTTCGAGTTCGAGTTGACGCCGCAGGTGAGGTGGGGTCAGGACCAGCAGATCGTGCTGCGCGTTGATGACACGCCGCATCCGTTCAAGCTCGAGGGCAAACAAGGCTACGGCGAAGCCAAGGGCATCTGGCAGACGATCTACCTTGAGGCCCGGCCGGCGCTGCACGTCAGGTCCCTGCATTTCACGCCGGACATCGATGCCGGCAAGGTCACGGTCAAGGCGCAGTTCAACGACGCGGCGCCCGCCGGCGCCACCTTGCGGCTCCACTTCAAGAACGCCGAACTGCCCGACGCCGCACCGGTGGTCGCGAGCGGCGCGCGGGAGGTGCAGTTCGACGTGCCCGTCACCGGCATGCACCTGTGGTCGCTGGACGATCCTTATTTATACGACGTCGAGACCGTGCTGAGCGCCACGGCCGGCGAGGATCGCGTCGGCACCTATTTCGGCATGCGCAAGATCAGTGTCGAGAAACTGCCCGGCACCGACTTTCCCTACGTCGCGCTCAATAACAAGCCGCTCTATCTCCAGATCACGCTCGACCAGTCGTATCACCCCGACGGGTTCTACAGCTTCCCGAGCGATGTTTTCATGCGGGACGAGATCCTGCGCTCGAAGCGGATCGGGCTGAACGCAAATCGCATCCACATCAAGGTGGAGGTGCCGCGCAAACTTTACTGGGCCGACCGCCTCGGCCTGCTGATCATGGCGGACGTGCCGAACTTCTGGGGCGATCCGACCGCGGAGGCGCGGCTGGAGAGCGAGACCGCCCTGCGCGGCATGATTGAGCGCGATTTCAACCACCCGGCGATTTTCAGCTGGGTGACCTTCAACGAGACGTGGGGCCTGTTCACCGGTCAGGGCGACAAGAAGGCCTACCTGCCGGAAACGCAGGGCTGGGTCGTCTCGATGTACCGGCTCGCCAAGCAGCTCGATCCGACCCGGCTCGTGGAGGACAACTCCCCCTGCAACCACGATCACACCGAGACCGATCTTAACTCGTGGCATGATTATCTGCCGGGTTACATGTGGCGCGAACGCCTCGACCAGATCACCCGGGACACTTTTCCCGGGTCGAAATGGAACTTCATCGGTGGCCGCGCCCAGGGTGGCCAGCCGATGTTCAACAGCGAGTGCGGCAATGTCTGGGGTTACGAGGGCAGCACCGGCGACGTGGATTGGAGTTGGGACTATCACATCATGATGAATGAATTTCGCCGCCATCCGAAGCTGGGCGGCTGGCTGTATACGGAGCACCACGACGTCGTCAACGAGTGGAACGGCTACTACCGCTTCGACCGTTCCGAGAAATTCACCGGCCTCGACTCACTCGCCGCGGGCATGACCATCAATGATCTGCACAGCGCATACTACCTCTCCACGGGCAGCGACCTGTGTCGCGACGTGAAACCAGGCGAAGTCGTCGCGGTGCCGCTCTTTGCTTCGTTCCTGACCGACCGTTCGCCGGGCAAAAATATCGTCATCCGCTCCGAACTCTATGGCTGGAACTCGCTCGGCCAGCGCGAAACCTACCAGCGCGCGGTGCGGACGATGGCTTTCGAGCCGTGGCTGGCCCGCGAACTCCCGCCGCTCAAACTGACCATGCCCGCCGAGCCCGCGCTGGCGGTGCTGACCCTTTCGCTCGAGAACGAAGCCGGGGTGGTGCTTCAGCGGAATTTCACCACCTTTCTCGTCGCCAACGGCGTGTCGCCGCGCGCGGAAACAACCAGGTCCGCCGGCAGCGAACTGCGCCTCGTGCGGTTTGCGCCCAACACGTTCAGTTCCGCGCAGTGGTCGCAGAAACAATGGAACGTGCTCGATGGCCTCAAGGTGGACGGCGCGGGTCACGGCTACTTTGAATATCGCCTGCCCTGGCCGGAAGGTCTGGATCCGGCCAAGCTGGCCGGCGCCTCGTTCATCTTCGAGGCATCAGCCAAGCGGCTGTTCGGCAAGGACCGTGCCGGGGCCACGACGGACGACGGCGATTTCATGCGCGGCAAGGGCACGCATGATCCGAGCGCAAATCCGAATTCCTATCCGATGACTGGCACGACGACCTTCCCAAGTGAGGTACGCGTACGGGTGAACGGCATCGTGGCCGGCACGTTCAGCCTGCCGGATGATCCGGCGGATCATCGCGGCATCCTTTCGTGGCGCGCGCAACCACACGACAAAAAGCTCCGGGAGGCCGGGTCGTATGGTTACCTCATTCAGGCCACGCTCCCCGCCGTGGCCTTGGAAACCGCGGCCCGGGCAAAGGAGATTGTCCTGCGCCTCGAAGTGGATGCGGCACTCTCCGGGGGGCTCGCGATCTATGGCGAACGTTTTGGCCGTTACCCGGTCGATCCCACATTGATCTTTCAACTCGCCGGAGAATGACAGCAGCCAGAAACAGGGCGACGGCGGTATTGACGATAGCGGCGAATAATCTGGCTTAGGATCATTGATTCTTTGTTTCGCCCAGAAGCACTGGATAGCGCATGTCCTCACGTCCCAAGAAACCCTGGCCTTTCCGGATCGAGTATCCCCCCGAGCTGCCCATCAGTGCGCGGGCCGACGAGATCATCGCGTCCATCCGGGATCACCAGGTGCTGATTCTGGCCGGCGAGACCGGTTCGGGCAAGACGACGCAGATTCCCAAAATGTGTCTCGTAGCCGGCCGGGGCGAACTCGGCCGCATCGCCTGCACCCAACCACGCCGTGTGGCCGCGACCTCGGTGGCCCGGCGCGTGGCCGAGGAGTTGAACGTGCCCTTCGGTCGCGAGGTGGGCTGCAAGATCCGCTTCGCGGACCAGACCTCGGGCGACACCGTCATCAAATTCATGACGGACGGCATGTTGTTGGCCGAACTGCAGGCCGACCCGGAGCTGCGCGGCTACGATACGATCATCGTGGACGAGGCGCACGAGCGCTCGCTCAACATCGATTTCATCCTCGGTCATCTGCGCCGGCTGCGACTCTGCCGGCCGGAACTGAAGATCGTCATCACTTCGGCGACGATTGACACCGAGGCTTTTTCCAAGGCGTTCGACGGCGCGCCGATCATTGAGGTGTCGGGCCGCGTTTATCCTGTGGAGGTTATATGGTCGCCGCTGGAGGAAATGAAAGACGACAAAGCCGAGCTGACTTACATCGACGCGGCGGTGGAGGCGGTCGAGCGGGTCCTGCTCGAAAGTTCGCAAGGCGACGTGCTGGTGTTCCTTCCGACCGAGCGGGACATCCGTGAAACCCGCGATCTGCTGGAGGGGCGCGGACTGGGGCGCATCGAGGTCGTGCCGCTGTTCGGCCGGCTGACCAACGCCGAGCAACAACGCGTGTTCACGCCGACCCAGCGGCGCAAGATCGTCCTCGCGACCAACATTGCCGAAACGTCACTTACGATTCCGGGCATCCGGTTCGTCATCGACACCGGACTGGCCCGTTTCAGCCGCTATACGCCGCAGAGCCGTACGCGCCGCCTGCCGGTCGAGCCGGTGTCGCAGAGCAGCGCCGACCAGCGCAAGGGGCGCTGCGGCCGCGTGAGCGACGGCGTGTGCATCCGGTTGTATTCGGAGCAGGATTTCAACGAGCGGCCGCGTTTCACGCAGCCGGAGATTCAGCGCAGCAACCTGGCGGACGTCATTTTGCGGATGAAGGCCTTCGGGCTGGGCGACATCGAGGAGTTTCCGTTCCTGAATGCGCCGCCGGCCAAGGGCATTCGCGCGGGCCATGCGCTGCTGCACGAGCTGGGCGCCATCGACGACGCTGGTGTGCTGACTGATCTCGGTCGCGAACTGGCGCACCTGCCGGTGGACCCGACGGTCGGGCGCATGATTTTGCAGGCGCGAACAGAGAAGGCGCTGCGCGAAGTGCTAATCATCGCTGCGGCACTCAGCATCCAGGATCCGCGGGAGCGTCCGCTGGACCAGCAGCAGAAAGCCGATACGGCCCACCGGCGGTTCACGCATCCTGATTCGGACTTCCTGACCCTGCTGGCCATCTGGGAGACCTATCACGACGAGTTCGAGGCAATGACGCTCGGCAAGCTGCGCAAGTTCTGCACGGCGCACTTTCTGTCGTTCATGCGGATGCGCGAGTGGCGCGACGTGTATGCCCAGCTCGAGGACACGTTGCGGGAACGCGATGGCTTCACCCGTTCATCAATCCACGACGGAGTGAAGAAAGGGCAGGAGGTGAAGCTGGCGCTGAGCACGCCGGCCTACGCGGCGATTCACCGTTCGATTCTCGCCGGGTTGCTCGGCAACGTCGCCACCCGGACCGATGAGGGCGACTACCACGCCGCGCATGACCGGCGGGTGGATGTTTTTCCGGGGTCGGCGTTGTTTGAGAGAAAAGAGAAAAAGAGCGGCGCGCCCGGCGGTCGCATCCTGCCGGTGCAAGCAGGAGCGAAACCCAAGGCCGCCCGCTGGCTCATGGCGGCGGAGATCATGGAGACCACCCGCATCTATGCGCGCACCTGTGCCCGGATCGATCCGCAGTGGATGCTCACCCTCGGCGCGCATTTGCTAAAGGTTGCGCATAGCGAACCGTTTTGGAACATGGAGGCGGGTCGCGTGCTCGTGAAGGAGCGCCGCCGGCTCTACAACCTTGAACTGGAAACGCGTTCGGTGGGTTATGGGAAAATCAATCCCGCTCACGCCACCGAGATTTTCATTCGCGAGGGTCTGGTGGGCGATACGGTGACGTGGCCGTTTAATTTCATGGCACACAACCGCCTGGTGCGTGACCAGGCCGAAACCGTGCTTACCCGGATGCGCAGCGCGGGCTACATGGACCTCGACGAATGGATTTACCGATTCTACGCCGCCCAGCTCAAAGATGTTTCCAGCGTGCCCGAGCTGATCGATCTCGTGCGGCACGAGCAGACAACGCGGCCGAAATTCCTGTTCATGTTCGAGGCCGACCTGCGGCCGACGGAGGCTCCAGGACATGACAAAGAGGCATTCCCGGAGGCGTTGCCGGTGGACAACCGCGTGCTGCCACTGGCCTACGCCTACCAGCCGGGCAAGACCGGGGACGGCGTGACCGTGCGGGTGACTCCGGCCGAGGCGGAAGCGTTGACGCCCGCCGCGCTCGACTGGGCCGTGCCGGGCCACCTGCCCGAGAAAGTCGAATTGATGCTCAAGGCGTTGCCGAAGGAGCAACGGCGCGAACTGATTCCGCTGACGGAGACCGCGCAGAAATTCACGTGCGACCTGGCGCTGCTTGCGGCACGGCCGACACAACCCACCCTGGCGGCGGCTCTGGCGGAGCTGCTGCAACCCCGGCTCGGCGTGCGGATCGATCCTGCACTGTGGCTGGCGAAAGCTCTGCCCGATTATCTGCGCGTGCGGGTCGAAGTCGTGGACAGTAATGACAGGGTGCTCTGCGCGAGCAGAGACCTCGCCGAGATCCAGACGCTGCTGCACAACAGCAGTCGCGAGGTGAGCCGGAAGGCCGCTCGCACCGAGAACGCGGCGTGGCAGGCCGCTCGCGCCAAGTGGGAGGGTGAGCCGGCGACGGAGTGGAAATTCGGCGACCTGCCGGAAACGGTGCTCGTCGAGGAGCGGCACGGCGTGCCGGTGCTGGCCCATCCTGGCCTGAAGGCGATGCCGGCGGGTGTGGCAGTGAGATTGTTCGCCACGCCGGAGGAAGTGGCTGCAGCAACCCGGACTGGATTGGAGAAACTATTCGAGGCCCAGCTTCGCCACGACCTGGGCTGGCTCGGGAAGGATTTGCGCGCGCTGCGGATGCTCGGGACGCTGGCGGTGACGCTTATGCCGGCGGACCAACTCCAGGCGGATGCGCTGGAGGGCATCCGCCGCTGGGTCTGTCGCCGCGAGGTGAAGCCGTTGTGCGCAGCAGCATTTGCCAAGGCACTGGAGCAGGCGAAACAGGACCTGCGCGGTCTCGTGCCCAAGCTGGGGGACTGGTTGAAGGAAATTTTCACACTGCGGCTGGCGTTGGAGACGCACGCGCAGCCCTATCCCGGCCTGGCCGAGGATCTCGCGGCGTTCCTGCCACCGGATTTTCTGCGGACGACGCCCTTCGAGCGCGTACGGGACCTGCCGCGTTATCTGCGCGGCCGGCAGGCCCGGACTGAGCGCTGGAAGCGCGATGCGGCCAAGGACGCCCAGCGGGCGGCTGAGCTGGCGCCATTCGTGACCGCGGTTAAAAAACTCGGCCCCAAGGCTGGCGAGCTCCGCTGGTTTGTGGAGGAATTCCGGGTGAGTCTCTTTGCGCAGGAGCTGGGCACGGCGGAGCCGGTGTCTGCGGTGCGGCTGCAACGGTTGTTTGACGAGCTCGCGCCGCCGGGCGGCAAGGGGCCGCCGTTGGCGGTGCCAGCCGTCGCGCCTGCGGTCACGAAGAAAGGCGCGCCGCTCAAGAGCCTCGGTTCGCTGGATCAACTATTCCGGAAATAAGCGGGGGATTGGCATTGTGGCGGCGGGTCCGAAGCGGTAAGCTTCGCGTAATCTCACTACCCCATGAATACCTCTATAGCCACATTGTTGGCAGGAAAGGGCCGGGCATTGCATGCAGTGCCGACGAGTGTGACGGTGATTGAAGCCGTCCAGAAAATGAACCAACACAAGGTCGGTGCCGTGCTCGTGATGAATGGCGCCAAGCTGGCTGGCATCTTCACGGAGCGCGATGTGCTGACCCGCGTGATTGCCGCCAACCTCGATCCCAAGGTCACGCCCATCACCAAGGCGATGTCGGCCAATGTACTCACGGTCGGGCCCGAAGCGACCGTGCAGCAGGTGATGGACATTTTTGCGGAGAAACGCTGCCGGCATCTTCCCGTGATTGAAAACGGGAATTTGGTGGGCTTGATCTCCATCGGCGACGTTTCGCGCTGGGTCGCCAATGCGCATCGGGCCGAGGCCGAATCCCTGCGGCAATACATCGCAGGCGGTCTCTCCACGTGAGAATCGCCGCAGGGTTGCTCCTGCTGGCGACAATCCTGCAGTGCAGCGGCTGCGTCGTGGTGGCCGCGACGGTGGCGAGCCTCGCGGCGATCACGGCGACGACCGTGAAGACCGCGGGCAAGGTAACTGTAGCCGCAGTGTCAACCACGGGCGGGGTGGCGGCTGCCGCCATCACGTCGTCAGGTGAGGTCACAGCCCTGACCATGGAGTCGGCCGCCAAGCTGACGAAGGCCGGCATGGTGGTGATGGTGGATGGCAGCAGCGGGGCGCTCGTCGAGCTGCCCTGGCAGGAGGGGATGAAACTCTACCAGGCGGCGCAGTCGGGCGAGTTCACCGGCAGTTTCAACGCCGCCAGGATTTTCCGCGAAGGCCGGATCATCAGCGGCAGCCTGAAAAAAATCCGGGCCGGTGCGCCCGATCTTTCCCTGCACCAGGGGGACGTGGTGGAACTGAAACACTGAGGCCGCTTCAACAAGAACGCGTGAACCAGCCGGTGCAGGACGGAGCGCGGGGCCGGTGTCCGATTGTATTTTCAAAGGAGATAGGTATCTTGCCGGCATGAATTCCTGCCGATTCCTCCTTTTTGCCGGCCTCGCCCTGGGTGCGGCCGCAGCCCTCAACGCGAAGATGGTGACCAAGCCGGTGGCTTACGAGCACGCCGGGACCAAGCTGGAGGGTTACCTTGCCTACGACGACGCCCAGGCAACCCCTGCCACCCATTCACCGGGCGTGCTCGTCGTGCCCGAGTGGTGGGGACTGAACGACTACGCCAAGGGCCGGGCGAAGCAACTGGCCAAGCTCGGCTATGTGGTGTTCGCGGCCGATATGTATGGGGCCGGGGTCACGACCGATGATCCCAAGAAAGCCGGCGAACTGGCCGGCCAGTTCTACGGCAAGCCGCTCATGGCCGGGCGCGCGCAGGCCGGGCTCGATCAATTGCTTGTCACGGGATTGGTGGATGTGGACCGCGTGGCGGCGATCGGCTACTGCTTCGGTGGCTCGACCGTGCAGGCGCTCGCCTATAGCGGAGCCCCACTGGCGGGCATCGTGAGTTTCCACGGCGGGCTTATTCCGGTACCCGCTGACGCGGCCGCGAAAACCAAGGCGAAAATTCTCGTGTGCCATGGCGCCATCGATCCATTCGTGACCAAGGAGGCGACAGAGGCCTTCATGAAATCAATGAATGACGGGAAATTTGATTACCAGTTCATCAGCTATGCCGCCGCCGTGCACGCCTTCACCAACCCCGGGGCTGACAAGATCGCGGCGGCGACCGGTCTGCCCATCGCCTACAATGCCGCCGCCGACAGACGTTCGTGGGCGCACATGAATGCGTTTTTCCACGAGATTTTCGCAGTCAAGAAGTGAGCCGGTTCACGATCTACACCCTGCGAAACTGCAGCACCTGCCGCGCGGCCGTGAAGTGGCTGGCGGCGCGGGGCGTCAAGTTCGTCGAGAAACCCATCCGTGAAACGCCGCCCAGCGTGCCGGAATTGCGCACCATGCTGGCGGGAATTGATGGCGGGCTGCGGCGGCTGTTCAATACCTCCGGTCTGGAATACCGGACGCTCGGGCTGGCGCAGAAACTGCCGCTCATGACCGAAGACGAAGCGCTGCGACTCCTGGCGGGCAATGGCAGTCTCGTGAAACGGCCGTTCCTGCTGGGACCGGGGGTGGCATTACTGGGGTTTGACGAAAAATCCTGGGGGGCCACGCTGCACAAAACATGAGCGCCCCGGACAACAACCAGATCGAGGTGCGGCTGCGAGAGCTCGCGCAGCTGTTCAACTCGATGGATCCCTCGCCGTTTATTGACCGGGATCTGGATGCCGCGGCCGAGGAATTCATCGTGAGCTGGGCCCGGGAGCTGCCGCACAAGGCCGAGCTCGAACTGGTTATCCACCTCGCCACGCTGCCCGCGCCCGACCGGATCGCCGGCACGGAAGAGGCCGTGCGGCACTACTTCGTGAGCCGGGCCGAGGTAAAGCAGCGGGAACTCCGCCTGCTGATGCGCCGCGGCCGGTCGAGTCTTTTCATCGGCTTGCTGTTCCTCGTGGTATGCCTTGGGCTGGGCGAAGTGGCACAGCGGGCCCTGCGGAGTCCTTGGAACGAGTTTGTGGTGCTGGGGCTGCATATCGTGGGCTGGGTGGCCATGTGGCGTCCGCTGGAAGTATTTCTCTATGATTGGTGGCCGATCCGGAGCGACCGACGCCTGCTGGAGCGGCTGGCCCGCATGAAGGTGCGGCTCAACCTGCCGGCCGCCTGAGCCGGGCGGAAGATTTAATGTAACTTTTGGCGCCGGGCGGTGTTTTCAAGGGCACATACCTCCATGAAAACACTGGCCCGTTTCCTTCTGTTGGGTGTCGCGCTCGCGACCCCGCTGGCGCTTACCGCCAAGATTACCCGCACGGTCGAGAAGACCTTCGCCGTCCAGTCCGGTGGCAGCCTCAAGGCCGCCACGCAGGGCGGTGACATCACGATCAAGACTTCCGACAGCCCTGAGGTGCATATCCTCGTCAAGCAAGTGATCCACGCCTCGACCGAACATGAGGCCGACGAAATCCTGGCCAAACTTACCCTGAGGCTCGAACAGGCCGGCAACGATATAATCGCCGAGGCCAAATACGAGAAGCGCGGCCCTGGTTCCTGGTTCGGCAACTGGCCGCCCGTAAGCATCTCGTTCGAGGTCACCGTGCCAAAGAGTTTCAACCTGCACCTTGACACTTCCGGCGGCAATATCTCCGTGGCCAGCCTCAACGGCAATGTCCACGCCCGCACGAGTGGCGGCGACCTGGAATTCGCCCGCATTGACGGTGACATCGACGCCGGCACCTCGGGTGGCAACATCAAGCTCAAGGAAGGCACGGCTCGCGCCATGTTGCGCACGAGCGGCGGTGACATCGAGATCGACCGGGCCGGAGGCCCCACGGATGTTTCCACCAGTGGCGGCAATATCAAAATCAATTCGGTTGCCCAATTGATCAGCGCCACGACTTCGGGTGGGGATGTGCATGCCGCCATCACCGAGCCCCTCAAGCAGGATACACTGCTCAGCACCTCGGGCGGCGACGTCGAGGTGGAGGTGGTGAAGGGCGCCGGCTTCCAACTCGATGCCAGCACCTCGGGTGGCGACGTGAACGTCTCGGGCCTCACGATCACCATTGAGCAGGGTGGTTCCGGCAAAAGCAAACTGGTCGGTGCGGTCAACGGCGGCGGGCCCCGCCTGAAGCTGCGCTCCTCGGGCGGCGATGTGATCGTCCGCACCAAGTAAGCCGAAAATAATTTGTCAGTGTGTGTGTCAGGAAGCCGGCGCGAAAGCGCTGGCTTCCCTGTTTTTAGAGGACAGCCGGAACCCGGGACAAGCGTCCGGGTTCAGGTGCTGCTCATTCCGCAAAAGGAGGCGTGGGAAAATCATAGCGTGAGCGCCAGCGGGCGAGTGATTCCTCGGAGATATCGCTCAAGGCATCGTTGATGATATCAATGGCCTTTTCCAAACGACCGAGGGCTGCCGCGGTGTCACTCTTGGCGAAGGCGTTTTGCAATTCGGCATCAATCCGGATGATCGCGAGCTGGTTGACGACGATATCACGCAACATTCTTTTCGCGTCTTCGAGGGCGTGACGGCGGACCAGACGCTGGCGCTGGCGGACGATCCAGAAAAGCACGCCGTGAATGACCCCGACCACAATGGCGGTGATGGCCGCCACCGCCGCCGGTGGGATGGAACAGCCAGGTGACCACGAGGATGACCAGAAGGCCGGCCGCAGTGAAAATAAGCTCCAGATTGCGCAGTAGGAAGTTAAGCATATAAAAAATATACGCGAAATATGAGCCTGCAGATGTAGTGTATATCCTTCATTTATAACTGGGAAGACAACCCACAGAGACCATTTTCATGAGTTTGATCGACACCCACACCCACCTCGATTCCTTCGCCCAGCGCGGCGAACTGCCGGGGATATTGACGCGAGCAAGGGCCGCGGACCTGGAGGCGATGGTGGCCATCGGCACCGACACGGATGACTGGAGCCTCAACCGGGATCTGGCCCGGGAAAACAAAGACCAGGTGCATTACACCGTCGGGCTGCATCCGTGCAATGTGGGCGCCGATTGGGCGCACAGGACGGCGCAGCTCGAAGCATTCTGGCAGGGGCCATTGCGGCCCGTCGCCTTGGGCGAGACCGGACTGGACCGGTTTCACCTGCCAAAGGAGCCGGTGGAGGCGGAGAAGACAATCGGCTGGCAGAAGGCGGCGTTCACCGAGCAACTGGCGCTGACGAAGCGGCTGGGGTGTCCGTTGGTGGTGCACTCGCGCGGTGCCTTTGCCGAGTGCGTGGCGATGATCGATGCTTCCCGCGTGGACTGGGGTCGGGTGGTGTTTCACTGTTTCACGGAAGGAGTGGCAGAAATGGCCGAACTGACGAAGCGCGGCGGCTATGGCTCGTTCACGGGCGTAGTTACATACAAAAATGCCGAGCCGGTGCGGGCGGCGGCTCTGGCACAGGGCTTGGACCGGCTGATGATCGAGACCGATGCACCCTTCCTGACGCCCATGCCGCACCGGGGAAAACCCAACGAGCCGGCCTATCTTCGACACACGGCGGAATATTGCGCCGGGCTGTTTGGCGTGGGTTACGAGCGCCTAGCGGAGGTCACGACGGCGAACGCCCGCCAGTTCTTCGACCTGCCTGCTTAAGCTTCGTCGAACTTCTTGGCAAAGAGCGCCTCAAGATCGGCCAGCATCTGTTCGGCATCAAGGCCGCTGGCGACAAACTTGACCGTGGAGCCCTTGGCGGCAGCGAGCATCATGAGGCCCATGATGCTTTTGCCATTCACCTGCTCCTCGTCCTTCTCCACATAGACCTCTGATTTGAACTTGTTGGTGACGCGCACGATCATGGCCGCCGGACGGGCATGGATGCCCATCTTGTTCTGCACGAGGAGCTCCTTCGTGAGGGTTTTGGCGGCTGTCGTAGTGATCTTTTCCATTGCGGTCGGTCTGGGTGGTCGGATTAAAGGTTAACGCAAAAGCCGGTCGCGCCCCGGCTTGCAACCTCAAAGACCCCCGCATGCCCGCCTTCGCCATCATCGTGCCGTGCCGTTTGGAGTCCACGCGGTTTCCGCGAAAGCTGTTGCATCCAATTAATGACAAGCCGCTTGTGCTCTGGGTGGCGGAGCGTATCATCGCCCAAGCGCCCGACTATCCGCTGTGGTTCGCGGTGGATCATGCGTTGCTGGCTGAATGCCTTGAGGGGGCTGGATTTAGGACGATTATGACCGATGCCGGGCACCAGAGCGGCACCGATCGCATCGCCGAGGCCAACCGCACAGTGCGGGCCAGTTACGTACTCAATGTGCAGGCTGACGAACCACTAGTGACCGGGGCGCAATTGCAGGCTCTGGCTCGGCTCATCCAGGGCGACTGCCCGATGGCGACACTGTGTACGCCCTTCAAACGCGTGGTGGATTTCTACAACGTCAACCAGGTGAAGGTGGTCATGAGCCAGACCGGCCGGGCGCTGTATTTCTCGCGGTCCCGGATGCCCTATTCGCGTGACCTGGGGCTGACGGTGGACGACGCCTGGGTGGCCGCCAATCCCTGCCATAAGCATCTCGGGCTCTACGCCTATCGGGCGGATTTTCTGGAGAAGTTCGTGCGCCTGGCGCCAGGCAAGTTGGAGCAGATCGAAAAGCTGGAACAGTTGCGCGTGCTGGAAAACGGCTACCCGATCGCGATCGAGGTGACGGACGACGCCACCATCGGCGTGGACACGCCCGAGGACGCGAAGAAATTCGAGGCGTTGCTGAAGTAAACAATTCTGTCATTCTGAGCGGAGCGAAGAATCCAGGGATTGGCGCGCCTTGCAGAAGGGCTCCTTCGCTTTGCCCGGGATGACACGTTGCGGGGAATCAGATTTTTCCGGCTTTGCGCTTCTCGACCAGCCGATAGAAATCCTCGAAGAGCGGATCGGCGTCGTTCGGGCCGGGAGCGGCCTCGGGGTGATATTGCACGGAGAACACCGGCAGCTCCTTGTGGCGGAGGCCCTCGACCGTCTGGTCATTCAGGTTGATCTCGGTGACAATCGCACCGCGTGACGCGAGGGACTTCGGGTCGGTGGCGAAGCCGTGGTTCTGGGCCGTGATAGAGACCTTGCCGGTCTCAAGGTTCTTCACAGGTTGGTTGCCGCCGCGGTGGCCGAACTTGAGCTTGAAAGTGGAGCCACCAAGGGAATGCGTGACCATCTGGTGGCCCAGACAGATACCGAAGGTGGGATAGTCCGGCAGGAGCGCAGTGACCATATTGTGGATGTAGGGCAGGGCGGAGGGATCGCCCGGGCCGTTGGAGAGGAACACGCAGTCCACGCCGGCCTCGCGCACCTGCTCGTGCGTGGCGGTGGCGGGGAAGACGTGCACCTCAAAGCCGTGGCGGACGAGCTTGCGGAAGATGGTGTATTTCGCGCCGAAGTCGAAGGCCGCGACCTTGAATTTCTTCGCCGGAGTGTGGGTGGCACCGCCCGTGGTGCCAACGGGGAGATACTGGACGTTATGGCGCGAGGCGTCGTCTGCCTGCCAGATGTAGGGCGCTTTGCAGGTGGTATCCTTGACGTAGTCGCTGCCCGCCATGTCCCGCCACGCTTTGGCGCGGGCGATGGCGTCGGTGTCGCTCATGGGCAGCGTGGAAAGGCAGCACTTCATGGCGCCGGCTACGCGCAGCTTCTTGGTCAGGGCGCGGGTATCGACCTCGCTGATCCCGGGAATGCCGTATTTTTTCAGGTAGGCGTCGAGCGACATCGAGCTGCGCCAGTTGCTGACCACGGGGGAGACCTCACGGACGACAAAACCGGAGCATTTCGGGGCCGCAGATTCCTCGTCCTCGGCGTTGATACCGTAGTTGCCGATCTGCGGTGCGGTCATGGTGATGATCTGTCCGAAGTAGGAGGGATCGGTGAGAATCTCCTGGTAGCCGGTCATCGAGGTGTTAAACACACACTCGCCAGCAATGGCGGCGGCGGCGCCGAAAGCGGTGCCCCGGAACACACTGCCATCTTCGAGGGCGAGAATTGCGGGCGAGAGAGCGGGCATTAAAGACTGACGAAAGTGGGTTCGCCCCCGTCTGTCTAGTGGTTTTCGAGAACTGCAGGGGAAATTCGGCCATTTGACACCCCGGGTGAACCGATTACCTCTGCTCCCGCACCAATGTCATACCAAGAAGATCGTTCCGTCTGGTTTGAGGGCCAGGGACTCTGGTCCCACGTTCCCGAGGCGGACTGGCGGGACTGGACGTGGCAGCTGAAGAACCGGATTACCACGGTCGAGCAGTTGGAGCGCTACATGACGCTGACCCCGGTGGAGAAGGCCGGCTGTCTCTTCGCCAACCAGAAGCTGGCCCTCGCGATCACGCCCTACTTTTTCAACCTGATCGACCGCGATGACCCGGATTGCCCGCTCCGCAAGCAGGTCATCCCCCGCAGCGACGAGATGGTCATCTCCTCCGGTGAAATGCTCGACTCGCTCGGCGAGGACGAGCATTCGCCTGTGCCCGGCCTCGTGCACCGCTATCCGGACCGCGTGCTGTTCCTCGTCACCGACCGCTGCGCCGCCTATTGCCGCTACTGCACCCGCAGCCGCCTCGTCAGCAATGCGCAGGACTACAACTTCCATCCCGAATACGAGCAGGCGCTCCGCTACATCGAGGCGCACCCTGAGATCCGCGACGTGTTGCTCTCGGGCGGCGACCCGCTGCTGCTTTCGGACAAGAAACTCGAGCATCTGCTCGGCCGCCTGCGCGCCATCAAGCACGTGGAGTTCATCCGCATCGGCTCGCGCATCCCGGTGTTTCTGCCGCAGCGCATCACGCCGGAGCTCTGCGAAATCTTCAAGAAACACGGCCCGATCTGGATGAGCATCCATGTCAACCACCCGAAGGAGACGACCCAGGAGTTGAAGGACGCGTGCGAACGCCTCGCCTTCGCCGGGGTGCCGCTCGGCAACCAGAGCGTGTTGCTCAAGGGCGTGAACGACGATGTCGACGTCATGAAGGCACTCGTGCACCGCCTGCTCCGCATGCGCGTGCGGCCCTACTACATCTACCAGATGGACCTCATCACTGGCGGCGCCCACTTCAAGGTGGATGTGCGCAAGGGCATCGAGATCATCCGTGCGTTGCGCGGCCATACGACCGGCTACGCCGTGCCGCAATACGTCATCGACGCACCCGGCGGCGGCGGCAAGGTGCCGGTGAATCCCGACTACGTGGAGCAGATCACCGACGACGAGGTTATCTTCCGCAATTTTGAGGGGAAGCAGTTCCGTTATCCGCTCAAGGCGGCACCGCTCCCGGAGAAATCCGCTGGCCTCGTCATGCCGTCTGAAATCCATCTCTGATTTTTCATTTCAACGAGCGAATGCCGCGAACCACAGGGTGGATAGGTTCACAATTTCGTAACTTTATAGCATTTGCGATCCGTTGCTGTGCACTCGATTAATTTATTTTGCTCACCTAACTCACTGTAGATCATGATGAAATGCTACTCCGCCTGCAGGATAATTATTCGCAAAGAATCCTGCAAAAATATTCAACGTTTTGCCCGCGACCGCGTCTATCCTAACGACATCAGTGCTTCGTTTTAGGTAACGATCATTGTTTGTAGTTCTTACGGTTTGCTTGGTGTTAGGTCATGCAGGGCGTCCCGCAGGGGGCGCCCTTCATGTTTATAGACCCGGAGCAGCCGCTCGGCGGTCTAAAATGTCCAGGTGGCGGTCAGTTTGCCTTCCGCTGGCGGGGCTTTCGTCACGAGATCGTTGTGCGAAAAATTGGGATCAGCCCCGAGGAAGTAATCCTCACTAAAAATATTCTCAACGCTCAGCCGCAGAGCCAGCGGGCCGCGTTCCCAATGCACGCTGCCGCGCCAGACCAGCGATTCCGGCAGTATCAGGGTGCGCTCAAAGTTATGATAGAAAGCATGGCTCCACACTGCGCCGACCGAGCAGCCCCAGGCCGGGGTCGCCTGCCAGGCCACGTCGAACTTGGCCTGAGCCTCCGGTGTGCCCGGATAGATCAATTGGGGATTGAGAGCAGGCGTCGGGGTGACTCCGGCGTCGAACGAGCCCGACTCGAGCGCAATGCGCTCCGCGGTGCCGTAACGGGCGCGGAAACCGAGCGGGTCGAGGCGGAATACACGCTGGGACCCGGCGGAGGCGATAATGCTGAGCCGCGCCGTGGGAGCCCAGGTGATTTCGAGCTCCGCGCCCCGGCCGCGCAGGCGCTCGGCGCGGTTCTCCCGGTCATTGAAACGGGCGCTTTCCCATTGGTAGGCGGCCAGTCCGGCGAACAGCCGGCCGTTGAGCAGGGAGAACTTGGCGCCGAGCTCCTTGAGCTCGGCGGCGGCGAAATTACTTTTGCTGTTCACGGTGCCGCCCTGTCCGGGCTGGAGCGCGGTGCCATGTTGGTAGGTGGCGTAGAGGCTGGCACCGGGTTGTGCGCGCCAGATTGCGCTCAGGGAGCCCGAGCCCTGATGCTTCTCTCCGCTGCGTTCGGCGGCGATCCGCTGGGCAAGGGTGGCGCGGCCGACCTCTCGCGGCAGGTCGGCGGCATAGTGCACCGTTTCGGCACGCAGCGACACGATGGTGCTCAGCCGTTCGGTCCATTTCGTCTGGGCGAAACCGAACAATGCTTCCTGCCACAGATCGGATTCCGTGCTGCCGCCGATCCCCGTGGACCAGAGATTGCGACCGTTGGGATCGAGGTCCGCACCGGCCGGCACGCGGCTGTTGGCGGAGATGGCCGTCTGGCTGATGTCGCGGCGGTTGAAGGGCTCGGCGGCAAAATCCTGCACCGTCCAGCCGTAGCTGTAGCGCAGCGACGCACCATAGGTCAGCATGGTGTCGGCGGGATGCAGGTTGCGTTGTTCGACCAGCAGCTTGTGCTCAAGCACGAGTTGCGCGGTGGCGATGGCGTAGCCGTAACTGGAGTGCTTGTCGGTCTCCAGTTTCTCCAGCAGGGATTTCCAGGTCACCGTCCGGTCGCTGTGTCCGGTCGAGATCAGGTCGAGGAACCACAGGAAGTCGCGAGCGTTGGCGTAGTCGTTCGGGTCGGAGAGCACGGTGTCGCCACTGATTTTTCCCGTCAGCGCCTGGCCGCCGGCGGCAAAGTAGGCGTTCGTGTAGCGGTAGCCGCCATCGGCGGCGCGGCGATCTTCCATGAGGGCGAGCAGGCCGGGGGAGATCCGGGCCTCGGCGGTGGCGGCGGGCAGGATCAGCGCGCGGAAATTCGCCGACTGGCCGCTGAAGGCTCCCGGCGACTCGATGAGCGTGCGGTTGGCGCGCCCGCCCCAGGCCGCGCTCACAATGTTTTGCGGTTCACCGATGAGATAGTCGCCGTGGTCGATCAGATCCTGTGTCACGCGGTTCCAGCCTGGATTCGCATTGCTGTGGAAGTCGTAGAATTCCGCACCGGTGAAAAGACTGAGGTTTTCGCGCGGGCGCACCTTGAGGGCGGCGTACCCTGAGAAGTAATCGTTGCCCACGTTCTTCCAATAGCTGCCGGAGTCCTGGGCGGTGAGCGACACCCGGTAGGCGGCCGGCCAGCGGCCCAACAGCACCGGGCTGCCGTAGTCGAGCTGCGCCTGCTGGTGATCATGCGAACCCGCGGTGACCGCGAGGGAACCGCGCTCCCGGTCGAAGTAGGGCGATTTTGGGATGAAGTTGGCGTAGCCGCCCTCGGGCACCGCCCCGAGGTGCGCGGGCGCGGGCCCCTTGACGAGATCGAGCGCCTCAAGGGAGCCGAAGGAGACGGGCATTTCGTTCCGCTGGTAGGCCCGGGCCATGCCGTTGAAAAACGTGCTGGCCTTCACGCCCCGCAGGTAGGGCGTGCCGGGGATGCCGAAATAATTCGCCGCCTGCGTGCCCGTGCCGACGCGGCCGAGGTCGCCGAGGTTCTCGAGGCCGAACCGGCGCATCAATTCCGGCGTCAGCACCGTCACTGCGCGCGGCAAATCGAGCACTGACTGGCCCGCGCCATAGACTGAGTCCACTGGTCGCGAGGTTGGCAGGACATCGCCCGCATGGTATTGCGCACTTTCGGTAACGATGAATTTTTCCAGCACCGTGACGGGCTCCGCGGTGCTGGCCGGCACTTGGGCGCGGCTGACCGTGCTGGCAAGAACAGCAAGGACGAACACAATGGTCGGACGGATCATCATTGGGAAAACGCGCATGTGGCCACGAGCTTCCGGGTCTGTCCACGCGCAATTTTTTTATCCATGTAATATGGTTCAACGCTAGAGGGTAGCAGCTTTTCTGCCGGCCAGTGACACAGCGCGGTATTGACGGCGGGGTTTCCGGCGTTTTGTTGCGCGTTGCTCGTAGGGGTGTCCTCCGCGGAGGGCTGAGATTGCGGTTCGCACGACCGTTAAACCCTTTGAACCTGAAACGGATCATACCGGCGAAGGAAACAAGCAAGGTTGGCTCATGATGTGCCGGCCTCTTATTTCGCCCCGGGAGTCTGCTTTGGGTCGGGCATTTATCCATCATGCAACTCCCGCTCCGTTTCCTCCTCGCCTTCACCGGTGCCGCTGCGTTGTCCGTCCATGCCCAGGACAGCCAGACGCTCCAGCTCGACAAGCTCGTCGTCACCGGCGTACCCGTCGAGCAATCCGTCAATCCGCTCACGCGCGACCTCTCCACCGTGATGGGCGACGCCCGCGGCATTCTCGACACGCCGCGCGCGGTCAGCTCGATCACCGAGGCGCTGCTCAACGAGCGCGGCATCCACGGCGTCCGTGAATTCATCGCCTACACGCCGGGCGGCTATGCTTCCGCCAGCTACGGGCTCGCCACCACGCCCAATCTTCGCGGTGACACCGCCGAGACGTACATCAACGGCCAGCGTCGCAGCTACAATCTTTACGGCTTTCTTCCCAGCTGGAACGGCATCGAGGCCGTGGACATCGTGCGCGGGCCGGGCTCTGCCGTCTTCGGCGCGGGCTTTTTCACCGGCGGTTATGTGAACTACGTCACCAAGGCCCCGAAATTCTCCGGTCAGGAGACGACGATCACCACCCGCCTCGGCACCATCGTGCCCAGCGGCGGTTCCTCCTACCTCAACGCCTCGGTGCAGATCGACACCACGGCGCCGATCTCGGACAAACTCGCGTGGCGCATCAGCTACGAGGGCAAGGGCGGCAACACCTTTTATAAAAAGAATGGCGTAAAGGACGACCGGCAGGATCTCTATGTTGCGCTGACGTGGAAGCCCGCCCCCGGCCGCACCTTCACCTTCAACGCCCAGTGGGAATGGCAGAACTGGCCGGAGATCCTCGGCGTCAACCGCCCCAACCAGGAACTCATCGATCATGGCACCTACTACACCGGTGTGTCGCCCGACCTCTCCTCCGGCCCCGGCCCGATCAACGTTACCGGCACCGTCACCATCCCGCGCGACGCCGTGCTGTTTTCGAAAGGGGATTTGTCCAATGCCAACGCCGGGCACGCCCAGCTCATTTCGACTTTCGAAATTTCGCCCACCCTCACCGTCGTCAACCGCACGTTGCTTGAGCGCATCGAGCGCCGCCGCTACAACGCCTCCGAGTACATCGAGTTCGTGAAGCAGAACACGGCGGAGAACCGCACCGAGGCGCACCTGGACTTCACCCTCTTCGGTCGTCCGCAGAGCGCCACTGCCGGCGCGACCGTGCGCTACGAGGGCCGCGAATCCTACACCAGTTACTTCAACGAATACCTCTACAACTTCGACGTCACCGACCCCTCGCGCAGTTTCAACCAGGCCGCGCAATACCCCAACTCCTACTTCCCGGGGTTCCCGGGGCCCGACGGACTCCTCTTCTTCCCCAACTCCTACGACTCGCCCGAGACGGTGATCTCCACGCTCTGGAACCCGGCGGTCTTCTGGCAGCACGAGGCGAAGCTGACCGACACAATCAGTCTGCTGGTCGGCGTGCGCGAGGACTGGTTTGCCGCCAAGGCGCGCGACCCGTTCGAGGCCCAGACCGGCATCCCTTACCACGACAAGGCCACCGTCTCAGCGTTTTCGAACAACGTGAACCTGCTCTGGCGGCCGAATGCCAAGACCTCCTATTACGCCACCTATCAGCGCATCCGTGCGGCCAACGGCAACGTCACGGGCGGCGGCGTCCTGCTCAACACGCCCGACGGCCTCATCAACCGCGACGATTTCCGCAACCTCAGCAAGCTCGCCGAGGTGGGCGCCAAATATTCTCTCTTGGAAAACAAACTCTTCGCGGGCCTTGCCGTGTTCGACCAGAAACGCTCGCGCGTCTCGCTCGGCGGCAAGAAGAGCAACATCGTGGTGCGCGGCCTCGAGCTCGAGGCCGTCTACCAGCCCGATACCCGGCTCAACGCCACCTTCAACGCCACGTTCCAGAACGGCCACTACCTCGACTCGCGTCCGTTCCAGATGGGCGGCCGCTCGATTTACGCCGCGTATCTTGTCGGCCAGGGCCCGGGCGGGCGGGGGACCTCCCCGGGCTCCTTTGAGCCCTTCGGCAACCAGGTCCCGGCCGGCGACTGGCCGCTGCTCGGTTTCCCGCAGACCATCCTGAACGGCAGCGTGCGTTATCGCTTCGCGAGCGGCTTCGGTTTGGGCGCCAACGCCCAGTGGACCGGCCGGCAGGAGGGCAACCTCGATCGCGAGTGGCATATTCCCGCGCAATATCTGCTCAACGGTTCGCTCTTCTACGAGACGAAGAAATGGATCGTGAACCTCGACTTCCTCAACCTGACCAACCAGCGCAACTGGCAGCACAATGGCGACGCTTTCTCCGGCAGCATCCTCGTCTTCCAGGAACAGCCCTTCCGCATCGAGGGCTACGTGAAGCTCCGGTTCTGAGCTACTCCAGCTCCGTGGCAATCTCGGCGACCTGGCGCTCGAAGGCGACGCCGCTCTCCGGCGGAAAATGCTTCTGCGTATCGGCGCGCAACGCCGGCGCGTGGTCGCGCATGTAGGTGTCGAAGGCTTTGCGCGAGGGGAACCCGTATTGCGTTTCGACGACCGCCGGGGCGGTCTCGCTGGCCCGGTCGGGCAGGACGACCCGCACGCCCTGCGCCCCACCGGCCTTCACCTGCAACAGGTGGCTCGGCACGAGCCATGCGAGAAAGCGTCCGCGTTGCGGGACATCGCGACAGGTGGCGCGGACCGTATAGAGAATGGCAGGCATGGGAGGATGAGGGTGAAAGTGGTGGGCCAGGGCATCGACTGCGCGTTCAGTGTCGGTTGGCCGCGTCCTGGCGCCGCAAGAGATACATCGGCGTGGTTTCGAAATTCTTCGCCGTGGTGAGATGCCCCACGTATTCGGGGGTCACGCCACATTCCGGTTCGAGCCGCAACAACGCCGCGAACGCGGCCGTCACATAGACTTCGCCGGTGGGGGTGCGTGGTTCGATCCGGGCGGCCCGGGTGAGTCCCCGGCCCATCACCATGGGTGCACGCAGCACCGGATCATACACCGGAACCAACGGCGCCGTATGGCCGCCCAGTCGCAGGCCCATGTCCGCCGGCAGCCCCGCGGCGACCAGATCAACCGAGTGCAGCCGTTCCTGCAGATCGAGGGCGCAGCGCGCCCCGTTCACGGCATCGTCCATCACCACGAACAATCCGTCGCCCCACGTGTTGCGCACAATCACATGCTCGGCGTAGCGATCAAGCACCTCGGCCACCGGCTGCATCACCGTGGCAAGGAAAAGCTTGATGTGTTCGTCGCGCAGCCGGCTGAATCCCTTGAAGTCACCGAAGAGCACCGACCGGATCACGCGATTCGATGACAAAGGGAAGGGCGCCGTCGTGTGGGTGCGGGTCGAGTTGACGTGGATGATCTCGCTGGTGCCACCGGCGCGCCGCCATTGGTGGATGTCATGGGCGGTGCCGGCCTTTTCAGCTCCTTCCTCGCCGTCGAACACGGCCAGCTGCCACACGCGGGCATCAAGGCTCGCGGCGCGATTCATTGCGTGCCCCATGGCGATGCGGGAGGCATAGGCGAACAGCACGGCGTCTCCGCTGTAGGCGCTGTCACTGGCAATCGTGACCGACGCCGCGGCGGCGAGACAGTGCCGGAACCGTTCGGTCCAGCCCGGGCCGGCCGGCGCCACGCTGATCGCCACGAATTCGTCGAGGTCGAACGGCAGCACGAGATGCAGTTCGGCCCCCAGTTCCAGCGCAATCTCCGCGATGATGATGTCGCCTCCGCTGGCGAGCGATCCGTGCACGAAACCGACCCGCCGCGCCTGCAGGCGGGCCCGAACCTGATCAGCCACCACCGCCTGCTGGGCCTGTGGAAACCGGGAGCGCACTCCGGGCGGTGCCGTCATATGTCCGCAAAAGTGCACCACATCGGGCTGCGCCAGCACCTCAACGATCGGCTCAGGATCGACGCCGATCGCGTTGCAGAGGAATCGGAGCTGGCGGCGGGTGGTGGCGTGGGCCCCGAGATCACGCTGGGCCC
>JAYUBB010000326.1:0-9857 GCA_043741015.1 Opitutaceae bacterium
ACCAAAGGTTCGATTGGCTCCATCGGCCCAGAGGATGATTTTGCCGCCGTTGCCGTTGACCGTGGCATCAGCGTTCAGGGTGGCGGAATTGCCGACCCAAGTGGCCGTGGCGTTGCGGACATCGGGATTCTTCCCTTGATAATCGCCGCCGACGAGAATCGTGCCGCCGCCGGCGGGACCGGAGGCGTTGATGCTGGCGTTGCCGAGGAGGCCGACGTGTTCACCGGTGATCTCGATCCGGCCGCCGGTTTCACCCGCGGCGGTCGCGGAGGCATCGATCGTGCCGCTGACGAGCACATCGCCCGTCCCCTGCCCTTGAATCTTGATATCGCGTCCGGCCAGTTTGCCGTCATGCGTGATGGCGATCGAATAAAAATCGCCCGCCGCCAGCACGGCGGTACCACGGCCGGCGTCGATCGTGCCCGAGTTGGACACGCCCACACCGGCCGAAGCGGCGATGGCTGGGGCCGACCGGCCCGCATCGACGTAAATGCTGCTGCCATCCTGGCCGAGGAGCACCTGATCGCCCGATACCAGGCCGATGAATCCACCGGACGAGACGATCGATCCGGAATTGACGACCGACCGGCCGATGAGGGCCACCATCTCGCCACGGATCGAGCCGGCGTTGTTCACCGCGCCCGTGAGCCCGGTGAACCGATCGAGCCCGGCCAGAAAATCCTCCTTGGATAGCGACCCGCCGATCGCATACAGCCGGCCGGCATCGACCACGGCAGACTGCCCGAAGTACACACCCGACGGGTTGAGCAGATAAACCCGGCCGTTGGCCAGCAGCGATCCGTCGATCTGCGAAGGCGTGAGGCCACCGATCCAGTTGAGCACCCGCGACTCGGTCCCGGGCTGGACAAATCGCACCGTCTCGCCCGCCCCGACATCAAAGGAACCCCAGCGCAGCACGCTGTTGTTGTCCGCCGTGACGGTGGTCAGGTTGGGGGCCGTCGCAATCGTGGCATGGCCCGCGACCACCGTCCCGCCCGTCGGCTGCTGGGCGCGGAGTCCGACCGCCGCAAGCCCGATCGCGACAAAGAGACCCGAAGCCGCGCGCAGGATCTTCTGGGCGGCAAATCGTTTCCGTTCGGCTTGGGCGGGGTTCATGGGACGAGGCGAGGGTCGAAAATGATGGGACGCTGGGTTTCGACTACCATGAGAAACTGGACACCACATAGATCTTGGTTTTGCCCTTCGGTGAAACGATTTGGTGCCCTTCGATGAGAGTGTTATCCCGCAACTCGGTCAAAGCCATGCCGAAATCACAGCGCAGGGAAAAATTCTGCTTCACCACCAGCGCCACGCCGACACCCGTGCCCGCCAGGCTCAGATTGCGGTCGATCAACGGCAATTCATCGGTGGTGGTGGGCTGCCCGGGCGGGGTCGGCGTCGGGGTAACCGCCCGATACGCATAATCAAAAAACGCGCGCAGCACCAAATCCCAATCCGGATTTTGGCCCACTTGCGCCGGGCGCCACTTGAACGACTGGTGGAACAATTTGCCGGGCTCGGCCGGTTTCAGCGAACGTGGAATATGATACGCATATTCGATCGTGGCCGCAAGAAACTCGTCGGCCGAAACAATTGATTCGTTGTAACCGCGCACCGACAGCGCCCCGCCCAGCGGCTCCTGCTCCTGGGAGATCAGGCGCTTGCCGCGCAGGAGCTTGCGGCCCTTCAGGTGAAGCGAGACTTCGTGGGACAAGGCCTGGGCCTTGTCGGTACGATAAAACAGTGGTTCAAGAAAGAGGCTGCCGTTGAGATTCCACCGGGCGGAGGTCCAATCGGAGTCCACCGGGGTGCGACCGAGTTTGGCGATGCCGGTGGTCGGATCCAAATTGGCAAAGCTGCCTACCGTGTCGTCGATGCGCAGGCCAGCGGACACCGACCCCCAGCGGAAATCCCGTGATAAGGTCGTCCCGATGAAGGGTACCAGAAAATTCGAGAATCCGTTCACCAACTGGGTATCACTGAACAAGGTTTGAACCCCATAGTGGTTGAAGTTAGCCCCGAGCACCGACACCAATTGCCAGTCGTGCCAGAAAAACAGTTGGTTTGTAAACTCCACCCCACCGAGCCAGTTTTTGCCGGCATAACGCAGATTTGCCAGCGTGGCGTCGCCGGCATTGGCCAGGAAATCGCCATAAGAAGCGTAGACCCGCGCCAGCAGCCGGGCCGGACGAATCACCGGAATCCGATACGAGATAAATGAACCGTACGTCTTGAAGTCGGGCGTGCTGATCACATCGACGTTGAAAATGTCATCATGATTCGTCAGCTGGTTGTGCTGATAACCCAGCCGGGCGCGATACACCCCGGTGGCCTCCGTACCATAATTGTTAACCTGGCTGAAGACCTGCCACGTCTTCGACTCATTCACCAGATAATCGAGGACCACCTTGCCGGGCTGGCCGGCCGAGGCGATGGACGCCTCGACCCGCCGCCCCGGGTGCAGGCTCAGGCCATACAGATAGTCATTGAGCACATCCTGCCTGAAGAGGCTCCCCGGCTGATCCGGGGTCGCCCCGGGATGCAGCGGAGAGTTGGTGATGATCCGGCGATGCTTGCGATTGTTGATGGAGAATTGCGGTTTGATGTGCTTCCCGCGGGCCAGCGTGCGCACCTCGGCAATCTGGCTGGCCCAAATGACCAGATGAGCGGAATGACTGCCCGGCGGCCGGTTGTCGACCAACCCGGAAACGGATGGCTCCAAATCGGAATAGGCCACCCATACGCCGAAGATGCCACGGGAGTTATACCAACGCACCATCTCCTGGGCGATGCCGCGCAAAGCATCACCGTCGAACCGGCTGCCTTCGGGAATGCCGCTCAAGGTCACGTTATCCGCACCGGTCGCAGCCGGCGCGCGGAAAACATTGCCATCACGAGTCGATTTAAAGGTCAGGCCTTTGAGCGCATCAAGGGGCGGCAGGGCGGGATGCTCGAGACCGTAGCTAAATTCAAAATGATCAATCGCGACACCGGCATCTTTGGTCGCCGACGCATTGACGGGGTCGGGGTTCTGGGCAGCGACTGTCGTCGAAAAAACGGGTATGAACAGCGCCAGGCACAGCCAGCTCATTGCCGGCTTCAGGTCATTCGCGGAATTTCGCGCCAATCGGAAGCCGAGGGCCCAGCAGACAAACGACCACAACGCATTGCGAGGACGCGAGTGCGATAGGCACTCACAACCACTATTATCCGTGCGCTTTGAGCTGTGATTCATGCTGCGCGACCTATCTCCTGTCAGGTCGCGAATCCTTTATTAACTCTCATCGTCAAGGGGTTAATGACGATTGTCACGAGCAAATTATCCTGCGAATTAAGCCCTGCCCGACCGAAGGCGCTATCTGGATTTTCGCCCCCAGCAGCACTTTTCAGTCAGAATGCTCCCGGGCCGCCTCCTTTACCCTCAAAAAGGAGAACCGGTGGTTTGCAGAAATCGGCTGAAGAAACTCAACCGGAACTTGGCGAGCCATTTTGCGGCGGCCTGCCGGTTGGCTTCAACGGAGGAGCCATTAAGGCACGAAATGCCTGGCAACTGTCCGCGACCAAGGCTGGCAAATACACTGGCCATGTCGGGTGACATTGCCGCGTCCAGTTCATAGGGAATATCGGTCACGATCAGGGTCGCGGCCGGCAAGGTCCGAAGGACGACAAAATCCGCCGGGCCTGGTTCGCCGACAATGACATCCAGCCAGTTCCGGTCTTTGGGCAGCAGGCCGAGCAAGGGCACGGCCGGATCAAGCTGGGTGGCCAGAAACGACAGCCAGGCGTTGAGCGATTCCGCGGGACTGGCGCCTGGAACCACCGGCAGGCGCAAACAGCGTGACTGGGCATGGGCCTGTTTCTTGTTTTCGCACCACTCCAAGCAGCCGGGCGCAAAAGGCGCGAAATTCACGAGCAGATGGTGAAAGACCCGGCGGAGCGCGACCGGCTCGCGGGAAAAAAAGGCCGCCCATTCCTTCACGCCGATGGCGGGCCCGGCGAGGGACATACTGGTCGTGCCGGCCAAACGGGCGCGCAGCGATTCTTGCGCAGCGTTAAGGATTGCGACCACGGAGAGGCCCAAAGTCGTGGCGCGGCATTTGGCTCCGACTTCCTCCAGCGCCGGCATCACTTCTTCGGCCTGCCACCCGAACGGCTGACCCACGCAATGCGCCAGGGTGATCATCGGATAAAGCGAGCGACCCTTGCCATCACGGGACGACCACATGAGCCCGGTGAGGGACTCATTAAAGCGGCGCCAGTGAATCATATGGTCGAAACCGGACGCCACTTTGTCCGGGCCACTCTTCTCCCAGGCCGCACTTTCGATCTGGTGGGCGATGCCGCCATAAAGGAGGTCACGGGCTCTGATCAATGAATCCGTGATCAACCCGATGTCATCCAGGTGATCGTTCCAGCCCGGATGCTTGCCAAAGCCGCTGAGGAAGAAGCGCGGCGCATCGGGAATCGCCTTCCAGTTCTCGTTCAGGAAATTCTTGGAAAAATCGTTCATGAACAAAGTGGATGGCCGCGGACCGTTAATTCCCGGGCTCCGCAGCGGCGACTTCCACGACCGGCCGACATGGCATTAACCGGACCCGGGCCCATGGGTGTAATGATGAAAATCATTTGGCAGCCGCCTCGATAAAGATGCTGATCGTGCTTTTAAAATCCGACCGCAGGTGACCGACATATTTGGCCGCGCGGTCGCGCAGGGATTCCAGCACCTCCGGCTTCGGCTTGGCCGTGGCCGACGGGACGATCATCCCCATGCCCAAGGCATAGGCGTCACAACGCACGGCATAGGCGGGAACACCGTCATTCGCGGGATTCAGGGCCACGACATCCACATCGGCCAATTGCGCCTCCTCGGACGGCGGCATCAACTGCTCAAGCTGCGTCGAGACTTGGGCGCTGAGGGTGGAGACCCGCCGCTCCAGATCGCGGTGCAGGGTGTACTCGCTCGCCGGACCCGAGGTGGCCTGAGCCGCGGCATCCGCCGCCGGCTTTTGCTTGAGCAAAGTGGCGCGAACAAGCTGTGACGCCCGGTCCGCCTCGCCCCGCATGCGCAACACCGTGGCCCGGTAGGCCCCCTCCAGCGTCAATTCATCCGTGGCCCCGATTTTGCTTTTCAGATCCCCGACCAGCTTGTCCATGACCGCCCGGCGCGACAGGAGATCATCCCAAGCCGAAACCACCCCTTCCTTCCAGGCTGAACTCGTCCGCGGCTGGGCCACGGCCCGCAGGAAGGCCTTCTCCGATTCGGCGAACCGAATGATCGCGAGCCGGCCGGCCCGGATGGTTTTCACCGTTTCGGTTTGAGTGCCGAGTTCCGCCTGGATCGAGCGCTCGAGCGCATCCCAGCCGCGGATGAGCGGCTGATTGTCGCGGAGGCTTTTGCCCCGCGAGAGCCAGATCCCGGGCCACTGGCCCTTGCCGGCCCCGCCCCGCAAATAGGTCCACTCGTAGATTTTCATCAGCGTGTCCAAATCCGCCTTGCCCGCGGGAACCCCAACCATCGAGGGCCCGAGCAGCGGGTTGAAGAAATCCTCGGCCGGATAGTCCGGGTCGAAGCCGGGCAGATCCTTGAGATGAATCGCACCCTCCAGCCGGATCAGCGCCGCAAGCCGTTCCGAATCCGCCGCGGTCCAGGTGGTCGAGTTGACCAGGCGGTCGCGGTTGGCTTCAACCACGGGCGCAATCACGCTGGCTTCGTAGAGAATGCGCTGGGCCTGCCGCCGGCTGGAATTGGCCCGCAGCGCCAGGGATTCAATCGGCCGGTACACCCAGGGGATTTGCATATCGGTGCTGACCCGCAGCTGCAGTTTTTCGTGAAACTGGACAATCGGCCACTCCCGTTTGTCGTCCAGCTGCACGATGTCATTGCCGGTGTATTCCAGGCGGCTGTTGACGATCGGCTTCCACCGCGCGCCCGACCAGTTTTCGGCCCGCGCGCCCGCGCGCCAGAAGACGAGTTCGCTGCCCACACTGGACTTGAGCGCCATGTAGCCATAGATGCTGACCGCCAGCACCGAGATCAATCCTGCCACCACCACGCCCCCGATGATCCGCTGGCGGCTTTTGACCAGCTTGTCGGTGTTGCTGGCGCGGGTGACCAGGCCTTTTTCCTTGAAAACCTTGTAGAGAAAAAGGTCCTTCAGGAAATATGACCGTTCCCGTTCCCAGGCCTTGCTCGCGGGCAGCTGATCCTCGGAGAGGCCCAAGGCCGCCGCCAGTTCGGTGTCCAGTTCCTTGCCTTCGGTCAGCGCGGAGGTGAAATAGATCCCGCGCAGGAAGAGCGGTTTGGCCGACTGTCCGCCCACCACGAAAATGGTCTCGAGATATTTGCGCAGCCGCGGGGCGAGCGCGCCAATGCTCGCCGAAAGCGCGAAAAGCGAGTCGACCTCGTCCATCCGGCGCTTGCCGGCGTCCGTCGGCACCGGGTCCTTGAGCATCCCGAGCTGGCGGCGGCCGATGCGCTTCACGACCTCGGCCAGATGCTGGTTCACGGCCTCCAGTTGGAACGGCGTGTCGAGGGGCGCGGGGTTGGACCAACCCGTCATCTGATCCTGCAGCTGCGGATTTTTCACCCCCGCGAAAAACTCGCGGAAACCGACAATCTTGTCGCACTTCGTGATCAGGACGAAAACCGGAAACCGCACGTCGAGCGTGCGCTGGATCGTGTTGAGCTGGCGGGCGATCTTGCCGGCCTTGCTTTCGATTTCCTCGAACGAATCCTTGATCAGGCTCTCGGAAGGTATCACCAGCAGCAAGCCGTTGATCGGGCAATGCGGACGCGACGTGCGCAGCAGATTGAGAAACTCCGTCCATTCGGTCGTCGTCCCGGGCGGGGTCTCCTGGAAAAGCAGCTTGCCCGCGGTGTCGATCAGCACGGCGTGGTTCGTGAACCACCAGTGCATGTTGATGGTGCCGCCGGCACCCTGCATCTCATCCTGCAAGCCGGGGGGGAACCCGACCTTGCAGCGCCGCACGGCCTCGGTCTTGCCGGAACCGGGTTCGCCGCACACGATATACCATGGCAGCGAGTAGAGATCCTTGCCGACGGCGTGGAATTTATCGATGCCGCGGGAGAAATTTTCGCGCAGGCGGTCCAGGGTGGCGATGTGCGCCGGATCGTTAATCGAACTCGGCCGGCCGGAGGAGTGGGCCGAGAGCTGGCCGCTCATCGCCTTCGTGCGCTGGCGGCCCTTCCATTTCAGGTAAAACTGCCAGATGAAGATCGCGACGACGACCAGCGCAATGCCGAGGGCGGCAATCATGAAAGCCCGCCGGTCGATCATGGCCGTGACGGCCAGGAGGCTGATGCCGCACAGCGCGGCCACGACCATCTGCATGGATTTCGGAATCTGCTGGAATTGGTTGAGCATGACGAGGGATCAGGGTTTGGCGGTGGTGGCGGCAGGATCATGCGCCGTGATCGTGGTGAGCGCATCGGTTAACTCCGCGGACGCGCTGTAGAAAGTGTAGACATTGACCGCCACCACGACGAGCAGCAGGCCGGCCAGGATGATCAGCAGCGGCACCAGGCTGGCCGCCATGGGGAGCGGCAGGTTTGAGGCGTTGGTGTGCTGGTAGGAGGCCGGGGTGATGAAGGCCGATTCGTCGATATCGACATAGGCGCGCACGCGCTGGGCGCACTCCTCCATCTTTTTCCGCAGATAGTCAGGCTGGTTGCCGCCCGTGAAGCCCAGGCCGACGCAGATGTAGAAGATCGCCAGCCGCTCGTCCGTGCCCTCCTTTTTTTCCAGGAGGGTTTCATCCATCAGGACGAAAAACTTTTCATCTCCCGACAATTCGTTGCGCGCGAAGGCGAGCCGGTTGTTGCTCCATTTCTGCGCAAAAGGCAGCGCGCTTTCCGACATCATGGCGTCGACAAAGAAGATCAGCGGCAGCTCGATCCGGCGGTATTGCTCGCCCAAGGCGATGTCGCCGCGGGCCGTGCGGGCCAGCACTTCAAACATCTCCTCGATCTCGGTGCGCACCTGGGTGTATTCAAGGGAGGCGCCCGATCCTTTGCGCGCGATCCGGTTGTAGCGGCAGATGGCTTGGAACAACGGGTCACAGTGGGTGATGAGACTGGCGGACATGGTGGATTATGGATTGGTGAAACGGACGATAATGGTGAGGGCGAAGCTCAACGGCGGCCGGGTTGCGCGGCCGGCTCAATTGAGCCGGCGTGATTTTGAAACTGCGGGAATCCGGATCCAGCCGGGGGCCGGGAGCGAGTGCATGATCATTTGTTCGAGCCGCGAATGAGATCCTCGGCGTATTTTACCACCGCTTCCTGGACGTCGTCCTCGATCACGGTTTCCGAAAGCTGGGTCGCGAGCTCGGTGTATTTTTTCCAGCAGTGGGCATCCGACTTCCCGCCCCCTTCGGCCCGCAGGACCTCGCGGATGGCATCGGGCGTGTAATACTGCTGGTAGCGCCGGGCAAAATTCTTTCCCGCCGGGCCGAGTCCGGCGAGCAGGCCCGCGATCAAAAGGCGCGACGCTTCAATCTGCTTCTGCACCTGGGCCGCCGGCGTTCCGGCATCACCCGACAGTGAACGCCGCGTCACCGTCCGCAGGTCCCCCTGGGTGGTGTCGCGCCGGATGGCGGATTTGGGCGCGGCGTTGCGCCAGACATTCCAGGCCAGCTGGTCGAGGGTGAGCATGGCCTCGGCATAAATGGCGAAAAGCTTGCCGAGCCGCTGGACATCGACCGCGTCCTCGGGCTCCAGTTTGAGCTTCGCCTGCACGTCGGTGAGGGCCTCGCCCTCGATGGGCTTGGGGGCCGGCACAATCAAGCCGAGGGCCGCGAGTTTCTTTTTCACGTCCTCCCGCTGTTCGCCGGAAAGCTGCGGCACGAGTTGCAGGAAAGAATTGATGATCTCGTCCGGCGTCTGCCGGGCGACCTTCGCCGGATTATTCACAAACACGGCGGCCACCTCCCAGGCGGGATAGCGGGCGGCGAGGGCATCCAGATAAGCTCCGCGCTTGGCCGCCGGCAACACCATCAGGGCCCGGCGCAATTCCTCCTCCAGATACACCTGACGGTCCTGCGGCGTCTCACCGGCCAGGCTCGTCTGCAGGTATTTCCAGCGTTCACCGAGGGACGAGGCCCAAGTCCCGGGTTCAGCTAAGGCCACGTCGCTGGAGGAGGCAGGCTGCATTGGAACTTACAATGTCAGATATTTTTGCTCCCGCACAAGCACTAACAGCTTGTAGCGTTCCCGGAATCCCGGCGGCGCATCAAACGCCGGCCGGATGCCCACGTCGCTGAATCCCTCCCGGACTTTTGTGGCTCCGATCATGCCGGAAGCCTCGACCTTGTGCGGCTCCGCGATGTCGACTCCCGGCGGAGAAAGCACTGATCCGCCGGCCACATAGAATTCATTCTTCCCGCCATCGTAGAGATAGACCCAGACATTGCCGAACAAATTGATGAAGCCGCCCGTCGAGGGCCCGTCGTCCACCGGCGCGAGCCATAGTTTGCCCTGGTCCGGGGTGGCGGCCGCCTGACCATCGTCGGCAAATTTACGCCGGGCGGCGGTGCCGGGCACCGGCACCAGGGGGAGGAACGCCCCTTCGTTCGGCCGCCAGCGCACGATTTGGCCGCCCTCCCGATAGTCTTCGAGGAAGCGCCACAAACTCTGGAAACTCGGTCCGCGGAAAAATCCCTCGGTGGTCTTGCCCAGGAGTTTGGTGACCGCCCGCCACTCCTCGGGCTTGGGCAGGCGTGCGCCCAGCACCTGTTCCGCAAAGATTCGCGCCGCGTCCGGCGGCACCTGTTGCAGCGGGCTGCGCCCAGTGGGAGTCTCGGCCACGGCCCGGGCCAGGGCCGGGGTGCTGGCGCGC
>JAYUBB010000327.1:0-27864 GCA_043741015.1 Opitutaceae bacterium
GAAATCTTTCTCGTCCACGACGGGATTCGCGCCATGATTTACGACAACGTTACCGCCGCCCGCTTGCGCCAACAGGCCAGAGCGGATGGCATGCGCACCATGAGAGAAGACGGCTTACGCAAAGTTCTCGCCGGGCTAACCACAATCGAAGAGGTTGTGTCCGTGACCGTCGGTGACCAGTCTTGATTCAACCGCTTTAACCCACCCATCGCATGAGCTACGAAATGAACGATCTCCTCGAGCTGGTCGTCGACCAGAAGAGTTCCGACCTCCACCTGCAGGTCGGTGTGCCGCCCTGCCTGCGCCTGCGCGGCAGCATGACCCCCATCGACGGCCCTGAGCTGCGCCCCGAGGACACCGAGCAGCTCATGCTCTCCATCACGCCGGACAACCACATCCAGAACGTGAAGCTCAACGGCGGCACCGATTTCGGCTTCGCCTTTGGCGACAAGGCCCGCTTCCGCGTCAGCGTGCTCAAGGCCAAGGGCAATTACGGCATGGTCCTCCGTCAGATTCCCAACCAGCTCTTCGACCTCCGCACCATCGGCATGCCCGACAAGATCAAGGAGCTGCTCTACCGTCAGCGCGGCCTGTTCCTCGTCACGGGCCCGACCGGCTCCGGCAAGTCCACCACGCTCGCCTCAATGATGAATTACATCAATGAGAACCGCGACGGCCACATCATCACCATCGAGGATCCGATCGAGTATTACCACCCGCACAAGAAGTGCGTCGTCACGCAGCGCGAGGTCGGTTCCGACGTGCCGAGCTTTGCCGAGGCCATCAAGCGCGCCCTCCGGCAGGACCCCGACGTCATCCTCGTCGGCGAGTTGCGCGACCTGGAGACGATTGAGGCCGCCATCTCGGCCGCCGAGACGGGCCACTTGGTGTTCGGCACCCTGCACACCAACAGCGCCGCCAAGACCGTGGACCGCATCGTGGACGCCTTCCCGGCCAACATGAAGGAGATGATCCGCATGCAGCTCTCCACCTCCATCATCGCCGTCATCTCCCAGTCGCTCTGCAAGAAGAAGTCCGGCGGCCGCATCGCGGCCTACGAGATCATGGTCAACACCTCGTCCATCGCCTCGCTCATCCGCGACAACAAAACCTTCCGCATCCCGTCGGACATCCAGACGGGCGCCAACCTCGGCATGATCACGCTCGACACCCACCTGATGAGCCTGGTCAACCGCGAGCTGATCGAGCCCGACGAGGCCCTGGAAAAATCGCAGGATCCGGTGGTGATGAAGGAAAAACTCATCAGCATGGGTTTCAAGCTGCGCGAACTCTAAGCCTTCAAATTTCCTGCCGTGGGCCCGGCCGGATTTCCTCATGTTCGAGGGACACGACCAGGCCATTTACGATCTCCTCGCCGAAAGGCAGCTCGTGGCGCCCGCTTCGCTGCGGGACGTCTTCGATGAGCACAAGGCCACCGGCAAGCCGTTTGCCCGCATGATCGTGGATCTCGGTCTGCTGGACCAGCCGGCCCTGCTCCGCGCCGTTGCCGGGCATCTCGCCTGCAATTGCGTGCCTGAGCTGCCCGCCGCCCTTCCGGCCGATGCGGTGGCACTGGTCGGTGCCGCGCTGGCCCGCACTTACGGCATCGCGCCGCTGGCGGCCGATGGTTTCTCCATCTCCCTGGCCGCCGTCGATCCGTTCAATCCCCATCTCGTCAACGACCTGACGTTTGCCCTCGAGCGTGACGTGCACGTGGCGGTGTCCGATCCCAAGGGAGTGCAGGCACTCATCCGCCAGCACTACGGAGAAGAGGAGACCTCGCTGGATGACGTGTTGGGGGACTTGCACGCGCAAGCGGAGGCCGCGCCCGATGAAACCACCCTTACTGAGACGGATATTGCACAACTGGCGGGACTGACGCCGATCATCCGCTTCGTCAACGTCGTGCTCGCCCAGGCTATTCGCGACCAGGCCTCCGACATCCATTTCGAGCCCTTCGAGAGCGACTTCCGGATTCGCTATCGTATCGACGGAGCCTTGCACGACAGATCACCCCCGCCCAAGTCGCTCGCCCTCCCCATTATCTCGCGGCTCAAGGTGCTGGCCAATCTCAACATCGCCGAGCGGCGGCTGCCGCAGGATGGGCGTATCCGGCTCACTCTCGCCGGTCGGGCCGTGGACTTGCGTGTCTCCACGCTACCGACGCAGTTTGGCGAATGTGTCGTGTTGCGCGTGCTGGATCAATCGACGGTCCGCCTCGAATTCGGCCGGCTCGGGATGCCGAAATCGGTCCGGCGCGGGGTGGAGGAGGTTATTCACCGGCCCAATGGCATGCTCCTTGTCACCGGTCCCACGGGTTCGGGCAAGACCACCACGCTCTACAGCTGCCTGAAGCTGCTCAATACCCTCGATGCGAAGCTTCTCACCGTCGAGGACCCGGTCGAATACGAGATCGACGGCGTGATGCAGGTGCCCGTTAACCTTGCCGCCGGGCTGACGTTCAACCGGGCGCTCCGCACCTTCCTCCGGCAGGATCCGGACATCGTCATGGTCGGCGAGATCCGCGACCTCGATACCGCCCAGATCGCCATCCAAGCCTCACTCACCGGCCATCTCGTGCTCACCACGCTGCACACCAACGATGCCCCGTCGGCCATCACGCGCCTCGTGGACATGGGCATCGAGCCCTTCCTGCTGGCCTCGACGGTCGAGGCCGTGCTCGCCCAGCGGTTGTTGCGGCGGCTGTGCCCCGCGTGCCGGGCCGCTTATGAACCGAATGGGCCGCTGCTACACCAGCTCAACCTCGCCCCGGCGAATGTGTCAGGCCAGCCGTTCTACAAAGGCACGGGTTGCCCGGAGTGCCACCACACCGGCTATCGCGGGCGTATCGGCATCTTCGAGTTCCTGCGGGTGTCGGACCCGCTCCGCGAGCTGATCGTGCAGGGCGCCTCGCTCGTCGGCCTCCGGCAAAGGGCCCTGACCGAGGGTCTGACCACCCTGCGGGCCTCCGGCGTGGCGGCAATCCTGTCCGGCGATACGAGTGCCGAGGAAGTACTCAAGTACACCTGACCGGCGTCACCGCCCGACTTTCCTCCCATGCCTAAGTTTTCTTACAACGCTCTCGACGCGGCCGGCTCGGAAAAGACCGGCCTGCTCGATGCACCAGACGGTCGGCAAGTGGCGGCACTATTGCGATCGCAGGGGTTGTTTCCCACGGAGGTCACCGCCGCCTCTCCGGACGGCACCGCCGAGCGGGTCACGGCTCACCGCTCACTGTTTACCAACAGGTTCCACCCCGTCCGTACCAAAGAGCTCGCCGTGTTCACCCGACAGCTGGGTACCCTGCTCCACGCAGGGATGCCGTTGCTCCGCGGCCTTGAGGTATTGGGCCGGCAGGAAAAGAATCCCAGGTTTCGCCGGGTGATCGAGGTGATCGCCGAACGCATCAAATCGGGTGGCACGCTCTCCGAGGCCCTGACCCCGCACCCGCGGATTTTCGACCGGCTCTACATCAACATGATCAAGGCCGGCGAGGCGGGCGGGGTGTTGGACAGCGTGCTCGACCGGCTGGCCGATTTTCAGGAGCAGAGCCTCCACCTGCGAGGCAAGCTTGTGGCCGCCATGGTTTATCCCCTCATTGTGCTGGCGGTTGCGGTGACGATCCTCGGCGGGCTCCTGGTGTTCGTCGTGCCGAAATTCCAGCAGATCTTTGCTGATTTACTCAAAGGGGCACCGCTGCCCCCGCTCACGCAAGCGGTGCTTACGGTCAGCGATCTTGTACGTCACAATGTGCTCGTGGCGCTCGGCCTGGCCATGGCCGGGTGGGTCGCGTTCCGTTTTTTTCGACGTACCCCCGCCGGTGCCCGCACGATTGATACCCTGGTGGTGAAGCTGCCGCTCTTCGGCGACCTCTTTCTCAAGGCTGTGATCGCGCGCTTTGGCCGGACACTCGGCACCCTTCTGTCCAGCGGTGTGCCCATCCTGCCGGCCTTGCTCATCACCCGCGACACCTGCGGCAATGCCCGCATGGCCGGCGCCATCATGGAGGTTCACGACCGGGTGAAGGAAGGCTCCCCGGTCGCGGGGCCCCTTGAGGCCACCGCCGTCTTCCCCCCGATGGTCACCAGCATGATCGAGGTGGGGGAGCACTCGGGGCAGTTGTCCGAGATGCTCAACAAGGTGGCCGACATCTATGACGACGAGGTGGACAACGCCGTTGCCGGGCTCAGTGCCCTGGTCGAGCCCATCCTGATCCTTTTTCTCGCCCTCGTCGTCGGCACGATCGTCATCGCCCTGTTCCTGCCGATCATTCGCATAGTTCAATTACTGACCTGAGTTCACCACAGAGGCACAAAGGTCGTCCTCTGAAGCTATTTGTTTCTGAACTCTGTGCCTCCGTGGTTCAATGGATTGGCCTTAGAGCCTTGCTTACTGTCCGCTTCTGCCTGACTTGTCTCCAAGTTCTTCCTGAGAGCTCCTGTGTATTCCGTGTTTTCTGTGGTTAATTCTGCCCCTCGATCCCCATGAAAATCCTACCCCTGCTCGCGTCGTTCCTCCTCCTCGCCTCGGCCGCCCGGGCCGGTCATCGATTTCTCTGCACCGATTCCAATGGCAACAAGGTTGCCGTCGTGTCCGCTGACGGTGCCATCGAGTGGGAGTATCCCGCCCAGCACCCGCAGGACTGCTGGGCCCTGCCCAACGGCAACTACCTTTTTTGCCACGCCCGCGGTGCCATCGAGATAACGCCCTCCAGGATGGTCGTCTGGGAATACAAGTCCCCGGAAAAAACCGAGGTGCATGCGTGCCAGCCTCTGCCCGACGGCCGCGTGCTGGTCGTCGAGTGCGGCACCAGCCGGATCCTCGAGATCGGACGCGACGGCCAGATCGCCAGGGAACTCAAGCTTCCCGTGCCGCCGGCCACCGTCAGCCTGCACGACCAGTATCGCGGGGTGCGCAAGACCCGCGATGGCCACTACCTCGTCTGCCGCAAGGGCGAGCACCGCGTCGAGGAGCTCGACGGCGCCGGCAAGGTGCTGCGCGCCATCGCCGTGCCCGGTGACGTGCACGAGGCGGTCCAGCTCCCCAACGGGCACCTGCTCATCACCTGCGGCGATGGCCACAAGATCATCGAACTCGACGCGCACGAGAAGGTCGTCTGGGAGCTCAACGAGCACGATCTCCCCGGCAACACCCTGCGCCTCATGGCCGGCCTCCAGCGCCTGCCCGACGGGAACACCATTTTCTGCAATTACCTCGGGCATGGCCACCTGGGCGAACAGCCGCATTTCTTCGAGGTCACGCCGGACAAGAAGGTGGTCTGGGAATTCGCCGACCACGCGCATTTCAAGACGATCAACCAGATTCAGCTGCTCGATGTCCCCGGTGACGTGACGAAGGGCGAGATCCTACGGTAAAGGCAGTGAATTCACCACAGAGACACAGAGGCACGGAGTCTGAACCAAAACCAGTCCTGGAGAAATCGATCTCGGCGTCTCCGTGCCTCTGTGGTTAATCTTTCCGCACACATGATCGGACGCCTCCTCATCACCGGTGCCACGGGCAAGGTCGGCCAGGCCTTCCTCCCTCGCTTTCTCGCCGATCCACGGTTTGCGGGCTTCACCGTGCGCGCGCTGTGCCACCAGCGGACGCTGGTCCCCCGCGACCGGCTGGAGATTGTTGCCGGTTCCATCTCCGACCGCGCCACGGTGACGGCTGCGCTCGCCGGCGTGACCCATGTCCTCCACCTCGCCACCTGCAAGGAAACGCCGGAGGCCGTGATGGACGTGACTGTGAAGGGCATGTTCTGGCTGCTGGAGGCGGCGCGGACGAATCCGGCCTTCAAGCAGTTCATCCTGATCGGGGGCGATGCGGCGATGGGACATTTCTTCTATCCGCGCACAGCCCCGGTCACGGAGGAGCACAAACACTCCGCCTATCCCGGCTGCTACGCCCTCTCCAAGGTGCTCGAGGAGGTCATGCTGGAGCAGTATTACATCCAGTATGGCTTGAACGGTTGCTGCCTGCGCGCGCCGTGGATCATGGAGAAGGATGACTTCAAGGCTCAGCTCTCGTTTGGCCCGGATGTCTTTGGCGGTCCGCGCTGGGGCGACCTCGTCGGGCCGGTGAAGGCTGCGGAATACATGAAAACCGGCGCGGTGCCGGTCATGCTCGACCCGGCGGGCAAGCCGGTGAAGCGGAACTTCGTCCATGTGGAAGACCTCGTGTCGGCGATTCTCGCCGCCCTTGATCATCCGGCGGCGCGGCAGCAGACCTTCAACATCGCGATGGACCAGCCGGTGGATTACGGCGAACTCGGCGCTTATCTCGCCAAGACGCGCCATCTGCCGGTCGTGCCGGTGCCCACGCCGTATCACTCGACCCACCTGCTCAACACCAAGGCCAGATCGCTCCTCGGCTGGCAGCCGGCCTATGATCTCAAAAAGCTGACGGACGCTGCCTGGGATTACCGGCGGGGGGCGGATGATCCGCGAGTGGTGTGGTATCCGGGTTAGCGGCCGAGCGAGCCCCTTTGGGCTTGCGGAAGACGCCGCTGCGGGGCTTTCAACAGATGCCCCCATGAATGAATTCGCCCGGTATGCTGCCCGTTGCGGTATGTCGCTCTTGCTCGGCGGAGTGCCGGCTTGCCCCGTGACCATGGCCGCGGAGGTGGCATCCACGCTCATGCCGGTTCCCGCGTCGTTGCAAACCGGAAGCGGGCGGTTGCCCCTGACCCCGGCCTTCCGCGTCGCTTTTCACGGGGCACAGGATGCGCGGCTGGTTGGCGCGCTGGCCCGGACCTTGCGCATGATCGAGGAACGCAGCGGTCTGGCCTTTGCGCGGACGGCCACCGGAGACTACGCCGCGGCGGCCGATGCCGGCGCCGCCGGCCTTGTCATCGAGTGCGCCAGTGCGGGCGAGGCGATTCCCCGGCTCGGCGAGGATGAATCATACACTCTTGATGTCAGCCCGACCCGCGCGCTGCTCCGCGCGCCCACCGGCCGGGGCGTATTGCATGGTCTGGCTACCCTGCAGCAATTGCTTCAATCCGATGCCGACGGCTGGTTTCTGCCGGCGGTGACAATCGCCGATCAGCCACGCTTTCCCTGGCGCGGTCTGCTCATCGATGTGTGCCGGCACTGGCAGCCGGTGGAGGTGATCAAACGCAACCTCGACGGCATGGCCCTGGTGAAGCTCAACGTCCTTCACCTGCATCTGACGGAGGACCAGGGGTTCCGCATCGAGAGCAAAACCTTTCCCCGTCTGCATCAGCTCGGTTCCGACGGGCGCTACTTTACGCAGGAGGAGATGCGCGAGCTCATCGCCTATGCCGCGGCGCGCGGCATTCGGGTCGTGCCGGAGTTCGACATTCCGGGCCACGCGACGAGCTGGCTGGTCGGCCATCCGGAGCTGGGCAGCGCGCGGGGGCCGTATGCGATTGAACGCAAATGGGGCGTTTTCAACCCGGTCCTCGATCCCACCAACGAGGCGGTTTATCGCATGCTTGACGGTTTCCTCGGCGAGATGGCCGCGCTGTTCCCCGATCCCTACCTGCACATCGGTGGCGACGAGAACAATGGCAAGGATTGGTCGGCCAACGCTCACATCCAGCAGTTCATCCGCGGGCACCACCTCAAAGACAACGCCGGCCTCCACGCCTGGTTCAATACCCGGGTGAATGCCATTCTCCTCAAGCATGGCAAGAAACTCGTCGGTTGGGACGAGATCCTGCACCCCGATCTGCCCGTCGGCAGCGTGATCCACTCCTGGCGCGGCCCCGATGGTGTCGCCGAGGCCACGGCACGCGGCTTTGCCGTCGTGCTTTCCAACGGCTACTACATCGACCTCAACTATCCGGCCGCCCGGCACTACCTCAATGATCCCGCGCCGGCGGCGGCGGCCCTGACAGCCGCACAGCGCGCCCTCATCCTCGGCGGTGAGGCCACGATGTGGGCGGAGTGGGTGACACCCGAGCTGATCGACTCCCGTATCTGGCCGCGCACCGCCGCGATCGCCGAGCGGCTCTGGTCCCCGGAAAACGTGCGGGATGTGCCGGACATGTATCGGCGGCTCGCCGTGGTCAGCCGCCGGCTCGAGGAGGCCGGCCTGCGGCATGAAAGTTATGTTGATCCTGCACTGCGCCGGCTGGCCGGGGATCAGGCGACGGCGGAGGACCTGAGGGCATTGCGCACGTTCGTCGATCTGCTCGAGCCGGTGAAGGAGTATAAGCGCGGCCAGCAGCAGCCGGGAATAACCCAGTTCACGCCCCTGACCGGCCTGGTGGATTGCGCCCGCCCCGACAGCGGCCCCGCCCGGGAATTTGCCACGGCGATCGATCAATTTCTCACCGCGCCGCGTTCGGCCGAGGCAGCGCAGCGCGTGGAGACGATGCTCTCCGGCTGGCGCGCCATCGCGCAGCACCTGCTAACCCGGCTGCCCGCGCTTTCCCCGCGGCTGGCGGAGGCCCAGCCGTTGTTGCAAGCCTTGGCGGATGCGGCGTCGGCCGGTTCCAACGCGACCGCTGCGCTGCGGGACGGTCAGGAACTCTCGGAGGTGGAGGCCCAAAAAATCACTGATGCCCTCAAGCGCGTCGCACAACATCACGCTGGAGCTGAACTGCCCGCCAGCCAGGCTCTGGCCCGCCTCCTCGTCGTCCCCGTGAGTAAAACCGTTCCACCAACCCCATGACCCCAGCTCCCGCCAGTCCGCCCCGCGCCAGCGGCAGCAACGCCCTTTCGATCGGCATCATTGGCGCGCTTTTCTTCATCTTCGGCTTCGTCACCTGGCTGAATGGCACGTTGATCCCCTTTCTCCGGCTGGCGTGCGATCTCCAGACGGACGCGCAGGCCCTGCTGGTGACGTTCGCGTTCTACATGGCCTACTTCTGCCTCGCGATTCCCTCGTCGTTCATCCTGAACCGCACCGGTTTCAAGCACGGCATGTCGCTCGGGCTCGCGATCATGGCGGTTGGCGCGCTGCTCTTTGTCCCCGCCGCGTCCAACCGGAGCTTTGCGCTCTTCCTGAGCGGGCTCTTCGTGCAGGGGATGGGGCTCGCCTTGCTGCAGACTGCCTCCAATCCCTACATCTCCGTCATCGGTCCGCTGGAGAGCGCCGCCAGCCGCATCAGCATCATGGGCATCTGCAACAAGGTGGCGGGCGCCCTCAGTCCGCTCATCCTCGGCGCCATCGTGTTGCAGGGGGCGAGTGAAACCGAGGCCCGCATCGCGGCCGCCACGTCCGCGGCCGAGCGGCTGCAACTCTTGCAGGAACTCTCCCACCGGGTCATCGCCCCCTATGTGGTGATGGCGGGCGTGCTTTTCCTGCTGGCGCTGCTGATCCGCTTTTCGCCGCTGCCCGAGATCGACCCGGGCGGCGAGGACCGTCCCGGCGGTGGCGCGACCGGGAACCGGACCAGCATCTGGCAGTTTCCCCACCTGCTGCTCGGGGTGGCCTGCATCTTCGTCTATGTCGGCGTGGAGGTGATGGCGGGTGACGTGATCGGCCCCTACGCTCGGGCCCTCGGCCTGAGCCTGGACCAGACCAAGAACCTGACTTCCTACACGCTCTGGTCGATGGTGGCCGGTTACACGATCGGGGTGTTCATGATCCCGAAGTATCTCAAGCAGGAGCGGGCGCTCACGCTCTCGGCCCTGAGCGGCATTGCGCTGGCCTTCGCCGCCTACACCACCAGCGGACGCATGGCGATCACCTGCATCGCGCTGCTCGGTTTTGCCAACTCGCTCATGTGGCCGGCGATTTTCCCGATGGCCATCGCCGGCCTCGGCCGTTTCACCAAGTTCGGCTCCGCGCTGCTGATCATGGGCATCGCCGGCGGGGCCGTCGTGCCACAGGTCTACGCCTGGCTCGCCCTTAAGCTGGGCGCGCAACCGGCCTTCTTTTGGTGCACGCTGCCATGCTACCTGTTCATCCTCTATTTTGCCCTCCGGGGGCATCGCGCCGGGCGGGACCGATCAATGCACGGAAATTAACCACAGAGACACAAAGATCGAACCTTGGGATTAGGCTTTTCAGGACTTCGTGCCTCTGTGCTTCAACACGGATTGGCTCCCAGCTCCACGCTCCCTGCTATTTCGCCGGCTTCGTCAGCAGCAGCTGTGCGTTCAGGCCGAGGTGCTTGTCGGAGAACTGGTCGGCGTCGCCGGCCTGGCGGAGCAGGCGTTGCACCATGCCCATCTTGGCGTCGAGGTCGTCGATCTTGGCCACGAAGACCGCCTCGGGCGTCGCAGCGATGACGGCCGCGCCCCACTCGAGTTCGCCCTGGTGGCTGAGCACGATGTGCTCGAGGCGCTCCAGCAGATCGGCGTTGAGCTTGGACTTGATGCCGGCCTTGCGCACGAGCTGGTAGCCGAGGACCACATGGCCCTGCAAAATGCCCTTGCGGCTGCGCGTCGTGACGAGGTCGCCCTGGTATTCGCTGACCTTGCCCGTGTCGTGCACGAGAATTCCAGCCAGGGCGAGGTCGGCGTCCACCTCGGGGTAGAGAGGCAGGAGGGCGCGGCAGGCACGGGCCATGTGGCAGGTATGCTCCAGCAGGCCATGGCGGTAGGCGTGGTGCATCGCGATGGCGGCGGGCGCGGTGCGGAACTGTTCACCAATCTCGTCAAATATCGCCTGGACGGTGGCGCGCAGTTCGGCGTGGCTGATCGCCGCGATGTGCTGCTGGAACTCGGTCCAGAGCGCGGCGGCGTCCTCGGGGGCCGTCTCGACGAGGTTGGCCATGAGCGGGGAGCCGGCGAGTTGGTCCAGCGTGATGGCCTCGGCGCGCAGAAGTTTGGGCGAGAGCCGGTCCTGGAAGTAGTCGATCCGGGCCTCGATCCGGACGATCCCGCCGTCCTTGAGGGAGGTGAACAGGTCGTAAGCCGGGCTGTCGCTGAAGACATTCAGGCCGAAGGTGCCGGACTTGTCCCCGAGCTCAACGTTGAGATAGGGGTTGCCGTTCTTGGCCGTCTTGGCCGTCGTGCGACGCACGAGCAGCACGCTCGCAAAGGTGTCGCCGCCGTCGCGGGGCAGGGCCTTGATGTCGCGGACGGTGATCGGGGAGGGGAGGTCGGCCATGGGAGGGGAGCAGGGGACAAATGAGAGAGATCAGAGGACAGAGTCAATTACCCAGCCAATCCCACCCTCAGATTTGAACCCTGAGGCACAGAGGCACTGAGGTTCGGACTGTAGCGGCGCACCCTGAACGCCGGTTTCGATACGCGGTCATAGACCGCCGCGACAAGCTTCGCGTCTCTGCGCCTCACGACTTGTAGTAAGCTTCCCGGGCCTTGACCTGCACGATCTTTTTCTCCGGCAGCACATACGCCGTGAGGCTGCCGCCAAGCACGCAGGCGGTGTCGATGCCAAGCGCCCACTTGGTGCGGGCCACTTCCTCGCGCGGGGTGTGGCCATAGACGACAAACGGCGGGCCGGACCACAGCGTGGACCAGTGGGGGGCATCGGGCATTTCGGAGCGCTTGTGTGGCTCCCCGTCCTTGCCCACCACCTGGATGCGGGTGACGATTCGCGCGGGCTGCTTCTGCCAGGGCCGGCCGGGCAAAAACCCGCCATGGACAAAGACCACGCCGTGCTCCTCATCCTCGTAGGTCAGCTTCATGTTCTCGAGATAGTCCCAGTCCCGGCTCCGGAGCTGTTCCATGGTGGCGTAGTCGTATTTCTTGAGATGGCTGGGGTCGTCGGTGCGCCGGTGGTTGAGGTGGCGCAACTCGTGGTTGCCGAGGAGGGAGGCGGTGGCGTGCTCCCGCGCCAGCTCGACCACCTTGCCGCTGTCGGGTCCGCGACTGATCAGGTCGCCGAGCAAAATCAGGCGGTCGTCCTTCCGGAGATCGAGCTTGTCGAGCAGGTCGGCGAATTCCTTGTGGCAGCCGTGGATGTCACCGACGGCGATAAGTCTACCGGGCATGGGAGTTGGCCATAAGGTTTGAGCGCGTAAGGTGTAAGCCGGAGGAAAGGCGGTTGATTGCGAAGCGTAAAGTGTAAGCGACCGGCAGTGATCTTGGAACGATAGATTGAGGTCGGTGCGCGAGCTTAAAACTTACGCGCTTAAACCTTATCCTCCCAGTTTCTTGCTAGCGTTCGCCGGCCCCGGGGGTAAACAGGAAAACGTCCATGGAGCTGAATCTTCACCCGATTGCCACAAAGTGTTTCGTCAGCAACCGCGAGTTCGCGGAGAACGACCGCGTGGTCAGCTACCTCGTGCGCGAGGCGTCCGGCGAGGTCGCCCGGCGCGACCTGCTGGAGGCTGAGGACCCGCCTTCGTTCCTGGGGAACTCAGGCGAGGCAAGCGGCCGCCCCCTGGCCCTCCAGTCCGAAACCGCTGAGCCGGTCGCAAAGATATTCGTCTATTGCCGGTGGGTGACGGCCTTCAAGCCCCGCCGGGACGACAATACGGCCCTGAACCTCAAGCTCACCGCCGAGAACCTGTTTCTGACGCTCGCGACGCCTTCCGGGTCCGAAGCTTCCAGTGATCAACCCTCAGCCCTCAACACTCCACTCCTCCAATTCCTCGCCCTCATGCTGGAGCGGAAGCGGCTCATCAAGCTCCGCGGCCTGACGGAGGACGGCGTCCGGCAGATCTACGAACACATGCCCTCGCACCAGCTCTACGAGGTGCCGGTGGGCGACCTGAACGAGGAATTCTTCCAGAAGATCCAGGAGCACCTCGGCGTCCTCGTCGGCACGCCTAAACCCAAGCCTGAGCCCGCTGCCTCCGTCCCGGTCTGAGGCGGCCCGAGTATGGGGTAGGGGCTTTATGCCCCGACTGGATCTCACGCCAAGCCGCCAAGACGCGAAGGGTGGGGTGGTTCATGGCTTAAAGTGCTTTAGCTCTTGGCTCCTGGTTCCACGCTCCTAGCGTCAGCTCCGGGCCAATTCATCTCGCCATCCTGTCAGGCCTAAGCCTTGCGCGAAGGCTGAAGCCCTCCGGGCAACGGCGGACGTCGCCGACGACTCGGCTGGGAATTTCTTCATTACCATGCGAACACCGTATAGCCGCCCATGGCCTGCCATCCTTTTCTATGTTTTGGCTGCCCTTACCTTTTTGGGTTACATGCTGGTTGGGCTCGGTTTTATGATTGGCGGCGGGGCACCAGCCACCGCTCCATATAGTAAAGGTCTCGGGGCGATGATGGCTCTTTCAGGCTTTTCGATGATCTGTATCGGTGTGATCGCCGGAGCTTTCACCGCTGCCATCGGCTACGTTATCGAATTGATAGCTAAGATCGAGTGGAACACCCGGCCCGATACAGACGAGATGCGCTATACGGTAGGACCGGTCCTAGGCACAGGCCGCATGCTTTCTGCTAAACAATATTACTATATCGACAAAGGGCCGTTACATGGCCCGCTGTCGGCTCCAGAGATACTAGGCCTGTATCGAGACGGCAAGTTGTCCAACTCCGCCCGGTACTTCGTCGAGGAAAACGGGCAACGCCGTCCCCTGGCCAATCTATCCGAGATTGGTCTGTAACACCCCTGCCAAGTCATTCTTATTGCTCCGAACTTAGGAGTGGGGACAACTTCCCCGTTAAACCGCTTGGCATTTTCAGGGCCAGCCGGCAGTTTGCCGCCACTGCTTTCCCATGTCTACGCTTGAAGCCTTAGCCCGCGAGAAGATTGATGAGCGGGCTTATCGCGCCCGCTATCAGCTGCACTGGATGGTAATTCTAGTGTCGTCACTCTTATGAGCGAAATTAAAAGTATTCAGAAAAAGATCCGGAAATTTTGTGATGAGCGAGACTGGATGCAGTTCCATAATCCCAAGGATATGGCGACAGCCATTTCGATAGAGGCGGCTGAGCTTCAGGAAATATTCCTTTGGAAATCTCCCGCAGAGGCCCTTCAAGTGGTGAACCAGAAGAAGGATCAAGTTCATGAGGAAATTGCCGACATCGCGATCTATCTTTTCGAACTGGCAGACAATTTAAACATCGACCTGATCACGATCATGGAGGCAAAGCTTCTTAAGAACACGAAAAAATATCCAGCGGAGCAAGTCCGCAGCAGTTCCAAGAAATATACCGAATACATGCAGAATACGGAGCACCCCGAGTGATCGTTTACCTAGAGGAAAAGTCTCAATTTCTTGAGGACGTCGATTCCAATAGGATCGAAGAACGAATCTTAGCGGAATATAAAAGGACTTTCCGTCGGACTGTTGGTAGCTCTGAGATTAATTCATGGCGCAACTCAATGCAGTACATGCAACGTATTATGATTGATTCGGGAATTCCAAATAACGCAGGTGTCGCCATTGAATTCAGCATTCCACAAACGGTAAAACGTATCGACTTTATCGTGACAGGGAAAAACTCCGAAAATCGCCCCACCGCAATCATAGTGGAGCTAAAGCAATGGACCGAGGCGCAACCGACCAATAAGGATGCGATAGTTAAAACGATTCTAGGTGGGGGCCGAATCGAGACACCGCACCCCTCGTTTCAGGCATGGTCCTACGCGGCACTCCTCGAAGATTACAGCGAAGCAGTGCGGGACCAGAATATATCACTAAATCCCTGTGCCTATCTGCACAACTGCGTCGACGGCTCTACCATCAACAGCCCCTTCTATGCGGCGCATACCAAGAAAGCACCGGCGTTTCTTAGGGACGATGCGGCGAAACTCAGAACTTTCATCAAACAGCACGTAAAGCATGGCGACGCGGGTAAGATTATTTACCAGATCAGGGACGGGAAGATAAGCCCCTCGAAAAACTTGGCGGACAGCTTGGCGTCACTCCTACAAGGAAATCGCGAGTTCCTCATGATAGATGAACAGAAGCTGGTCTACGAAACGGCCCTTTCCCTCGCGAGGGAATCCAATACAGGTAACAAGAACGTCCTTATTGTCGAAGGCGGACCGGGCACAGGCAAGTCGGTCGTGGCCATTAATCTCTTGGTCGCGCTGACCAAACTTCGAACCTTGGTCAAATACGTCACCAAAAACGCTGCACCACGCGCAGTCTACGAAAACAAGTTGACGGGCTTGTTCACGAAATCTCGGATCAGTAATCTTTTTACCGGATCCGGGGCCTATACCGAGACGGCGGCGAACACCTTCGATGTGCTGATCATAGATGAAGCACATCGTCTGAATGAAAAGTCAGGAATGTTTCAAAATCTGGGAGTGAACCAGATCAAGGAACTCATCGAGTCTGCAAAACTCAGCGTGTTCTTTATCGACGAAAACCAAGTTGTTACTTTTAAAGATATTGGGCGCAAAGCCGAGATAAGGCGTTGGGCCGATGCATGTGGAGCAACAGTAAGTGAGCTGGCCCTGGAGTCACAGTTCCGTTGCAACGGCTCGGACGGCTATCTGGCATGGGTTGATCACACGTTAGGCATCAGAACAACCGCTAACCCAACGATGCAAGGGGTCGACTACGAGTTCGTGGTCTGCTCTTCACCGAATGAACTCCGCACCCGGATTGTTGAGAAAAACAAATTGCGCAATAAGTCTAGGCTTGTTGCGGGATACTGCTGGGATTGGGCGAGCAAAAAGAACCCTAGTAGCGCCGACATTGTAATTCCTGAGCACAACTTTAGTGCGACATGGAATCTAACTACTGATGGCAGCCTTTGGATCCTAAAACCGGAGTCTGTATCGGAGATCGGTTGTATTCATACCTGTCAGGGACTTGAACTAGACTATGTCGGGGTTCTCATCGGACCGGACTTCATTGTCCGGAATGGCGAGATTCAAGTCGATGCAACCAAGCGGTCAAAAATGGACAGTTCCATCAAGGGCTATAAAGTACTCCTTAAGCAATCACCACAGCACGCCAGAGAACGTGCTGCCGCGATTATCAAAAACACCTATCGCACGCTCATGACGCGAGGCCAGAAAGGCTGTTTCATTTACTCCGTCGATCCAGAAACAAACGAGTATCTTAAGGAGGCTGCACTTGGGGCCGTCACAAAGATGTCAGAGGAATCGCACGATCCCTACGCTAGTCTGCCACTGCGGCTCATGTCCGAAAGCGAGGTTAAACCCTACCAAAACGCGGTTCCGGTCTTCAATCTCCAGGTAGCTGCGGGTAATTTCAGTGAAGAACAATGGGCAGATCCAAGCGAATGGGTGGAACTCCCTGAATCGTTCGTCGCCAAAGCAGGATACTTTGTTACGAGAGTCGTGGGGGAATCGATGAACCGGCGTATCCCCAACGGGTCATGGTGCCTGTTCAAAGTCGCCCCAGTTGGGTCACGTCAAGGCAAGATCGTGTTGGTTCGACTGCGTGATGTTCAAGACGCAGAAAACAACGGGCAATATACGGTCAAAGTTTACCACAGTACTAAGCGGGCAACGGAAGACGGCTGGGAGCATAGAAGTATTACCTTAAGGCCAGATTCCAACATGCCCGGCTTCTCAGACATTGTTCTCAAGGGAGACGAGGAAGGCGAATTCACCGTTAGAGGTGAGCTGGTGGCGGTTATTGGGCAAAAATAAGGCTTCAGAAAATGCCCATCACAATCAACTCGCTGTTTTTCCCGAACAACGCCGGATCGTCTCCAAGGTGGACGAACTCATGACCGTGCTAGACGCCCTCGCAGCCTCACGCTCACCCAGCACACCACTTCGCCGCCCTGGTCGCGCAGCACGAACGCCTGCGCGCCAACCAGCGCGAGGCCCTGCGCCAGGCCGAGAATCGAGGTCAGACTGGAGGTGTGGCGGCTCTGAAAAAACGCTGTCCTCCGTCCTCTGACTTCTGTCCTCTGATTACTCTCCCCCCGTGCCACCTCTCACCCTGCCTCTCGGCTACAACCGCATCAAGCGGGTGAACAGCTTCCAGGAGCTGGTCGCGACCCGTTTCACCGATGGCGTCAACGCTCTCTGCTGGGAGCGGGCTCTGCCGGGCGATTTCAGCGAGGTCGTGGCCCGGCTCGGAGTGGACGAGGGGATCACCACCCTCGACGAGGCGCGGCTCAAGGGCTTGGAGCTAGGTGCCAAGGGCAAAGAGGCCATTGACGTGATGCTCGAGGATCTACGGCTGCTGCGGGAACTCGGCCGCGATCCGGTGCTCAACTGCATCGACGGCTACCCGCGCGACGAGGAGCCGGGTCCGGTGGCGACGGATGTGTTCTCCTTCCACGCCGACAGCGCGCCGGTCGAGGCCGATACCTGGCTCTGCACTTATCACGGGGCGCCGAGCGAGGGCCTGCGCAACGACGAGGCATTACGCCGTGTCGACGTCCCGGCCACGCGCGCGGAGCTCCTCCGGCTTTTCGGCGGGACTGATGACGACGACTTTCGCGAGTTCCTGCAGGAAAACTGCTACGACCTTCACTACGCGCCGATCCCGTCGGCAAGGCCTTGGTCCTTCGGCCTCTTCAATCTCTGGCGCATCGCCTGCGAATATACCGGCCCCAGCTTGCCGCGCCCTAGCTCTCCAGAGCGACGGCGGGTCCCCCCTTGCATTCACCGCGCCCCGGCAACCCTGCCCGGCCAGCCGCCGCGATTGCTGCTGATCAGTTGAGGACCCGCCTACGCGAAGCAGGCAGGAGACGGAACAATTGACGCAGCGCAGGATTTGGCCAAACCTCCGCCCATCGCCCGGGGCCACCGGCGGCTCGTTCGTCGAACATCAACCCGTCAGCACCATGAGCCAATTCACCAGCCAGTTGTTCCTGCGCTCGCTTTCCCCCGACGAGATCATCAAAGCGGGACGTCATGTGCAGCTTTATGAAGTGACCGAAGACTTCTCCTACGAATCCGACAAATTGAACAAAACAATCACGGTGCCGGCCGGACTGGTCACGGACTTCGCCAGCATCCCGCGCGCGGCCTGGGACCTGCTCGATCCGGAGGACCCCATCATCGCCTGGCCGTCGGTGGTGCATGACTATCTCTATACCTGCCAGGGCAAGCTGCCCGACGGCTTCACCTACACGAGGGAGCAGGCCGACGCCGTGCTGCGCGAGGCGATGGAAGTGTCCGGTGCGGGACATTTCATCCGCGAGTCCGTTTACGAGGCGGTAGAGCAGTTCGGCGGCGGGCACTGGGGGTGAGGGTCGGGAGCCCAAAGCAGGCCTCACGCAAAGACGCTAAGACGCGAAGTTTAGGGCAAGGCAAAGCACATAGGGTTCGGACCTTTGCGCCTTGACGGCTTGGCGTGAAAATTCCGCTCCGGTTAATCGGCATTTTCTCTGTTCAGTCGCGGCACTCTTGGTCTAAATCCCTCCATGCGTTTACCCCTCCTGTTCATAGCGCTTCTCTCGGTGGTCGCGGCGGCCCAGCCGAAGCTCGGGCCGATTTTCAACGGCAAGGACCTGACAGGGTGGCAGTCGCCGGATAAAGAAAAGTTCTGGCGCGTCGAGGACGGCGTCCTCATCGGGGAAAGCGTCCCGGGCCTGAAGGAAAACTATCTCTGGTCCGAAAAGGCCTATGGCGATTTCATCCTGGAGTTCGATGTGCGTTGGACGGGAGAGATCGACAGCGGCGTGGAAATGCGGAAACCGAACATGCAGCTCCAGCTCGGCGTGTCGCGCAGCCTCAAGCGTGACATGACCGGCTCGTTCTACGTGGGCAAACCGGGCTATCCCGAGGCGGGGCAGGCGAAGAATGCCACCCAGCTCATGCATCCCGAGGGGCAGTGGAACAGCTTCCGCCTCGAGACCCGGGGACCGAATTTCACGGTGTGGATCAACGGGCAGCTGGCGGTGCACTATACCGACGAAAAGTTTTCAGGTCCGGCACCGCTCGGTCTGCAGATCCACGGCGGGTTGAAGATGAAGGTGGAGTACCGGAATATCCGCCTAGCGGAGCTGTGAGTGCGCTGGCAGCTTACAGACAGACGAATTGAACCACAGAGAGCAGAGACACAGAGGGCGGAAACGAAAGGACCGGTGATAGGTATCAGGGGAGAGGACTCTGTGTCTCCGTGCCTCTGTGGTGAAGATCCGCCTTCTGCTCTCAAGTCAGATGAAACCCCAATCCTTCGAGTTCGTTCAGGTGGAACGGGGCGCTGGCAAGGACTTCCTGCAGTTTGGCCAGGGCTTCGGGTAGTTTCGGGGTGCTGAACACGGAGGCGCCGTCATCGGAGTCGTGGACATGGACCATCCACGAGCCGGTCGCCTCGTCACCGACATGAAACACCGAACCGTGCAGATAATTACCCGGGAGCCCAGGGTGTGGTCCGGCGCCCGGCACAAGGAAGAGGGTGTGCATCGGGTCGTGGACGGCGGCGACCCCGTGCTTGGTGCGGTGGTGGACAGCTTTGCCGATCACCAGATGGCGCTGTTTTTCGGCCCGGGCGCGTTGATCGAGAGGCAAAGACTGCACGTAGCGGTCGAAGATGCTGGCATTGGCCTCCAGTGCCTCGTCGGTGATCTCCCCTGCGATATAGGCTTCGAGGTTGTTTGCCTGGAAGAACGGGAGTTTGGTGAGTGAACGCGCCGTGACGTGTCCGCCCTTGTGATCGGCATCTGCGTAAACCTGGTGGGCGGCGTAGAGCCGCCGGAGGGCATCCTGATAGGCGGGGGTGGTAGGCACCGCGCCGATCGGGCTGGACTCGATCTTGTCCAGCACGGCGTGGTCGAACTCGGCATTGGGGTCTTGGGTCATGGGGTAAGGAGCAGGGAGCGAGAAGTGGAGAAAAGGGAGACAGAAGCAGAGCGGGAAAGGCCGAGGATGCATGCCGGGCGGAGAGCTGCAAGCTATCCAAACAGAATTCACCACAGAGACACTGAGGAGAAAATCAGAGGGTGGAAGTCAGGGTCGGTTTGGCCTCGGTGCCCCCGTGTCTTTGTGTTGAACTAAAAGTTTGGGCTTCCTATCGCGGCCGCTGCATCGAGCCCGAATTCTCGCCGGCGCGGAGGGAAATGGCGGCGCCTTCCCGTCCGAGTTCGAGGCACTCAAAGAGATTGCGGACACACTGGCCAAGGCGGTCGTGGCCGAGCGCGTCGAGTTCGACCTGATCCACGAATTGGCGCCCGAGTCCGGCGGCTTCGTGGCGCACGCGGGCGGCGGTTTCAGCCCGCGGATTTTCTTCGCTTTCATAATACGGGTCGAGCAGGTCCACGAGCTTGGCGGCAGTCGCGGCCGCGCCGGTATGATCCTGGCCGTCGCCGTGCAGAATCGTGAGCAACCGCCGGGCGATGCGGCCCGCATGCGGAAGGTTCAACGGGACGTCGAAGAAGGGGCTGTTTTCCATGGGCCCCGAGACTGAATCCGGGCGGAAAATCGAATCAACGATGAAAACGCCCGGGGGGTGGCGGCTTTGCGTGAAGGGGTTTGTGCCTCCGTGTCTTTGTGGTGAAAAGAGTGATCAGTTCGGTCGGGTTGCATTTCCGGCGTCCCGGGAGCAGAGTGAGACGTGAACGAAGCGCTGTCCATCGAATGCCCGCATTGCGGGGAGACCTTTTCGCTCGCCCTCGACGTGAGCGAAGGCAGCGCCGAGTTTACGGTTGATTGCGAGATCTGCTGCCGGCCCATGACTGTGTCCGTACGGGTCAACGAAGGAGAGCTCGAAGGCTTTGAGGTGAGGGAAGAGTGACCTCGGTACCGTTTGCCGGGTTTAGCCTCCTGCAGCCTGCACGGCGTAGAGAGAGGGTAATGCCCCATAGAAGTGGCAGCCATGGCCTGCTATTTTCAGTCATGAATATACTTCTCCTCATCATTGTCCTGCTTCTCTTGTTCGGTGGTGGCGGCTTTTATATCGGGGGGCCCGTGTATGGTGGCAGCGGGCTGGGCCTGATCCTGCTGATCTGCCTCATCGTCTGGCTGTTTGGCGGATTTCGCGGTCCCAAAAACTAGTCCAACCGTTGCTCGACCTGGCAAACCGGGTGAACCTGGTTGCCACTTGCGGTGTCCCGGGATTGTCCGGGCTATCGTCGGGCAAACCTCTTCCCATGAAAAAAAACCACCATAACGCTCCCATCCATCCCACCTCCATCAGTGTGATCCATGAAGCCATCGCCACCAAGGCTTATGAACTATGGGTGCGCGACGGAAAACCCGAAAACCAGTCGGATGCAATCTGGCTGGCAGCCGAAAAGGAACTGTCCACCGGCCGGAGAAAATCCCAGGTTGTTCCGGTCCTCCTGCCAGTCTCCTTTTAGGGCGGGGGATCACCCTCCGAAGCATGGCGCGACCAACAAGCGATATTCCCATGAAATTCAGTTTTACCAACCTGACAGGTTTCGCTCTTGGCGGAGGCCTGAGTCTGGTTCTGTTGGCGGGATGCACGGGTTCGCCGCCGTGGGGAAGCACGTCCAAGCACCCGACGACTGCGCAGATCCAAGCCATGCTCGGGCGGCTGGACAACTACGTCTATTTTCCAGCCTATGAGATCTATTACAACAGGACCAAGGATCATTACATCTTTTGGAGCGACCGGGCCTGGGTTACCCGCAATAAACCGCCGGGTGATGTTGCAGTGGAAGTGCTGCTGGGCTCGCCGGCGGTGGCGATGAATTTCAACGATGCCCCCGCGCGGCATCACGAGGCCGTGGTCCGCACTTATCCAAGGAACTGGGGGCGTTCGGAAGCGGTCATGGCCTCAGTCCACTAGGAAAGCAGGCACAGGGAGCCGGGGAAAAGATGCAGGCAAGGATCAACCCACCACACATCACAGGGCATGAAAAAGCAACCGGTCGTCATCACAGGTAAAATCAACCTCAAGCGCTTCGACTCCGGCTATTGCGGACGGCGGGACAAGGCGGCAACCAAGGAGCGGATCGAGGAGCATGGCCGTAGGATCGGGGACTTGCAGCCGATGCTCTACGCGAACGCCCGCCACGCGGTGCTGTTGATTTTCCAGGGCATGGATGCCAGCGGCAAGGATGGGGCGATCCGCACCGTGCTGCAATACGTCAACCCGGCCGGCGTCGAAACGGTGAATTTCAAAGTGCCCTCCGCCGAGGAGAACGCGCACGATTTTCTGTGGCGGATCCACCGCGCCGTGCCGCGGCACGGCAACATCGGCGTCTTCAACCGCTCCCATTACGAGGCCGTGCTCGCCGAGCGGGTGCTGGGCTTGGTCCCCCGGAAAGTGTGGTCGCTACGCTACCAGCAGATCGTCGACTTCGAGCGCATGCTGGTGGAAAACCGGGTCCTCGTCCTTAAATTTTACCTGCACATCAGCCGGGACGAGCAGGCCGCGCGGTTCAAGGAGCGGCTCGCCAACCCGGAAAAGAACTGGAAGTTCTCCCATGCCGACCTGACCACGCGCCAGCTTTGGGCCAACTACATCGACGCCTACGAGGACATGCTCAACGCCACGAGCCACCCCGCCGCCCGCTGGCATCTCGTCCCGGCAGACCGCAACTGGTATCGCGACTATGTCATCGCCGATACGGTGACCCGCGCGCTGGGTGACTTGAAGATGAAGTGGCCCAAAATGAGCGAAGACTTGTCGAAGATCCGGATCAATTGAGGGAGGCCATGAACCGCAGCCGGTCTGACCCTTACGTCACGACCTCGAGCTGGGCGGCGGCGCGCTTCTGCGCGGCGGCCATGAAATGGCGTTGGGCGGAGAAATCCTTCTCGCCGTCCTTGCGCACAGGCGGAGTGTAGGTGCCGTCGGGCTGTAATTCGCGGGCGTCGACATTGTCTTTCAGTTCGCTGGGCAGAATTTCCTGGAGGATGCGATCGCGCAGCTCGGGAGCGTAAACCGGGAACAGCGCCTCGACGCGGCGGAAGAAGTTGCGTGTCATCCAGTCGGAGCTGCCGCAATAGAGCAGGGGCGTGCCGTCGTTCTCGAAGTAGAAGATACGGGAATGTTCGAGGTAGCGGCCGATGATGTTGCGGACGCGGATGTTGTCACTGAGGCCCTTGACGCCGGGAACGAGACAGCAGGTGGCGCGGACGACGAGATCGATCTGCACGCCGGCCTGAGAGGCGGCGTAGAGGTTGTCGATCGTGACCTTGTCCACGAGTTTGTTCATCTTGGCCATGATGCGGGCGGACTTGCCGGCAGTGGCATTGGCGGCCTCGGTGGCGATGAGCTCCTGGATGCGGGAGTGGAGATTGAAGGGGGCGACAATCAGGTGCTTGAATTCGGGTGAGCGGCCGAAGCCGGTGAGAGCGTTGAAAAGCTGGGCGACCTCGGCGGTGATCTCGGGATGACAGGTGAAAAGGCTGAGGTCGGTGTAAAGCCGGGCCGTTTTGGGGTTGTAGTTGCCGGTGCCGAGGTGCGCGTAGCGACGGAGGCCGTCGGTCTCCTGGCGGACAATCATGCTGCACTTGCAGTGCGTCTTGTGGCCGACGAGGCCGAACACGACATGAACGCCGGCCTCCTCGAGCTCCCTGGCCCATTTGATGTTGTTGGCCTCGTCGAAACGAGCCTTGAGCTCGACGAGCGCGGTGACCTGTTTGCCGTTGCGCGAAGCCTCGATGAGGGCGCCAATGATGGGGGAGTCGCCGCTGGTGCGGTAGAGCGTCTGCTTGATGGCGAGGACGCCGGGGTCGCGGGCCGCCTGCTGCACGAAATCCACGACGGGCGTGAAGGATTCGTAGGGATGATGCAGGAGGATGTCGCGCTCCTGCATGGCGGCGAAAATGTTGGGGGCGACGCGGAGGCTGGGCAGCTCGACCGGGGTGAAGGGCGGATACTTGAGGTCGGGCCGGTCAACGAGGTCGGACAGGCTCATCATGCGGACGAGGTTGAGCGGGCCGGAGAGCTTGAACACACGCTCGGGAGACAGCTCCAGGTGCTCGCAGAGGAGGGTGTGGACGGGCTCGGGCACATCGGCCTCGATCTCCAGGCGCACGGCGGCCCCGCGGCGGAGATTGCGCAGCTCTTCCTCAATTCTCTTGAGCAGGTTCTCCGCTTCCTCGTCGTCGATGTAGAGGTCGCTGTTGCGGGTGACGCGAAAGGCATGGGCGCTGTTGATGCGATAGCCGGGGAAGAGGTCGCCGGCGCAGAGCTTGATGATTTCGCTCAGGAAGATGAAGGCCTGGGGGCCGGACTTGCCGGGGGTGAGTTGCACGAGTCGGGGCAAAATGCGCGGCACCGGGAGGATGGCCGTGAAATTCTCCAGCTCGGGCGTGTCGGGGTTGTCGAGTGAGACGATGACGTTGAGCGTCTTGTTTGCGATCTGCGGGAAGGGGTGTGACTGATCGATGGCGAGGGGCGTCAGGACGGGATGGACCTGCTTGGCAAAGTAGTCCTGCACCCAGGCGCGCTCGGCGGTGGTGAGCTGGCCGGCCGTCTTAAAGGTGATCTTTTCCTTGGCGAGAGCGGGTACCAACTGCTCGTGCCAGCAGCTATACTGCTCCTGCACGAGCTGGTTGATCTCGGCGAGGGCCTGCTTGAGCTGCTCGCGAGGCGAGAGACCGTCCATGCTGGGCTCGCTGCCGCTGGAATCCTTAAGCTGCAGCAGGCCGGCGATGCGTATCTCGAAGAACTCGTCGAGGTTGGAGCTGACAATGGCGAGGAACTTGGTGCGTTCGAGCAGCGGGTTGGCCGCGTTCTGCGCCTGCTCCAGTACACGACGATTGAAGGCCAGCCAGCTCAGCTCGCGATTGGCATAAATGATCTTACCGCTCCCCGCCTTCTGGGCGATGGATTTGCCGGTCTTGGCGGTGATCTTGGTGGAGCGCTGCTTGACGCGAGGAGTGGGAGGCATGGTGATTGGACAGCAGTTGGTTAGGGGGGTGCCCGGCGACAAACGAGGCTGAACCAGCTCCGTAACTTAGATTTAACCCAGCCCCCAAAGCAAAGCCCCGGCGGAGGACGGGGCGGCAAATAATCCCCGAAGGGGCCGGATTCAGGCCTCGACCACGGTCAGGTCAGGATCGAAGGCGACGGACAGGCGGTAGACCTGGCCCGGGCGCATGATGAGCGGGTGGTCGCGGACAAACATCTGCACATAGTGGAGCTTGCCGTAGTTGGTCTTGTAGGCCGGGTCGGCGCTGACGATCTCGGTCTCCGCCCAGTTGGCGTGGAAGTCGTCCTTGAGCACCGAGCAGCGGTGGCCGTGCGAGCCGAGCGCAGGCGAGGTGCCGAGCCGGTATTTCGAGTGCGGCGCACCGATGACCAGCGCCATCCTGAACTTGTCGAGCTGAACCTGGTTCTTGACCGTGTAGGCGAATTCGGCGGCGATCTTGCTGCCGGTGAAAGTCCATTGGACCTTCACGCTGCCGATGCCGCGGGCGAGTTCCTCCTTGGTGTTGATCAGCTCGGGCTGTTCGTAGCGGAAATAGAAGGAGTTTTTCAGGCCGAGGCCGGTGACGCATTTCTGGCCGTAGAAGGCCGGGAGGGTGACCTGCTCACCGAAGGTGAGCTCAGGAACCATGACCGGCAGGTAGAGGTTGTTGGGCCAGTCGAAGACGCCGGGGCAGTGCGGGAAGGACAGGTTGTCAGCGGTGCAGTCCGTGCCGGAGCTGACGAGCGGGAGCTGGATGTGCAGCCCGGAGGCGGCGTCGCGGTACAGAAACAGGCCCTGCTCCTTGCGGTTGCTCTTGTCGTAGATGACGAAGCGGCCGCTGGTGCGGGCCGGCTCCGCCTTGACGTTCTCGGGCATGTGCACGGTCTTGGCGAGGCGCGACCACTGGCAGAGGTAGCGCGCGGCGTCAAAATTGGCCATGCGGGTCGTGTGCGACGAGTAGGCGGTGCGTTCCTCGTCGCGGATGTCGAGGAAGCCGTGCTCCTGATCGAGATAGGTCTGGAAGAAATAGTAGAACAGCCGGCGCAGAATATCGAAATACTTGTTCTTCTGGTCGTCGGCAATCCAGCCATCGCGCAGGCCCTGCAGGATTATGGTGATGCAGTGCATCTGGCCGTAGGCACCGGCCGAGCGGCCATAGGCCCAGCCGAGCCCGTCGGCCCGGACGAGGTCGGGCATCATCTTGATGTATTTCTCAGCGTAGGTGCGGAGGGTGGGGAGCTTGCGTTCGCGCAGGGCGGCGTTGGCGTGGAGCTGCAGCGCGGAGCGCACAAACACCAGTGACATCACGCCGTAAAGGTTGAAGTGCCCGCCGAAGCCCTTCTCGGCATCGTCAAAGAAGCCGGAGGAGCTGGTCTGCTCGATGCGCTCGACCATGCGCTCGATGAGGCGCGAGGTCTCGTCCTTCTTGGAGAGGCCGAGGCTGTAGCGGCAGACGGCCTTGGCGATGTTGAAGGCCTGCCAGTAATTGTCGTAGTCGCTGCGGGTGAGCAGGAGCTTGTCGAGCCGCTGGCGGGTCTCCTCCACGAGGCGTTCCCAGACGGGGTTGCGCTCCTTGGAGGGGCCGAAGGACAGGAGACCGAGGGCGGCGTAGGCGAGGCCGTTCTCATGGGCGGGTTCGGTGAAGGCCTGGGCGGTGATCGTACGGGCCGCGAGGTCGATGAGGTCGTAACCCTTCAAGGCGGTCTCGCCGGTGGCGCGATAATATTCGCCGAGGGCGAAGGCCACATGGCCGGGCTCGTCGGAGCGGGGGGTTTCGCCGCTGATCGGGGTAACGGTGCCGTCGGCGTTGATCGAGTCGAGGTTATGAGCCAGCATCGAGCGGGCCATATCGAGACATTGCTCGGAGAAGCTATTCATTCAGTGAACGGTCAGGTTGGCTGGGGAAGGCGGCGGCGGGCAAGTGTGAAGTTACTTGACGATGAGTTTGATGAACTCGGCGTTGGTCCTGGTTTTGCCAAGACGGGTGACCATGGTGTCGGTGGCCTCCTCGATCTTGGTCTGCACGAGGGCGCGGCGGAAGAACTGGATGCCCTCGAGGGTCTTCGGGTCGAGCAGCAGCTCCTCCTTGCGGGTGCCGGAGGAGGCGACGTTGACGGCCGGCCAGATGCGCATCTCGGCGGCCTTGCGGTCGAGAACGAGCTCCATGTTGCCGGTGCCCTTGAATTCCTGGAAAATGACGTCGTCCATGCGGCTGCCGGTTTCGACCAGGATGGAGGCGATGATGGTGAGCGAGCCGCCGTCCTCGGTGTTGCGGGCGGAGGCGAAGAGCTGGCGGGGCTTCTCGAGGGCGCGGACGTCGAGGCCGCCGGTGCCGGTGCGGCCGGAGTTCTTGGCGGTGTTGTGCGCGCGGGCCAGACGGGTGAGCGAGTCGATGAGCATCACCACGGATTTGCCGGCCTCGACGAGGCGGCGGGCGCGCTCGATGCAGAGATCGGCCACGCGGATGTGGTTCTCGACCGGGTCGTCGTTGGACGAGGCCCAGACCTCGGCGGGTACGCTGCGCTTGAAGTCGGTGACTTCCTCGGGGCGCTCGTCCACGAGGAGGATCATGACGTGGCACTCGGGGTGATTTTCCAGGACACCGAGGGCGATGTCGCGGAGGAAGGTGGTCTTGCCGGTGCGGGGCGGGGCGACGATGAGGCCGCGGGTGCCCTTGCCGATGGGGCAGAAGAGGTCGATGACACGGTTGGTCATGCGGCCATCCTTCATCTCAAGGCGGAGCTGTTTGTCCGGGGTGATGGTGACGAGGTTGCCGAAGTCGATGCGGCGGCGGCGTTCGTCGAAGTCCATGCCGTCCACCTTTTCGATGAAGCGGACCTTGGGGTTGGGAAAGCGGCCGTCAGGCGCCGCCATGGCGGTGATGATGCTGCCCTGCTGCAGGTGGAACCGGCGGATGAGCTCGCGCGGGACAAAGGGGTCGGTGGGACGGCGTTTGCCATGGCGCGCCAGGTCGAGCAACTGGCCGTTACGGCTGTTGTCGATGTCGAGGATGCCTTCGACGCGAATAGTGTTGTCCGGCTGGGCCGGGGCGGGGGGGGTGGCCGGCGACTCGGTGGGAGCAGCCGACGGATTATCTTTATCCATACGAAAACGGGTGGTCGGGCTGCCTAGGCTTGACCGTGCAATCCGTCGGGGGCATTTCTGCTCAGTACTCAGCTCAACCCCCAATAGGAATAGAGGAAAAACTTGTGACGGACCAAACGATAACCTCGGTATCTCGCGAGAGCCGGATTTTTAAACCATCGGCTGAATTCAAGAACCAAGCAAACCTTGGCAGCTT
>JAYUBB010000328.1:0-3013 GCA_043741015.1 Opitutaceae bacterium
CGCTTGGTTATCTCTCCCCTGTGGCGTTCGAAAACCAACAAAAACTAAAGGACATCAAAGCCGCCTAAATTGGTGTCCACTTTTTCGAGGCAAGCCCACCCGCCTCGGCTATCTGTTCGGTCGGTGCGTTCATCAGGCATGAGCGCTTTCGCTGGGCCACGATGTACACCTTGGCCGGTTTTCTGGGCGGGTTGCTCTGACCCGCGTGAGGCAACAGCTCAACCAAGACCGTCATCATCCACGATCCGGCCTCCGGGCCGATGGCGGTGAAGCTGGACGCCTTTAAGGAATGGTGGGCGAAAAAGGACAACCTCACTGTGCTGCTCGCCGCCCGTTGAGGCCACGGGACCGCCGATGGCCGTTCAAGGGCGCGGCTTTAGCCAAGCGATCAGCAGGGCCAGCAGGATCGAACCGGCGATCAACCCCCGCGCCCAGAGCTTGCGTTTCGCCTCGTCGGGGATGATCCGGTCCTCCCGCTTCGCCAGCCAGGTGAATAAGACCACGGGCAGAATCATCACATAAAGCCAGTGCACCCCAAGCTGGGTGAGGACCACCTTGACGTAGTGCGACAAGGACAGGCCGACCAGGAACGACGCGAACAGCAGGGCAAAGGTCACGCTGTTACCCTTGAAGCCCCGCCACAGCCAGGAGATCGCGAAGGGATTAACCATGCCGCTATACAAGGCGTCGGCCCAATGCTTGCAAGCCGGACGGAGCCCTGCACCGTGAGTCCGGTGACCCTCGCTGAGAAACAGCAACAGATGATCGACGACCTCGCCCTGATCGAGGACCCACAGGAGCGGCTCTCCGCCGTCGTGGACCGCGCCAGGTCGCGTCCGCCTCTGCCCGAGGCCGAGCGCATCGAGGCCAACCGCGTCAAGGGCTGCGTCTCGCTGGCCTGGATTGCCGGCGAAGTGCGCGAAGGCTGCTGTCATTTCCGCTGCGATGCCGATTCGCCGCTTGTGCGCGGGCTGCTCGTGCTCCTCTGTGACCTTTACAGCGGCGCCACCCTCGCCGAAGTCGTCGCCATCGAACCCGTGCTGCTCGAAAAGCTCAGCCTCGCGCAAAACCTCTCCCCCACCCGGCTTAACGGCCTGCGCAGCGTCCGCGCGAAAATTCGCGACTTCGCGACCACTCTAGTCGGCCCGTAAATTTTCCGCCAAAGCCCTGCCATGCGGATTTCCCAGAAACCTGCCCCGGCCGCCTCCGTCTCTTTCGGGCAGACACTCCGCCATGCCCTCCAACGAACACGAACACCACCATGGGCACCACTCCTGCATGGGTGTCTCGACCAATCTTGAGGACTACTTCCTCACCCGCCGGCAATTCCTGAACCGCGTCGGTATGGGTCTCGGCGCCCTGAGCCTCGCTTCCTTCCTCACCCCGCTCGACCTGGCGGCAGCGCAGGCTGCCGGTGTGTCCGCCCTGCCCGGTGGTCCGCTCCTGCCCAAGCCCCCCCATTTCCCCGGCAAGGCCAAGGCTGTCATCCACATTTTTGCCCAAGGTGCGCCCTCGCACGTCGACACTTGGGATCCCAAACCCGCGCTCTTCAAGATGGAGGGCAAATCCATCGGCTCCGACGGCGGCGTGGCCATGGCCTCACCCTTCAAATTCCAGCGCTATGGCCAGTCCGGCCTGGAAGTCAGCGATCTCTTCGCCAAAACCGCACAGCACGCCGACGACCTCACCGTCATTCGTTCGATGTATACCGACATCCCGGCCCATGACGTCGCCACGACGTTCATGAACACCGGCTCGATCCGCATCACCAAGCCCAGCCTCGGCTCCTGGGTCGTCTACGGCCTCGGCACGGAAAACCAGAATCTCCCCGGCTTCATCTCTCTCCGCGGCAACCGTCTGCCGGTCGGCGGTGCGGGCACCTACGGCTCCGCCTTCCTGCCCGGCATCTACCAAGGCACCAGCGTCAACACCTCGGCGCCGAACGTGCAGCAGATGATCCAGAACATCCACAACAGCTACGTCTCGAAGTCCGAACAGCGCCGCCAGCTCGATTTCGTCCACCAACTCAACGAACTCCACGCCCAGAATCTCCAGCGCGATGCCGCGCTCGAATCGCGCCTCGAGACCGCCGAGATCGCCTTCCGCATGCAGGCCGAGGCCACCGACGTTTTCGACATCAACAAGGAGCCCGCCGACGTCCGCGCCGCCTACGGCAACACGCCGCAAGGCAAGCAGCTCCTCATCGCCCGCCGCCTTGTCGAACGCGGTGTCCGCTTCGTCCAGGTCTGGCACGATGGCTGGGATCACCACCAGGACCTTGAGGAGCGCATCACCGAAAAGGCCGGCGAGATCGACCAGCCGCTCGCCGCGCTTTTCGCCGACCTCAGGCACCGCGGCCTGCTCGATTCCACCCTCGTGGTCTGGGGCGGCGAATTCGGCCGCAAACCCACCAAGGATCGCAACGGCGGCGACAACCCCGGCCGCGACCACAACGCCAAGGCCTTCTCCGTTGTCATGGCGGGCGGCGGCGTGAAGGGCGGTCTTGTCCACGGCGCGACCGACGAATTCGGTGCCGCCGCGATCAAGGACAAGGTCCACGTCCACGACCTCCACGCCACGATTCTGCACTGTCTCGGCTTCGATCACACCAAGCTCACCTACCGCTATAATGGCCGGGACTTCCGCCTCACCGACGTCGCCGGCAACGTGGTCAAACCCATCCTCGCGTGAAACGCGAGCACGCCACCATGTCCGACTCCTGTCATACTGAGCGCAGCGAAGAATCCAGCCGGACGTCCGCCAGCGCACATCGTTCTGGATTCTTCGCTGCGCTGAAAATGACAAAAAAGAAGAATCGCGGCATTCTCGCCATCCTTCTCACTCTCACTTTTTCCCATGCCGCCGAACCCGCGCTGTCGGCCTCCGACACCCAGTTCTTCGAGGCCAAAATCCGTCCGGTCCTCACCGAGCAGTGCTACAAATGCCACAGTCACACCGCCGACAAAATCAAGGGCGGCCTCATGCTCGATTCGCGCGACGCTGTCCTCCACGG
>JAYUBB010000329.1:0-9793 GCA_043741015.1 Opitutaceae bacterium
ATGCGACTCGGCACCGATAAAGGCATTAAGTTGCTCCGGCCTTTTATTAGGATGACGAAGGGACAGATCGCCGCCGAGGGCGCGAAACTCGGCGTGGACTTCGCGAGAACCTGGTCGTGTTACAAGGGCGGAGAGATTCATTGCGGCAAGTGCGGCACCTGCGTCGAGCGTCGCGAGGCCTTCGCGCGGGCCGGCCTGGCCGACCCGACCGTCTACGAATCAACCTCACCGCTGCCGCCCGCTCCGCCATGCTGATCTCAGAAATTTTCTATTCGCTGCAAGGCGAGGGCGGGCTGACGGGCGTGCCATCGGTGTTCGTGCGCACGAGCGGTTGCAACTTGCGCTGCAACTGGTGTGACACCCCCTACGCCTCGTGGAATCCGGAGGGGAAGCAAATGACGCCGGAGGAAATTGTGGCGGAGGTGGACAAATTTCCGGCGAAACATGTCGTACTGACGGGCGGCGAGCCGATGATTGCACCCGGCATCCACGAGCTCGCGTTTCAACTCCAGAAGCAAGGCTGTCACATCACCATTGAGACGGCGGCGACGGTGGCGCCCCGCGGCATCGCCTGTGACCTGGCCTCGCTCAGCCCGAAGCTGGCGCACTCCGCGCCGGACGCGAGGCTGGATGATGCCTGGCGCAAAAAACACGAGGAACTCCGCTGGCAACCCGGAGTGGTGGCGAGCTGGATTGCCGCCGGGGACTATCAGTTGAAATTTGTCGTTGGGGCCGAGGCCGATCTGGCGGAGATTGAGGCCATGGTCCGTGAAACCGGTTGTGCGGTACCGCCCAGCAAGATTTTGCTGATGCCCGAGGGCACAACGGTTGAGGCGCTGCGGGCGCGGGCGGGCTGGCTCGGCGAACTCTGCAAGACGCGCGGTTACCGCTACGCCCCGCGGCTGCAGATTGAGCTCTACGGCAACAGGCGCGGCACATGAGCCCGCCGCGCAAGCTCTCGGTGGAACTGGCCGAACTGCGCACGCTTTCCAGTCAGCGGGCGCTCACCCTGCGCGAGGTCATCCAGCAGCTCGGTGGCCGGGCCTACCTGCTGCTGGTGCTGCTGCTTGCCCTGCCCTTCGTCACGCCCATCCCCCTGCCCGGGCTCTCCACGCCGTTCGGGCTGGCCATCGCCCTCATTGCCCTGCGGCTGGCCCTGGGCCAGCGGCCCCTGCTCTCGAAAAACATGCAGCGCAAAGTGCTGCCGGCGGGATTCATCGGCAAGCTCTTCGGGGTGGCAGAGAAGGTCCTGCGGTTCTTCGAAAAATTTCTGCGCCCGCGCCTCACGGTGCTGACCGACACGCCGCGGCTCGTGCAACTCCACGCCATCCTGCTGTTGATCGCCGCGCTGGCCCTGCTGCTGCCGCTGCCGATTCCCTTCACCAACAGTTTTCCAGCCTGGGCTATTCTCCTGCTGGCCGCCGGTCTGCTGGAGCGAGACGGCGTTTTCATCCTTGCCGGCTACCTGGTGTTTACGGCCGGGGTGCTCTATTTCATCTTCCTCGGCGAGGCGGCGGCGCAACTGATGCAGGCAGCGCTGGACTGGCTCAGGCACTGATTGAGAGCACAATCTTGCCAAACTGCGCCCCGGCTTCCATGTGGCGGAGGGCCTCCTCGGTGGCAGCGAGGGGAAACACGCGGTCCACGAGAGGCACGAGTTTGTTGACTTGCACGTACTGGGTCATCCCCGCGAAGTCGGCGGGCGAGCCCATCGTGGTGCCCAGCAGGTTGATCTGCCGGAAGAAACATTTGCGCAGATCGAGCCCCGACGGATTTCCGGTGGTGGCGCCGAAAAAAACAATCCTTCCGCCGGGTCGGGCCAGCTCGATGAGCGACGCGAAGCCCTCGCCCCCGGCGCTGTCGATGATGACATCGAACGGTCCGCCAGCGGCGGCGAGCAAAGCCTGAGCCCAGCCCGCTTCCCGATAGTTGGCGCCCCCGATGGCACCGAGGGCTTGGGCGCGGACGAGCTTGGTGGCCGAACCAGAGGTCACCCAAACTTTGGCGCCGGCCGTAATGGCGAATTGCAGGGCGAACAACGCCGCTCCGCCTCCGACGCCGGTTACGAGAACATTTTCACCCGCTTGGAGCCGGGCCCGGGCAAAAAGCGCACGCCACGCAGTGAGTCCGGCCAGTGGCAACGCGGCGGCTTGCTCCCAAGTGAGATGCGCGGGTTTTGGGGCAAGGTTCGCCACGGGGATGGCAATCTGTTCGGCGAAGGTGCCGGAATCGGGCATCCCGAGAATCCGGTACTTCGAGCCCTGTGCCCGGGAATCGTCGCCCCAGTCGAGCGAGGGATTGATGATGACCTCCCAGCCCAACCAAGCTTTGTCGGCGGGTGATCCGACCGAGGCGACGACTCCGGCCCCGTCGGAACCGGGAATGAGTGGCAGTTTGATCTTGGCGTACAGGCCGAGCTGGACCCAGAGATCGCGATGGTTGAGCGCGGCGGCCTTCAATCTGACCACGGCCGATCCGGGCGGGGCGACGGGATCAGGCACGAGCTGGATCGCAACGGGCTGCTTAATCGCGGTGAAGAGGGCGGCATTCATGCAGGGAAGGCTAGCGTCGGACCGTCCGATGGCAAATCCCGCCATCCGTGGTGAGTTGGCACATGGCATGGCCAGCCAGTGACTGGTTGATCTGGCATGCTATCGGCTTGAAGAACTCGGCTGAACCCAAAGTCTCTGTTTAGACATGATCCGTAAGCGCACCCAGCCCCAAGCCACCGCCCTGCACCAGGTCATCGCCCGGAGAATCCGGCAGGGGTTCTCGGCGAGCAAGACGAAGCCCTGTGCGGCCGATACCCGCATCCAAGCCTATCTGGACCGGACTTTGGCCGGGACCGGCGAAGTGCCCCGTCTGCCCCGGAGCACCTTTGCCCTCGATCAGGCCGGCTTGGCGCGCGTGCTCTCGCTGCCCCGCAACAAGGACAGTTTCACCTCGCCCCTGCTGAAGAGCTACCGCCTGCGCAACGGCATCCTGCACAATCCGGCCAACGACCGCCGCACCACCAAGGGAGTATTCCATATCGTGGAGGGCGGGCTGCCCGTGCCGGACGACAAGCTCGCGGTGCCGCCGATGGTGTTTTTGCGTTTGCTGGAGCGGGCGCTCCGGCCGCCGGTCGGGATTTCCCGCCTGCCCTTCACAGCGGACGCGAAGGCCAAGGCGGCATGCTTCGTCTCCCTGTTACTGCGCCCGCTTGTGGTGCCGGCCGTGCCTGGCTTCATCGGGGAAAAGCGGATGGAGGTGCGATTCTTCGCCCCGGGCTCGCTGGTTTCCAATCTGGATTTTGTAGAGTGCATCTTTGGCAACGCCGGCGATCCGTGCCGGCCCGAGAACGACGCGGCACTCAACCCGGCCGGCTGGACCGGCCACACGGGTTGTGTGATTCTCGCCCCCCACCTCACCGGCGCCAAAAAGCAGGAGCTGGGTCTGCCGCATTTCGACCAGGCCACGCCACGCCAGCAGCGCGACGGCATGTGCTGGAAATTGCCCGACGAGCCCTACAACGGCGGTTCGGCCTTCAAGCTCTGCTCGCGCGATGCCAGCGGTGTGATCGTGACGCTCATCGCCGACAACTACTTCGGCTACTGCAAGAAAGAGGTGAAGACCCAGATCAGCTACTCGGCCAACCTCTTCGGTCTGGCCGAGGAGGAGCACGCGGGCGGTGCCCTGGTTTATCCGACTTACGACCTGGGCGAGGAATTTTCCGGCGATCTTCATGTGCAGCAACGCGGCCATTCTTTCTCCGAAGTGGTGCGACGCTACGCTCCGCTGATGAAAATTAAGCGGGAGGGCTACGCCGTGGACCGCGAATATCCTGATATCCTCTATGTGCCGGAGGATGTGGCCTTTGATCTCAACGCACAGACAGTCACCTGGACCCGGGGCAAAAAGCAGCAAAGCCTGCCCTTGCTGGCGGGGCGCACTTACGTTCGCCCTTCGGGTTACAAGGTCCATATCGAGCAGCCGCCAGCCCACACCGTCTGGCACCTCGTCGGCACCGTCGCCGAGGGCACGCTCTGCCATAAGCCAAGCACGGTTTCCGGCGGCGGAAAATCCGAGATATCCAAGGCGATTTCGGATGCCATTCTGCCCGGCCCGGTGTTCGTCGCCGATTTCGAGCAGGACATGGAAAAGGTGGCGGCGCTGATCGTCCGCGACTGCTCCAACCGTTTTCAGGAGGCAGCCCGCAACGGCACCGACCAGCGCCCGGTGCTGAGTCCCGAGCGATCCCTCGGCTCCGTCATCAAGCTGCTGACCCCCAGCCGGGAATATGCCGACGAATACAACGCCTGGCTCCGCTCACTCCCGCAATATCTCAAGGAAATAGCCTTCGTGGTGAAGCGCCATTACACCCACGCTTGGGGTGACAATTGGCGGGCACACTTTTCAGTCGATCGCATCAATGGCAATCCCGGCAACGAGCTGAAGTGCGACAACCGCAAGCTTACAGCCAGCTACCTCCGGGTCGGTTACGAGGCCGACGGGGCCTGGCGAGTCTTTGGGTTGCGCGAGGATTTCCACCCCGCCGCGAAGGTGCAAATGGAGGATGACATCACCGCCTCCGTCGTCGTGCCCGGCCCCGGGGCGGATGACCCATCGCAGAAATTTGTGGAAAACTGCGAGCAGCTGCTCTTCCAGCGCCCGGATGAAGCCATTCACCGCGGCTATGACAAACTGACGGAGCGAGAGCTCAGCCAGCCGGGCAACTTCATCTCCAACTTCGCGCCCCTCACCGGCCATGACGCCCGGGCACTGGTGGATGAGGCGATCGGTTTCTCCAAATTCACGGCACCCATGCAACAGCTGGTGCGGGCGGCCGCCCGGGGCGAAGCCGGACCGGCCTATTTCGTCTCCTCGGCGCATCCGCGCCTGGTGGACGGCAAACCCTCCAAAAACCCCCGGTATCTCCAGCACCGGCCCGATCTCATCGATGCGCGCGGCGTGCATCTGGCGCAAATGGCCACGCGGCTGCACCGCCGGCTGGCGGCCGATGCCCCCGTGCTGACCCCCGTGAGCGCATTTGTCCCGGGCCGGCGCAACAACCCGCCGGATGCGCAAGCGAACATCCGCGCCCTAGCCGTCTTCAACCCGGTTCACTATATGGAACTGCCCGAGCTGTTCATGGAGTATATCAGTTCCATGACAGGGAAATCCCCTTCGACCACCGGGGCGGGATCCGAAGGCGCACTGACCAAGGGGCCGTTCAATGCCCTACCCGCGATCATCGACCTGAATGCCGCGTTGGTTTCACACATGTTGGTGGCACAACCGGTGTTCATCTCCGCCGCCGGCTATGTCGGGCCCAAGGTCCGGGTGGATCACGATGTCAGCCTGCTCGTGCCCGAGGTCTGGAGCCGGATGTCCACAGCCGAGCGCGATCCCGCGTTTTTGATCAACCATGGCTACCTCGAGAAATGCACGGACCTCGAATGGGAAGGGCGCAAGCTTCTTTCCAGCCGGCTTGGTTACCGGATAACGACAAAATTTGGCCGGGTGTTCTTCGGGCGCGTTTTCAACCACCCGCACTCGGTGTTCACCGACGAGATGCTGCGGCCCGAGACGCAGGACATGGCCATTTTTGCCGACGGCATGGACAATATCTGTGTCACGCACCAGCGCGTCGCGCAGAGTTATTTTGAAGACGGCACCATTGCGCTGGCCTGTCCCCCGCTCCGTGTCCTGCTTCACATCATGGCGCGCGGCGATTACGAAGGCCACGGCCTCGACGCACCCGAGGTAAGGACGCTCTTCACCCGTGAGAACTTGTTGGCCAGCGATTGGTACGCCGTTCGGCTCACGGCCAAGCAGCAAGCCGACATCACCCTGTGGACGCGACACGTTGCGACCCTGGAGGAGTACATTGCGGACAAGTCCAATCAGGCGGTCACGACCCGGCTGCGGCTGGCAAAGCGTCTGCAGAAGGCCCGCGCGGAACTGGCGAAAGTGTCCGCCACCAACTATCCCGACTCGCTTCGCGGTACCCTCGGACGCCAGCCGCTGGACTAACGTTTCAGTTTGGCCTGAAGCTTTTTGATCTCGGGGCTGACGGCGCCGCAGGACTCACAGCCGCAGCCGGGAGTCTTGCGCTTTTTAAACCAAAAGCGCACGAGCAGAGCAGCCGTGACAGCGACAATGACGAGGGCGATGATGGTCTGGAGAGAGGAAGACATGGTTCAGTAGCCGAGCGCGCGACCGGTCTGGTAGACGACAAAACACACGAGCCACGCGGTGCCACTAAGGTAGAGCTGTTGAAACAGCGTCCACCCCCACGAGTTGGTTTCCCGCAACACGACCGCGGTGGTGCTCAAGCATTGCATGGCGAAAACATAATAGATCATGAGGTTTAGGCAAACCAGCGGGGTGAACAGCGCGCGACCGTCCGGCCACCGGGCTTGCTGTAACGCGGCCCGCAGGGGCAGCGTGTCCCCCTTGGTGTCGGTTTCAACGCCGAAGACCACGCCGGTGGCGCTGACAAACACCTCGCGGGCGACGAACGAGCTGACGAGACCGACCCCGATCCGCCAGTCGAAGCCGAGCGGAGCGATGACGGGCTCAAGCACATGACCGAGGTGTCCGGCATAACTGTGCGCCCGCTGTTCGGCGGGGGCCACGCCTTCGGCCGCCTTCGGATAGGCGGCGAGAAACCAAAGCACAATGGATACGCCAAGAATGACCGTGCCGGCCCGGCGGAGGAACAGGCCGCCGCGTTCAAACAGGTGCAGCACGAGGGACTTGAGCGAAGGCAACCGGTAGGGCGGCAGTTCCATGATCATCATCGACACCTCGCCCTTCAGCAGCGTGCGCTTGAACAGCCAGGCGAAACCAAAAGCCCCGAGCGTGCCGAGCGCATACATGCCCATCATCAGGCCGGCTTTTGTGAGCACAGGCACGCGTCCGCTTGGAAACAGCGCGGCAATCATGAGCAGATAAACCGGCAGCCGCGCCGAACAGCTCATGAGCGGGGCGATAAGAATGGTGATAAGGCGGTCTTTTTTGTTCTCCACCGTGCGCGTCGCCATGATGCCGGGAATAGCGCAGGCGTAGGAACTGAGCAACGGGATGAAGGATTTGCCGTTGAGCCCGACCCGGCTCATAAGCCGGTCCATGATGAAGGCGGCGCGCGCCATGTAGCCGGTGTCCTCAAGCAGGCCGATGAAAAAATAAAGGATCAAAATCTGCGGAAGGAAAACGACGACCCGCCCCGCCCCGCCAATCACGCCATCAGTAATCAAATCCCGCAAATCACCCGGGGCCATGGCGGACTTCACCCAATCGGCGATGCCGGAGACGCGTCCGTCGAGCCAGTCCATGGGAACCTGCGCGAAGCTGAAGATGCTCAGAAACAGAGCGATCATCACCGAGCCGAGCACCAGCCAGCCCCAGAGCGGATGGACCACGACCGCGTCGATTTTGTCCGAAAGCGAAGGTCCGACCTGCCCGGCTTGCCCGACGACGTCCGCGCAAAGCCGGCCGATGGCAGCGTAGCGGCTGCTGACAAGCGTGCCCGACCAATCAACCCGCTCAAACTCCCAGCGTTTCTGCCAGATTTGCAGCAGTTCCATGGTCCGGGCGCTGAGCGGCTTCGAACCAGCCACGCGCACGGAGTCGAAATCGGTGAGCAAGAGCAACGCCTCGGCCCGGGCCACGAGCGGCGAGCGGCCGTCGCTGTCGGTAAGCGAAGCCTGCAATTCCGCGACGGCCGCGGCAACGGCGACGGGCACGTCCCAGCGGTGGCGCGCAAGCGGCAAATCAACGCGGCTCATCGCAAGCTTCAGCTCGACGAGGCCCTTGCTGTTGACCGCCTCGCAGGGAATGACCGGGATGCCGAGCTCCTGCTCGAGGCCGGCGATGCGGATCTGCAGACCGGCAGCTTTCGCCAGGTCCATCATGTTCACGACCAGGATCACGGGCCGGCCGAGGTCGAGGATCTGATGAACGAGGTAGAGGTTCCGCTCCAGGTTGGTGGCATCAACGATACAGAGGATGCGGTCGGGCTGCGGCGTGTCGGCGCGGCGGCCGAGGAGCACGTCGCGGGTGACGGCCTCGTCGGGCGAGCGGGCGGCCAGGGAGTAGGTGCCGGGAAGATCAATCAGCACCATCGGCCGGCCGTGCTGCGAGTAGGTCTCGCCCATTTTCTTTTCCACGGTGACGCCGGGATAGTTGCCGACCTTCTGCTTCAATCCGGTGAGCGCATTAAAGAGTGTGCTCTTGCCACAATTCGGGTTGCCGACGACCGCGTAGACGGGGGAACGGTTCGAAGCGGCGGCCGGTCGCTTCTTGCCGGTGGAGACGATATGGGAAGGCAGCTCGGGCACGGGTCAGGGCTCCATGGTTATTTGGGCGGCCTCTTCGCGGCGAAGCGTGAGGTGGTAGCCGCGGAGCTTGAACTCCAGCGGGTCACCGAGCGGCGCGGCGCGCACGAAGGTGACGGTCGTACCCGGCAGCAGACCCATTTCGCGGAGACGCAGAAAGGTCGCGCCAGTTTTGGGAATATCCTTCACGCGTGCACTGGCGCCAAGCGCGAGTTCCGAGAGTTTGAGCAGGACGGGCATGGCGCGGGCCTCAGCGCGCGCGCACCGGCCCGGCGACCCCGCTCAGGGCCGGCAGGCGCTCCACGAGGATGTTCATGGCGGCGCCATGGCTGAGCGCGAGGCGGGTGCCGTTCACCTGGCAGAGAATCGTGGTGCTGCCGGAAATCTTGGTGACCAGGGCCGCCTCTCCGAAACCCATCTCACGCACCCGCTGGCAGAAATTATCGTCACCGCTCAGCACGCAGACGCGCCCTGTTGAGCCAGTGGTCAGCTGGCAAAGCGGTAGGAGATGGGAATAAGACAACGGCATGGGCTGAGACTTAGTATCAGGAAGGAAGCAGAAAAAAGCCCCGGGTCAAACTACTGTGGTAGCTATTGCGGGGCAAACAGGTTACCGACGACGCCGTTTGACGGCGAGCTGGACGCCGGAGTAGCGGACGAGACTTTGCAGGTGCTCGTATTGCTGCGGATCCATGTTTTTGGATTCCTTGAGCTGCTGTTCAGCGCGCTTCATCGCGGCCTCAACGGCGTTTTCGTCGATCTTCTCCTCGGTGATGGCGTGCTCGGCGAGCACGCGGACCTTGTCACCGTCGATCTGGGCAAAACCGCCACTGACCGCGAGGAGCGAGAAACTGCCGCCCTTGGTGACGCGGAGCTCGCCGTGCTCGATCTGCGTGAGCAGCGGGATGTGGCCGGGCAGGACACCGATCTCGCCCTCGACCGTCGGGATGACAACGGAATCGATGGTGTCGGAATACACCTTCGCCTCGGGCGTGACGATTTCGAGCGTGAGAGGCATGAAAATTATTTCTTCGCCGCCGCGGCAATGACCTCGTCGATGCCGCCCTTCATGTAGAAGTCACCCTCGGCAACATGGTCGAGTTCGCCGTCGAGGATCATCTTGAAGCCGCGGACGGTCTCCTTGACGGGGACGTACTTGCCGGGCGTGCCGGTGAACACCTCGGCGACCGCGAACGGCTGCGAGAGGAGGCGCTGAATCTTGCGGGCGCGATAGACGGCGAGCTTGTCCTCAGGGGAGAGTTCATCGAGACCGAGAATGGCGATGATGTCCTGCAGATCCTTGTAGCGCTGGAGCACGCGCTGCACCTCCCGGGCGACCTTGTAATGTTCTTCTCCGACGATGTCGGGCTGGAGGGCCTTGGAGACGGAGGCGAGCGGATCGACGGCGGGATAGATGCCGAGCTCGGCGATGGAGCGCTCGAGCACGATGGTCGAGTCAAGGTGGGCGAAGG
>JAYUBB010000330.1:0-9793 GCA_043741015.1 Opitutaceae bacterium
CGGAGATTCAGAAACTCGACGAGGGCGTCGAGCTGGTGGAAGACGAGCGCCTCGTCGAACGGCGTGAGCGCGATGGTCTGCGACAGACCGGAACTGGCCTCGACGAAGACCAGCTCCGCTCTCAGAGCGGAGCGGTTGAGGGTTGAGAGCTGAGAGTTGAGAGACGAATTCCGGCAGAGCACCGCGTAGGCGGAGAGTTGAAGAAAGTAAGCGGGGTAGTCGGTGCGAAGTTCGGTTTCCTCCGCCGGGAGCGGGCGCATCACGCTCTTGATCTCGCGGAGCAGCGGGCCAATTTGCTGGTCGATGCGGCCGCTGAGGACAAAGGTCCAACCGCGGTGTGTGATCCGGCCGTCGATGACGACCTCGAACTGTACGTCGGGGCATAAAGCCCCTCCCACCGTAAATTCAAGCTCGGTGCGGGCACGCAGTTCGTTGTGCCAGTGTTGGCCGAGTTGGGCGCGCCAGAGACCCTGCGGTCCGCCGCCGCTTTCCTGCGGCCCGAGGCTGAAGCCGGCGAATTCGCCGACGCTCAGGCTGACGGTGCGGTTTTCGAGGGAGAAATGCACGTCAGGTGATTCGGATCTCGGTTTCGGCGACGACCCAATCTTCGAGGCGGCGGGTGATCTTGGCCACGGTGGCGGTGTCGGCGGTCTGGGCGGTGAGAGGCTGGTTGAGCAGGTGCGCGGTGATGTCGCGGTCGGTGGCGGTGAGCCCGGGCCACCACTGTTGTTTCACGGGGTACCCTTCGTCGCGCAGGAGGCAGTAAAGGGCTTTGAGCCAGATGATATCGGGCCGGCCACCCGCCGCGAGGGCGGCGAGGCTGGTCCCAAGCAGGTCGGCGACGGCGGGACGGGATTCGTCGGGCACGGGATTGCGAGTGAGGAGCGCACCGAGGGCCGCGGCGGCCTTGAGCGCATCGTAGGAACGGCCGATGCCGTCATGGCGATGGAGAAGACGGTGCTCCGAGGTGAACCAGGTGCGGCCTTGGTTGGAAGATTCGAGCCAGAGTTCGGTCTCGTCGAACAGATCAAAGGGGGGGGCGGCGTTTTTCCCCTGCTTGATCCGCCGCAGCAGGTGCAGGACGCCGTGGTCGGCGGAGAAGGCCGTCAATTGTTCGAAGGCATCGGAGCCCGAGGGCTGCCGGGCGAGGATGAAGGCGGTGGTCTGGAGCTGCTGGCCGGGCATGGCGGAAGTGAGAGTGAAGGTGAGAGTGAGGAGGGGAGGCTCCCTTTCACTTTCCCCTTTCACTTTCACCCAGGAGCGCGGTCTTCGCGCTCCTGATGTCGGGCCAGACGGGCAGGACGGCGCCGCAGGATATGACCGTCTTCATGCCGTCACCGACCGACATATCGAGTTCGATGATTTCGGTCCGGGGCAGATACATGAAGAAGCCGTTGACCGGACTCGGGCAGGTGGGGACGAAGACCGCCCAGTGCTGGGCGGGGAGCTGGGCATGGGGTTCACCGGCGGTGGTGTTGGTGAGGAAGCCCAGAGCGTAGGAGCCGGCGCGGGGAAATTGCACGAGCACGACCTTGCTGAACTGGTTGCGATCCTTGGCCCCGAAGGTCTCGATAAACTGCTTCACGCCGTAGTAGAAACTGCCGATGCCGGGAATATTCTGGATGAAACGTTCGGCGGCCGCGCCGATGAGCCGGCCGAGGAAAAGCCGCGAGACATAGCCGAGCAGGGTGATGAGCCCGAGCGCAATGACCGTGGTGACCACATCCCAGAACCTGCCGGGCAAGTGCTGGAGGGGATCCGGCAGATAGGGCGCAAAGAGCGGCGTGATGGAGCCGCCCACCAAACCGATGATGGCGCCCAGAGCCCAGATCGTGACGACCAGCGGAGCGACCAGCAGCAGGCCGGTGAGGAAAGCGTTGCGGAGGGAAGTGAAACGAGATTCGGCCATGAAGGGCAGGACACTCACGCAAAGACGCAAAGACGCAAAGGGAAATCACACCAGTCCGCCTTCACTCTGGAGGTTACGGCGATACAAGCCGGAAGGCAGGGATGGCCCCGGCGGCGTGCAACAATTTCATGGCCCGGGCCTCGGCGGCGCGCATCCGGCGTTTCCTGGCGGGCTGGAGGTCGTCGTAACCGGCCAGGTGCAGCCAGCCGTGGACGACGTAAAGGGTGAGCTCGGTGGCGAAATCACTACGGTTGACCTTGGCGTAGGTGCATGCGGTGTCGGCCGAGACGCAGATTTCGCCCGCGAGTCCGGCGATGCGGTCGCCCTCGAAGGTGATGACATCGGTCGCCGTCGGATCGGCCATGAAGTCAGCGTGGATTTTTGCCAGCGCGGGGTCGGTGAGAAAGACGAGGGACAGTTCGCCGGGGGGGCAGCCACCGAGGAATTTTGCGGCGTGGGTGTCGAGAGTGCAGATGGCGGCTGCGACGGCGTGCCGGCTGAAACGCAGGCGCGGATGGGCGTTGCGAATAAATATCCCGCGCTTCACGAGTTCGGGCCGATGGGCTCGGCGGTCCGCGCCTGCTCGTAGGCCTCGATGATTCTTTGCACGAGCGGATGGCGGACGACGTCGGAGGCGGTGAAATGGTGGAAGTCGATGCCGGGAATGTTGCGCAGGATGCGCGGGGCTTGGACGAGACCGGAGACCTTGGCCCGGGGCAGGTCGATCTGGGTGATGTCACCGGTGATGATCATGCGTGACTCGTCGCCGAGCCGGGTGAGGAACATCATCATCTGCTCGGGTGTGGTGTTCTGCGCCTCGTCGAGAATGACATAGGCGTTGGCGAGCGTGCGGCCGCGCATGTAGGCCAGCGGGGCGATCTCGATCACGCCCTTCTCGGAGAGGGTGGCGACATCCTCGGCGTCGAGCATGTCGTGGAGGGCGTCATAGAGCGGGCGCAGATAGGGGAGGATTTTCTCGCGCAGATCGCCCGGCAGAAAGCCGAGTGTCTCCCCGGCCTCGACGGCCGGGCGGGTGAGCACGATGCGCTGCACCTTGTTCTGCAAAAGCGCGGAAATGGCGGCGGCCATGGCGAGGTAGGTCTTGCCCGTGCCGGCGGGGCCGATACCGAAGACAATCGGGTTCTTCTGGATGGCCTGCAGGTAAAGTTTTTGGCCGAGGGTCTTGGGGACGATGCTTTTCCGGCGCGTGGCGATGACGAGCGGGTCGTTGATGAGCGAGCGCAGGCCGGCGCCGCCGTCCTTGGCGAAGAGTTCGAGCAGGCGGTGGAAATCAGGGGTGCGGTAGGCGAGGCCCTGCGTACGGCCGGTGTTGAGCAGCGCGAAGAATTCCTCGGCGCGGGCCACGTCCGCGGTATCGCCGTCAATTTTCAACCATTCATCGCGGGTGACCAGCCGGACCGTGAGGGCCTGTTCGACCCGGGTCAGATTCTCCTCGCTGCCGCAGTAAAGCTGGCCGAGGTGGCGGGCGTTGGGGTAGGTGAGGGTCTTGGTGGCGGGCACGGTTTCAGAGGACGGAGGACAGAAGACAGCGATCAGAAGACGGGGGAGAGAACAGGACAGCGGCCATTAATTGCCGGGCTTTAACTTCTCGGCGGTTGTTTTCAGATGCTGGTACATCGCGTCGAGGGATTGGGGCAGGACGCGGGTTTCCCCGATGACGGGCATGAAGTTGGTGTCGCCGTTCCAGCGCGGGACGACGTGGGCGTGGAGATGGGAAATGCTCCCGCCGGCAGGCGTGCCGAGGTTGAAGCCAATGTTGAAGCCATGCGGGTTCACGGCCGCTTGCAGCACCTCCTTGGCAAAAATGATCTCGTCCATCAGGTCGATGCGCTCGGCGGAAGTGAGCTCGCCGAGGTCGGTGACGGCGCGGAACGGAATGGCGAGGAGGTGGCCGGGATTGTAGGGATAGCGGTTGAGCACGAGGTAACTCAGCGGGCTGCGGTGGATGATGAGCGCCTCGGCGTCGTTGCCGAGCGCCGGCAGCGCGGCGAAAGGGTTCGCGTCCTCCGGCAGGCGGGGCGCCTTGATGTATTCCATGCGCCAGTAGGCGTGCAGATGGTCCATGATGTTTCGCGGAGAGGCTTGGCCGCCGGACGGTGGTTGTCAAAACACGGATTGCGCCGGTCATGCGACCGGGCAGGCTCCGGGAATGGATCGACGGCTCATTTGGTTCAGCACGTTGTTGGCACCGGTGCTCGGCTGGTCAGTGGTGGGGGCGCACGACCGGTTCACTTGGTTCCTCGAGGTGGCGCCGATCTTCATCGGGCTGCCGGTCGCGCTGGCGGTGCAGAAGCGCTTTCCGCTGTCATCCCTCCTGCTCGTGCTGCTGTGGTGGCACAGCGTCATTTTGATTTTCGGCGGACATTACACCTATGCCCGGGTGCCGCTCGGCAACTGGGCCATGGAGTGGTTTGGCTGGTCGCGGAACAACTACGACAAGCTCGGGCACTTCGCGCAGGGGTTTGTGCCGGCGATTCTGGTGCGGGAGATTCTCATCCGGACTTCACCACTGAAAGGCAGCCGCTGGCTGGCCTTCCTCTGCGGCAGCGTGTGCCTGGCGTTCAGTGCGTTCTATGAACTGGTCGAGTGGCGGGTGGCGGTGGGCACCGGCGGGGCGGCCGATGATTTCCTCGGCACGCAGGGCGACGTGTGGGACACGCAGTCGGACATGGCCTGGGCGCTGGTCGGAGCGATCGTCGCGCTGGGTTTGCTCAGCCGGTGGCACGATCGCTCGATGGCGCGGCTTACTTCGGGCGGGCGATGAAGGTGTAGACGCGGCTGCCGCCGAGGCTGCGGCGGGCGACTTCCTCGACGTCCGTGCGGCGCATGCTGCGGTAGTCGCTGTCACGCGAAAGGGGCCAGTCCACGCGGGTGGGCTTCTCCTGCATGCGGGAGAGGACGTGGTAGGTCCAGTAGCTGTTGTTGCGGAGCTCCTGCTTGAGGTTGGCCAGGCGGGGCTCGATGACGCGCTCGAATTCGTCCTGGGTGATGCCCTTGGCGGCGAGGTCGGCGGCGATGCGGCGGGTGAGGGTGGCGACGCGCTCGGCCATCTTGGGGGCGCACTCAATCTCGACGAACAGGTAACCGTAACCGGGCCAGACCTCGCTGCCCCAGACATCCTGCAGCGGGCCGTAAGTGGCGCCAAGCTCCTCGCGGATCCTGACGCGGAGCCGGTCGTTCAGGATTTCGGACAGGACCTGAAGTTGGCGGCTGGTGTGGTAATCATCGCCGTCCACCCCGGGCCAGTAGATGCGCACGGCGGCTTTGCCAGGTTCGCAGCCCTCGAGCAACCAGGTCTGCATGATGGGCTTGCCCGGCAGGGCGGGCTTGCGCGCCGGGTCGGGGAGCGGTTCAGCCTGGCGCTGGGGCAGAGCGCCGAGCGTGCGCGCGACGGCGGCAACGGTTGGCTCGACCTCGAGGTCACCCGCGAGGCCGAGCTCGATCGTGCCGGAGGCCAGGACTGGCCGGAGCCAGTCCTCGATCTCCTTGGGGGTGCGCGCAAAGATATTCGCGGGCAGAGGCAGGCCGTAGCGCGGATCGCCGCTGGCCATGACCGTGGGGCAGATCGCGCGCAGGAACTGCACGGGCTCGCGGTTGATGCCCGCGTAATAGGACTGCAACCGGGAGATCGTGCTTTGATAGCCCTCGGCGCGGAACGCGGGGTCGGTGAGGAACGCCGCGGCAATCTGCAGGAGCTTCTCGAGTTTGTCCGGGCTGGCATAGCCGGTGAAGTAGCAGCCATCCTCCTCGACACTGAAATTGAAAGTCAGCGTGTCGCCGGCGAGCCGCCGGCCCAACTCGACGTTGTCGTAGCGTCCGAGGCCGCCGGCAAGATATGAACCACTGGCGATCATCCCGAGTCCCGATTGGCTGGCCGGCTCGGCGGCCATGCCCCGGCCCAGCCGCAGGCGGAGATAGACGTGGTTTTTCTCGTAGTCGGTTGGCTTGAGGTTGAGGCGGACACCGTTGGCGAAGGCGACGGAATGGATGTCGGCGCGGTCATCGTGCGTGCGGGTGGCGATGGTGCCGGGCGGTCCGAAGTCGGTGTAGTCAAACGCGGCGATGGCGCGTTCGTCCTTCTCGGAGAAGAAGGACGCATAGGTGCTTTCCTCGTAGGCGGTGAGCAGTTCCTTGCTGGTGAGGGGCGCAGGGTAGTGGCCGATGACAGCGAGGCGGCGGTTGGCCGGGGCCCACATGGTGCGGAAGGCCGCGATGCATTGTTCCGGGGTGAGGTTGAGCACAGTTGGTTCAGCGAGCTCCCAGTCGGTGCGGGGCGAGGTATTGACGAAGTTGTACTCCAGCCCGGAGCGGATGGAGTGGGCGATGAATTGCGACTGCCGGTTGAGCTCGGTGCGGATGGCCTCCTGAAAGGCGTTGCGGTAGCCTTCGATCTGGAGCTTCACCTCGTCGGCCGTGAAGCCGTGGAGCAGGGCGCGGCGCAGTTCCTGCTCGGCGAGGCGCACCCCCTTGCGCCAGAGGTCGGCGCGGGTGTCGATGCGGATCGAGGTCTGCTGACGGAGGCCAAACTCGATGGTCCAACTGGCCTGACTGTCGCCGATGTCATTGGGTTGTTTGCGGGCCAGCTCGGCGAGACGGGCGCTAAGCATGGCAAACCCGGCGTTCTGCGCCACCTGCGCGCGGCGGCGGGCGATCGTGTCGGCGGCGGGTTCGACGGTGGTGATGCTGTAGAGGGCGCTGGAGGTGCCGCCGGGCGTGGGGGTGGCGAAGAATCGAGCCTGCATATCTCCGGGCGGCGGCGTGCGCAGGCCGAGGTCGGGGTCGGTGGGCTCGGCCGGGGTGGCGGGCTTGAACGAGGCGAACTGCTCGCGCAAAAGTTTCTCCAGCAGCTCCGGCTCGGCGTCGCCCACGGCGATGACGGTCATGCGCGACGGGCGATACCAGGTGCGGTAGAATTCCAGCAGTCGCTCGGCCGTGGCGTTTTGCACCGACTCGGGCGTGCCGATGGGCGAGCGGCGGGTGATGAGCGTGCCCGGGTGGAGAAACTCGTTGATCGCCTCGCCGACCTGCGCGGCGGAGGAGTCGCGCGTGCGGCGCTCGCTTTCGATGACCTTGGCCTCGCGTTTCACTTCGGCCCTGGCGATGACGGCGCTGTCGGTGAAGTCGCGGAGGATGGACAGGCCGAGCGCGATCTTTTCCGGTGAGTTCTGCGGCAGGTCGAGATTGTAGAAGGTGGTCGTGTAGTTGGTGAACGCGCTGGTGTCGGCGCCCATGGCCAGGCCCTCGTGCTGGAGGAAGTTCACGATGGAGGTGGCGGGGTATTTCCTGGTCCCGCGAAACATCATGTGCTCGACGAAATGGGCGTAACCGCGCTGGTCGTCGCGTTCGTGGACGGCACCGACCGCGACCTGGAGGATGAGATAGACCCGGCCGGCCGGCTCGGTGTTCTTGCGCACGGCGTAGCGCAGGCCATTATCGAGGCGACCCCAGCGGATCGCCGGGTCGGGCGTCACGTCGCCCAGTTCGTGCGGCCACGGCGCCGCGGCGGCGTGGCCGGCCAGAACGGCCGAGAGGCAAAGCAGGGTGAAGCGGCGAAAGGTATTCCGGACGGGGAGTGGCGACATGCGGCGGGGACGGCCCGGGCGAGAAAAAGCGAAGCCAACCAGCGTGGCAACGGCGGAGTGCACTCTGTGACAACAGTTTTAGCCTAGGGCCCTGGTTCGGGTTTGCCGAACAGCTCAGTGATCCGTTGCGCCATGGCCTGCTCGGCGTCATCCGTAATTGTTAGATCAAACTTCCAGACTCCCTCGTCGTGGCGCATGTGGGCCTCACCCTTGAATTGCCGGGTCTTTCCGTTGGCCGTGATCTTTGCTGAGACAGGTAGGACCGCCTTGTCATCCGTGATGACCGGTTCACCGACCATGATCCCGGCAATGCTTTTGAAGAGGCGGTCAGTCACAGCCTGCTCCTCCTTGGTTTTAAAGCTGCCTTCATAGCCCTTGCGTACATCGGTTGCGAACTGATCTGCCGTGGTGAGCGTGGTCTTTCCTTTCGGAGTTAAAGCCATGAGATAAAACATCGCTTTATAGTCCTGATCCCGGACGGCTTGATATACTTTCAGCGCCTGGGCCTCGGGTGTGGCGGCTTTGGCTTCTGGTGGATTATCCTGCGCACTGGCGCGAATCGGCATCGCCCAGCTGACTGCACTTACTATCAACACCACCGAGAGAATTTTTTTCATGATATAGACGCTTCAAGGATATCGCCGCAACGGCGGCTATGTCTGGACACAGACAAGAAAGCCGGCCGGGGTCGAGCTTGGGATGGCGCGCCCGGTGTTGAGCCTGGCTATTTCAGTGCCAGGAGGAACTCCTCGGGCTCAACGTCCGCCTGTTTGAGCAAGCCATTTAGCGTCCAGGGATTGATCTCGCGATGCATCGGGACGACGCAACCACATGCGCCGCGGCGCATGATGGCATGACTCCCTTTCTGGCGAATGAAGACGAAACCCAGCCGTTCGAGCGCCTTGACGGTCTTGCGCCCGGAAATTCCCGGCAGATTAGGCATGGGCGACTTCGAAGGTGGTCATCACCGTCCGGCCGTTGGATTTGACGGGGAACTCGGAAAGATAGAGTTCGGTCGCCTCCTTCAGATTGGCCATGGCCTTGTCGAAGTCTTTACCCTGCGTGGTCGTGCCGGTCTCGGGGTTATAGGCCACGAACCATTTTCCGTCGGGAGTCGGATAGACAATGGCGGTCAGCGTTTGCATGGTAGAATCAATGCGCAAGAAGCGGCTTGGTGTCAATTCGCTGGGTTAATAAGTCGGCGGTCATCATCCTTCGCCGAGGCTATGGATGACAGGTAGACCGCCGCTACAGGAGAGGGTCGGTCTGTCGCGGGATAAACCCGCTCCCACATTCAAGGCAGCAGACTCGCATTACTTGGCTGCGGGGCGGGTGGGGTCGCAGCCGGCCCATTCGACGGGCTCAGGGCGGGCACGATGATGAATTCGGAGGCACGGGCGGGGTCGAGGTATTGCTTCGCCAGGGCGCTGAGTTCGGCGGCGGTCACACCCTCGTTGTCGCTGTAGCGGGTGCGGCTCCAGTTGAGGCGGTCGGGAAATTCCTGCGCGGCGGCGAGCACGCTGCCGAGCCAGTAGGGATTGGTGCGGGCTGACTCGCGGAGCGCGGTGAGCACGGGTTGCTTGGCGCGGACCAGCTCCTCCTCGGTCACGCCCTGGTCGTGCAGGGCCGTGGCGACGGCCTTGATGGCGTCGACGATGAGCCGCGCCTGGCCGGGTGCGACCGTGGCATCGGCGATCAGCCAGCCGTAGCCGGGGTAGGTGTCACTCAGGTCGGTCGCGGCGTTGGGACTGTAGGTGCCGCCCAGCTTCTCGCGGATCTCGACGCGCAGGCGGTCGGCCAGGACATCGCTGAGCAGCCGGAGCCGGCGGGTGAGCTTGATGTCGCGGCTGTCGGTGGCGGGCCAGTAGAGGCGGACGAGGGCCTTGGGAATCTCGGTGGCGACGCTGTATTGCTTGGCGAGCGGCGTGGCGGGCGGGGTTATTTTGCGGGCGTCGGTGTAGGCAGGTTTGGCTTCGCGTTGGGGCAGGGCGCCGAAGGTTTGGGCAACGGCGGCGATGGGGGCGGCAGGATCGAAGTCGCCGACGATGGCGATCTCGATGGGGCCGCGGGCAAACTGCGGAGTGAGCCACGTCTTCAGCTCGTCGAGGCTGCGCGAGAGCATGACTTCCTGGGGCGGGAGGCCGAAGCGCGGGTCGCCGCCGCCGAGGAGTCCGGCGACTTCGAGCTGGAGCGGGCCGTCGGCCGTGTGGGCGAGACGCAAGTAAAGCTGCTCGGCGGCCTTGCGGACCTGGCGGATGGACTCGGGGCGGTAGCCGGGGTC
>JAYUBB010000331.1:0-9746 GCA_043741015.1 Opitutaceae bacterium
CAAACTGGACGAGGTTAAGGAAGCCCTGAGCAAGGTCGGGGTCGACGGTATGACCGTGACCGAAGTCAAGGGCTTTGGCCGCCAGAAGGGCCACACCGAAATCTACCGTGGCAGCGAATACACCGTGGACTTCCTGCCCAAGGTGAAGCTCGAGATCGCCGTCACCGACGAGCTCGTCAAACCGGCCATCACCGCCATCTCCGCCGGGGCCAAGACCGGCAAGATCGGCGACGGCAAGATCTTTGTGCTCCCGCTGGAGGATGTCCTGCGCATCCGCACCGACGAGCACGGTGATTCTGCCGTCTGAGGCTGGACTCCCCATCCCTCCACCGACCCCGCCCCGGTTTGACCGATGGCGGGGTTTGTTTTTGCCAACTGCCCGTTTACTCCCTCACCAGATGCCTAAACCTGGAATCCTTAAATATTCCCATGGAGTTGGCCCATTGCTTGCTGTCTGACCCTTGGTTCAAGGGTCGGTTTTTCCGCGCCAGCGTGGGAACAAGACGATCAATGACCTGACAATCCAAATCCAAACCTACAAACCATGAAGAAAACTGCACTCCTCCTCGCCGCGCTCCTCGCCACGGGCGCTTCGCTCTCTGCCGACGACGCTGCTCCGGCCCCGGCGAACACCTCACGCGTCAAAATCTATGGCTGGATTGAGCCCGGCATAACGCTCAACAGCAGAAGCCCAGACGACCATCAGAATTTCGGCCGGCTGTTCGATGATCGCGCCAACGAGCCACTGCTCAACCAGGCGGCGCTCACGATCGAACAGACTCTTGATCCAAAACCAGGCCAGTTTGACTGGGGTTTCAAGCTGCAAGGCATGTATGGCAGTGATGCACGCTTCATCCACTCGCTTGGACTGCTCGACAACACAAGCAATGCTCTTCTCCAACCTGACATCGTAGAGGCCTATCTCAACCTGCATTTTGCGGTCGCCTCGACCGCTGGCGGCGTGGACGTGAAGGTCGGCAAGTTCGTGACCATGGAGGGTGCAGAAACCATCGATCCGCGCACTGACGTTTTTTATTCACACACCTATATTTTTAACTTCGGCATTCCTTTCAACCACTCGGGTGTGCTGGCGACGCTCCATGCCACCAAGGAAATCGATCTCATGGCCGGCATCACCCGCGGCGTGAACACCAGCTTCGACGACAACAACGGCAAGGCAGCCTTCCACGGCGCCGTGGGGTTCAATGGTCTGGCGGGCGGAAAATTGACTGGGTTGCTGAGCACTCACTTCGGACCAGAAACGCCCGGCAACAACAAGGATTATCGCTACCTCACCGACCTGAGCTTTACTTATGCCATCTCTGACAAACAGAACCTGATCACCGACCTCAATTACATCAAGGATGACGCCGCCAAGGCCAAAGGCTACGGTATCGCCGAGTATTACACTCAAAAGGTGAGTGACTCGGTGACCATTGGTGTGCGCGGTGAGATCTGGCATGATCCTCAGGGTTTTTATGTGGCGCAGTTCGGGAATAATGACGACGTCATGAACGGACTGCGCGGCGTTCCGTTTAACGATCCGCGGACCGTCGGCGCTGGTCCTGCAACCTACAAGGCCATCACTGTTGGCGCCCAGGTTACTGTACCTGTGGCCAAACCGTTCGCCGGGTTGGTGGTTCGCCCGGAAATCCGTTACGATTGGGCAGACACGAACGCCTACGTCGATTCCAAACACAAGTCGCAGTTGACCGTCAGCGTGGATGCTATCCTCACTTTCTGATCTTCTGAGCCTTCATCGCCGAAATAGCTTTAGTTCAGCCCGCTCCGAATCGGAGCGGGCTTTTTTGTCCAGTTTTGACGTTGCCGCTTCCGTTTGAAGTTCTTGCTCCTGTGCTTGCAGCGGGAACAAGCTGACCAACGACCTGCCAAATCAAAACATGAAGAAAATCGCACTCCTCCTCGTCGCGCTTCTCCCCACGAAACCTTCGCTCTACGCCGACGACGCTGCGTCGACCTCATCCCACGCCTTCACGGTGGACTTCTCCTACGCCAGCAAATATGTGTTCCGCGGTGTCCAACTGGCGGCAGGCTCCCTCCAACCCTCGATCAAGGTGACCTCGGGTGCCGGCTACGCCGGCATCTGGACCAATCAGTCGGTCACCAGCAATAGCGGCAGTGAACTCGACCTCTACGCTGGCTACGGTTTCGAGGTCGCCAAGGACTGGCGCCTCGATGTCGGTGCTACTCTCTACTACAACTATCCCAAACTCGGTGCCAGCACCGGCCTCGATGACAACACCTTCGAGGGCTATGTCGGTCTCAATGGCACCATCGATGGCGGCCTCATCGTGGGCCTCTACGCCTATAATGCTTTCACCCTCGATACGTTTACCCTCCAAGGCAACCTCGGCTACAGCATCCCGATTGGCGACAAGTTCTCCTGCTATCTCTCGGGTAACATTGGCCATGTCTCGCCCGATGGCGGCAGCGACTACAGCTACTACGGCTTCAAGGCCCAATTCCCCTATAGACTTACGCGCACGGCCACGCTGACCGGCGGCGTCAATTGGGCTTCGCACGACATCAATCTGGTTGAGGGCAACTATCTCTGGTTCAACGTCGGCCTGACCGTCACGTTCTAGGATAGCCCAAGGCATCAGTGCGCAGATGCACTGCTGGTTCAGGCCGACGCGCGAGCGGCCGCAGCCTGGGCATGGTAGCCGCCCCGGGCAACCGGTCCGGGCGATCCACAGCATCGCCACCACCAACGGTCGGTCGTCGTGGCGGGCCGACCGCGCGCAGGACAGGTGGAGCTTGCGCATTTTTCGCTCAGGACCGCATTAATTTCTTTAGGCCAAGCCAGCGGCCCTCATCAAGGTGACGTGGAATGATAACCGCCCTGCTAAACGCTCAAACCCCCACAGGTTCAACCCCAGCGACGAATTTGAGGACGTGCCCTAACCTGACCATCAATCCGGATAAAATCCATGGCCCGTTCCTGCTTCGGCGGAAATGGGCTTTTCAATTCCTGGCCACCTGACTCAGACTGAGGCTTTCGCGCTGAGCGAGGCCAGCAACCGCTCAATCCGGTCGCAGGCCGCGGTCAGCTTCTGCTCATTGGCCGTGAAACAGGCGCGGACATGCCCCTTCCCCGCGTCGCCAAAGGCCGTGCCGGGCACGACCGCCACCTTGTGCTCGGTCAGCAACCGGCGGGCGAACTCACCCTCATCAAGTCCGGTAGAGACCACCGAAGGGAAGGCATAAAACGACCCCTTGGGGGCATGGCACTTGAGTCCGGCGGCATTGATCCGGCGGACAAACAGGTCGCGGCGCTCGCGGTAGCGGTCCCGCATGAACTTGGTGGCATCGTCGCCCAGGCGCAGCGCCACGACGGCCGCCTCCTGGCTGATGCTCGGGGCGCACAGCATCGAGTATTGATGCACCTTCATCATCGCCTCGATCAGGGGCGCCGGACCGCAGGCATAACCCAGCCGGAATCCGGTCATCGCAAAAGCCTTGGAGAATCCATGGAGCAAAACTGTGCGCTCGCGCATGCCGGGCAGGCTGGCGATGCTGGTGTGCGTGCCCTCGAAAACCAATTCAGAGTAAATCTCGTCGCTGACCACGATCAGGTCCTTCTCGATGGCGAATTTCGCAATGCGCTCCAGCTGCTCGCGCGAACAGACTCCTCCGGTCGGGTTGCAGGGCAGATTCAGGAGCAGCAGCTTGCAGCCGGGCTGCCAGGCTGCCGCCAGCGCGGGGGCATCCAGGGAGAACATTTCGGCCGCATTCGTTGCCACCGGCACACCGACGCCGTAGACCAACTCCACCGTGGGCGCGTAGGAAACGTAGCAAGGCTGGTGGTAAAGCACCTTGTCACCGGGATTCAGGAGCGCGCGCATGGTGAGATCGAGCCCTTCGGATACACCCACCGTCACCAGCACCTCGTCATCCGGGCGGTAACCGACCTTGAAATGACCTTCGACATAGCGGCAGATCTCCTTGCGGAGTTCGGGCAGGCCGAGGTTGGAAGTGTAGTGGGTCTTGCCCTCGTTCATCGCCGTGGTCACGGCGTCGCGGATGGGCTGCGGAGTGTCAAAATCGGGTTCGCCGATGCCGAGCGAGATGACGCCATCGGTTTTCGCGACCAGTTCAAAAAAGTCGCGGATGCCCGAGCGGCGCAGGCCGGCCACGTGACGCGCAATGAAGCGGGTCGTGTCCAATGGCGGCTTGGAAAGGGATGAATTCATGGAAAATGTTTTATCGGCCGGTCAGCCGTTGCGTTTGAGCCGCTCGCGCACGACCGCCCCCATCTGCGTGGTGTTGATCGGCTTGGCTGCTCCGAGATCGGCCGTGTGGCAGCCATCGTCGATCGCCCGCTGCACGGCCGTTTCGATGGCCTTGGCCTCAGCCTCCAGACCGAGCGAGTGGCGCAGCAGCATGGCGGCAGAAAGAATGGTGCCCGTGGGGTTGGCGATGCCCTTGCCCGCGATGTCGGGAGCCGAGCCGTGGATGGGTTCGTAGAGCCCGAGTTTCCCCTCACCCAACGACGCACTGGGCAGCAGGCCGAGCGAGCCGACGAGTACCGCCGCCTCGTCGGTGAGGATGTCACCGAACATGTTCTCAGTCACGATGACGTCGAACTGGGCGGCGTGCGTGATCAGGCGCATGGCCGCCGAGTCCACGAGCTGGTGATCGAGCTTCACGTCGGGAAATTCCTTGCCGACCTCGATGGCGATCTGGCGCCAGAGCCGCGAGGACTCGAGCACATTGGCCTTGTCGATCGACGTGACGAACTTGCGGCGGCCGCAGGCGAGTTGGAAGGCCAGGCGCACGATGCGGCGGATCTCGACGTCGGTGTAGATGAGGGTGTCCACGGCCTGCTCGCCGGTGGCGGTCTTCGTGCGCCCCTTGGGTTGGCCGAAATACAGGCCGCCCGTCAGTTCGCGGATGACGAGAAAGTCCACCCCGGCCACGCGCTCAGGCTTGAGGGGCGACAGGCGGGCCAGCGATGGAATCGCCTTAACCGGGCGCAGGTTGGCGTAGAGGCCGAGGCCCTTGCGAATGGCCAGCAGGCCCTGTTCGGGCCGGACCTTCGCCTGGGGGTCGTCCCACTTCGGGCCGCCCACCGCACCGAGTAAAACCGCATGGGCGCCCTGGCAGGCCTTGAGGGTGGCCTCGGGCATGGCCGTGCCGGTCGCATCAATGGCACAGCCGCCCAGCAAATGCTCGGCATATTCAAATTGGTGGCCGAAAAGCTGCGCCACGGCGTCGAGCACGCGGCGGGCCTCCCCCACTACTTCAGGACCGATGCCGTCACCCGGCAACAGGACAATTTTAGCGTTCATGCAATGGAATCCTTGTTGGCGGCGACGGCCGCGCTCAGCGCATACTCATAGCCGTCCGCCAACGCCAGCCAGGTGGCGTCGAGGATGTTGGTGCCCGCCCCGACCGTGCTCCAGCGGCGCGTGTCGCCGTCGTGCCAGTCGATCAGCACGCGCGTAATGGCCCGGGTGCCGGTGTTGCTGTTCAGGATGCGGACCTTGTAGTCGGTGAGCTGGATCTGGGCGACCGCCGGGAAAAGCGGCTGGAGGGCCTTGCGCAGCGCGGTGTCGAAGGCGTTGACCGGCCCGTTGCCCTCCGCGGCGGTATGCACTTCATGCCCGCGCACGGTGAGCTTGATGGTGGCCTCGGCCAGGTGCCGGTCACCGTGACGGCTGACCATGCCGCGATAGTCGAGCAGGCTGAACAACGGCTGGTAATCGGGCGTGAGCCGGCGGACCAGCAGGGCGACACTGGCCTCGGCGGCCTCGAACGAATAGCCCTCGTGCTCCTTCGCCTTGATGACTTCGACGACCTTGGCGCCCAGTTTCTCGTCGAGGCCCTCCAAGCCGAGCTCGGTGGCCTTGGAAACCAGGTTGGCACGGCCGGATAGCTCGCTCACGACCACGCGCATGGCGTTGCCGACCTTGGCCGGGTCGATGTGCTGGTAGGCATCGGGGTGGCGCTGCATCGCGGAGACATGGACGCCAGCCTTGTGCGCGAAGGCGCTGTTGCCGACATAGGCCATGTGCTCGTCGGGTGCGAGATTGGCCACCTCGGCCACGAAACGCGCCGCCTCGTGCAGGCGCGGCAGCGCCCCGGCCGGCAGGGCCTTGACGCCCAGTTTCAGCTCCAGGTTCGGAATGATGACGCACAGGTTGGCGTTGCCGCAGCGTTCGCCGTAGCCGTTGATCGTGCCCTGCACGTGGGCCGCGCCCGCGCGGACCGCCGCGATGCTGTTGGCCACGCCGCAACCGGTGTCATCATGCGCGTGGATGCCGATGCGCTGGTTGGGACCGAAATGAGCGCGGACCGCGCGGACGATCTCCTCCACCTGCCACGGCAGGTGGCCGCCGTTGGTATCGCACAACACAAGCGTCTCCGCCCCACCCCGCTTGGCGGCCTCGAAGGTCTTGAGGGCATACGCAGGATCAAGGTCATAGCCGTCGAAGAAATGCTCGCCATCGTAGATCACCCGCTTTCCCTGTGCCCGCAGGTAGGCGACCGTGTCCTCGATCATGGCCAGGTTTTCCTCGAGCGTCGTGCGAAGCACCTCCTCCACCTGCAGGACGGACGATTTGCCAAAGATGCAGCAGACCTCGGTGCCGGCCTCGACCAGCGCGCGTACGCTCGGGTCGTCCTGCGGCTTGAGCTTGGCCCGGCGCGTCGCCCCGAAGGCCACAATCTTGGCGTGGTGCCATTTCTCCACCCGGGCCTTCTCGAAAAAGGCGACATCCTTGGGATTGGAGCCGGGCCAGCCGCCCTCGATGAACGTCACGCCCAGTTCGTCCAGTTTGCGGGCGATGCGCAGCTTGTCGTCGAGCGAATACGAGATGCCCTCGCGCTGCGAGCCATCGCGTAGCGTGGTATCGAAGGTCTCGACGGAAGTTGGCAGGGCTCCCGACATGGCTTATTGGCGGACCTCTTGGGCCTGATTGCTGTTCTGCGGATGCTGCGCCCGGCCGGTGGCATGGCGGGAAAGGACCTGGTTGATCGCCGAAAGGTAGGCCTTGGCGCTGGCGACCACGATGTCGGTGTCGGCCCCGTGGCCATGGCTGGAGCGCTGCTCATCATGCCGCACGCGCACGCTGGCCTCAGCGAGGGCGTCGATGCCCTCGGTTACCGAGCTGATGCCGAACTCGAGCAGCTTGATCGGCAGTTTGACGATGGCGTCGATTGCCTTGTAAGTGGCGTCCACCGGGCCCGTGCCAACACTAGCCATGACGTGCATCTTGCCGTCGGCGTCGCGCAGACGGACCGTGGCCGTGGGCAAACCCGTCGTGCCGCAGACCACCTGGAGATTTTCCAGCGCCCAGAGCTCGGGCACCGTGGCCCGCTCGTCCGAGGCGAGGGTGATGAGGTCGGCGTCGAGCACCGCTTTCTTGCGATCAGCCAGTTTCTTGAATTCGTTGAACGCCTTGAGCAAGGCGTCGCCTTCGAGCGGGTAGCCGAGCTCGGCGAGGCGCTTCGAGAACGCCGCCCGGCCGGAATGCTTGCCAAGCACGAGCATGGTCTGCGTCGCGCCCACATCCTCCGGCTTCATGATCTCGTAGGTCTGGGCGTTCTTGATCATGCCGTCCTGGTGGATGCCCGACTCATGGGCGAAGGCATTGGCGCCCACGACCGACTTGTTGGGCGGCACCGGGTAGCTGGTGCTGCGGGAAACGAGCTTGGAGACGCGGCAGAGATGCGTGGCGTCGATGCCAGTCGACAGGCCGATCTTGTCGGCCCGCGTGCGGAGCGCCATGACGATCTCCTCAAGCGATGCGTTGCCCGCGCGCTCGCCGATGCCGTTGACGGTGCACTCGGCCTGGCGCGCGCCGGCCCGGAGGCCGGCGAGAGAATTGGCCACGGCCAGGCCGAGATCATCGTGGCAATGCACCGAGATGATCACGTCCTTGGCGCCGGGTGTGTGCTTGATAATGCCCGCGATCAGCGCGCCGAACTCGTCGGGCATGGTGTAGCCGACCGTGTCCGGGATGTTCAGCGTGGTGGCACCGGCCTTGATGACGGCTTCAAGGACCTTATAGAGGAACTCCGGGTCGCTGCGGCCGGCGTCCTCGGGGGAGAACTCGATATCGGTGCAGAGCGAACGGGCGTAGGCGACCATTTCGACCGCCTTGGCCGTCATCTCCTCGCGGGTCATCCGGAGCTTGTGCTTCAGGTGGAGGTCGCTCGTCGCCAGAAACGCGTGAATGCGCGGATGTTTCGCGCCTTTGACGCCGTTCCACGCCGCGTCGATGTCGCTGCGGATGCAACGGGCCAGACCGCAGATGATCGGCGGCTCGGACTGCGGGCGTCCCGCCACGGAGACCTGCCCCACCTCCGCCGCGATGGTCTGCACCGCGGCGAGGTCGTCCGGCGAGGCGGCGGGAAATCCGGCCTCGATCACGTCCACGCCCAGTCGCGCCAGCGCCCGGGCAACCTCCAGTTTTTCAACTGAGGTCATGGAGGCGCCGGGCGCCTGCTCGCCGTCGCGGAGACTGGTGTCGAAGATTCTAACGTAGTTTGCAGAGGAAGTTTTCATGGAATTAAGAGGGTTTCGAATTGTTAGCTTTGCAGGTTAACGGGCGACAAAAGCAGGAGCTTGCCGGTGGTGTCGCGGCGTAGTGCCGCGCAACCATCCGAAAGCTCCTCCATAAGTCGCAGTCGAAGACCCAGCGCGGCCAAGCCATGCGGCAGCGGCGCCCCGGAGGAGGCGCTGAGCGAATGGCGTTGGTCGCGACTAGTCATGAAACGCTCTTTCTTCCCGCTTACTTCGAGATGACGACGGGGTTGAGGAACGGCATCATCGCACGCAGCTTGGCGCCGACGACCTCGATCTTCTGGCCGCGCTCCTTGTTCCGGAACTTGGTCATGGTCTTGCGGCCATACCTGTTGTTCTCGTCGATGAAGCGCTTGGCGAACTTGCCGGTCGTGATGTCCTTGAGGATGCGCTTCATCTCCTTCTGCGTCTGCTTGGTGACGACGCGCGGGCCGGAGACGTAGTCGCCCCACTCGGCGGTGTCCGAGACGGAGTAACGCATGTAGTTGAGGCCGCCGCGATACATCAGGTCCACGATGAGCTTCAGCTCGTGCATGCACTCGAAGTAGGCGATCTCGGGCTGGTAGCCCGCGTCGACGAGGGTCTTGAAACCGGCCTTCACGAGCTCGGCGCAGCCGCCGCAGAGCACGGCCTGCTCGCCGAACAAGTCGGTCTCGGTCTCTTCCTTGAAGGTCGTCTCGAGCACGCCGGCGCGGGTGCAGCCGATGCCGCGGCCGTAGGACAGCGCGAGCTTCTTGGCCTTGCCAGTCGCGTTCTGGTAGACGGCGATGAGGCCGGGGACGCCGCCGCCCTCCTGGAACACTTCGCGCACGCGGTGACCGGGGGACTTGGGGGCGATCATGGTGACGTCCACGTTCTTCGGCGGGACGATGCCCTTGAAGCGGATGTTGAAGCCGTGGGCGAACATCAGCATCTTGCCCGCGGTGAGGTTCGGGGCGATCTCCTCGCGGTAAAGGCGGGCCTGGATGTGGTCCGGCACCAGCACCATGATGACGTCAGCCCAGGCGGAGACCGCGTCAACGGGCCCGACCGTGAGGCCGGCCTTCTGGGCCTTGGCGACGGACTTGCTGGTGGCCGAGAGACCGACGCGGACTTTTACGCCGCTGTCCTTGAGGTTAAGCGCATGGGCGTGGCCTTGGGAGCCGTAGCCGATGATCGCAACTTTCTTGCCGCGGATGAGCGAGAGGTTCGCATC
>JAYUBB010000332.1:0-9714 GCA_043741015.1 Opitutaceae bacterium
GCCCCAGTCATTCCCGGCCTCACCGACCACGAGATCCCTGCCCTCCTTGATGCCGCGGCCCAGGCCGGGGCCCGGGCCGCGAGCTATGTCATCCTGCGGCTGCCGCACGCAGTGAAGGACGTGTTTCTGGCGTGGCTCGACACTCACGCGCCCGGCAAGAAGGACCGGGTGCTCTCGCGGCTCCGCGACCTGCGCGGCGGAAAACTATACGATGCCTCCTTCGGCGCCCGCCTGCGCGGCGAGGGCATTTTCGCCGAGCAGATCAAGCGGCTCTTCGAAGTATCGGCCCGGCGAGCCGGCCTCAATGAAACCAGGCTGTCCCTCTCTTCGGCCCACTTCCGCCGTCCCGGCGGCGTGCAGCTGGACATGAATTTATTGTAGGCGGGACCAACCACCTTCCATATTTTGGCCGGCGGTGAACGGCCGGTGCCGGCCGAGGTGGCGGACGATGAACATCGCCGCAAGCAATACCCCGCTGGCCGCGAGTAGCCAGACGGGCACCCGGTCGAGCTTCTGCGCCAGGCCGATGCCAAGAGCCGATCCGGTCCAGCCGGCAACCGCGTAGACGAGGGCCGCCAGTCCCGGCCGGCCGGAACGTGCGGGATAAAACACGAGCGCCGCGGAATAGACCGACACCGCCGCCGCATAAAGTCCGGCCTCCAGCGAATAACGTCCCGCGCCTTGCTCCAGCAGGGCGCAGGCGGCGATCAGCAATACCGCCGCGCCGCCCACTGCACCGGCGATCCAGCGGCGGTCGAGCAGGAGTCCCGCCACCACTCCGGCGGCGAGATGGACCCCGGCATTGAGGAACAGCCGCGGCCCGCCCGCCCAGGTCGCCTGTTTCAGTTCGGGCGAGTGCTGGATGATATAAAACGCCGCCGAGTCCAGACAGACCAGTGTCAGGAAAATAATGATCCACACCGTCTTCCCCCGGGGACTGTAGTCATAACCGCCCGCCAGCTGCCGGGGGCCGCGTTGCTCGAACATCTGCACGGCAATTATCCCCGTGCACGCCGCCACAATACCCAGCAGGGCCTGCGTGTGCGCCGCCCCGCTGAACACCGGCGGCAGGTTGCAAAACGCATAGGCCAGACCGGTGCCGATCCCGATACACCGGCCCAGCCGCCCGCCGCCAACTTCCCGGCGGAGCAGGCCGCAAAGCCCGACCGTCACCATCGCGGTGCCCGCGCCGGTCAAGGCAGCGCAAAGAAAAAAAAGCGCCGGGGACCTGGCCGCCCAGGTGAGTCCGGCGGCCGCGGCCGCAACCACAAACCCCGTCATCACCTGCCCCCGGCCATGGTTTTCGTGAAACCATCGCGCCATGAGCACCCCGCCTGCAATCCCCGCCACCCCCATCACCGCCAAGACCGGCCGCAACAGGGTGCTGTCCGTACCCAGCGACTCCCAGGCTTTCAGAAAACCAAACTGGGCGAAGATCAGGAAATAGACATAGGTCGCCGCAATGGTGACCGTGGCCGCCACCTGACTGCGTTCCGAGGGGTAAAATTCCTCCTGCAGCACCTTTTCGCGATGGGTTGGAAGATTCAAAGGCGGCGCGACTGGGGGTGGTTGGGGCAGACTTGGTTACGCTGGTCCCTGCCCGGGGTGTCGCAACCGGAATGAAGAAAATACTTGCCCCGGCCCGGTTTCCCGGCCTTCTTCGCCGCCTTGATCCACCCATGATTCGCAACCACCATCATCACCACGGTTAACGCCTTCCCGGCGCGGGAAGGCCTTGATGTGCCTTCCTGGGTGATGATCCGATTTTCCAAACCCCGGCTGGCATGTCCCGCCGGGGTTTTTATTTTCCCGGCATAAGGCCGCCCCGCGCTTGGCTCCCGCCACCCGCCTCCCTTCACTTTCCCTTTCACTTTTTCCCATGCCTCCCGCCAACCTCCCCAAGGACCGCCTCCGCCTCGCCATCCAGAAGAGCGGCCGTCTCTCCACGGACTCCCTCGACTTGCTCAACCGCTGCGGTATCAAGGTCAAGGCCCCCAAGGAAAAGCTCCTCCTCCACTCCGAGAACTTCCCGGTCGACATCCTGTTCGTCCGCGATGACGACATCCCGCAGCTCGTCATGGACGGCGTGTGCGACCTCGGCATCGTCGGCCAGAACGTGCTCGAGGAATCTGCCCTCGAGCGCCGCAACGCCGGCAACGGCCACGCCTACACCGTCGAGCGCAAGCTCGACTTCGGCGGCTGCCGCCTCGCCATCGCCCTGCCCGAGGAGCGCCCCTACTCCGGTCCCGCCGACCTCGCCGGCCTGCGTATCGCCACCACGTATCCGCAGCTCACCCGCCGTTATTTCGAGGAAAAGAAAATCAAGGCCGAGATCGTCACGCTCAGCGGCTCGGTCGAGGTCGCCCCGCGCCTCGGCCTCGCCGAGGCCATCTGCGATCTCGTCGCCACCGGCTCCACCCTCGAGGCCAACCGCCTCCGGGCCGTCGAGACCATCTTCAAGAGCACCGCGATGCTCATCCGCGCCGATTATAAGCTCACGCCGGAAAAATCCCACGCCCTCGAGATCATGCTCCGCCGCATCGACGGAGTGCAGCTCGCCGCCGAGGCCAAATACATCATGCTCCACGCGCCCAAGTCCACGCTGGCCGAGATCAAGAAGCTCCTGCCCGGCTCGGAGAACCCCACCGTCCTCCCGCTCGCCGGTGACGACACCAAGGTCGCCCTGCACGCCGTCTGCCAGGAAGCCGTTTTCTGGGAAACCATGGAGGCGCTCAAGAAGGCCGGCGCCAGCAGTATCCTCGTCCTCCCGATCGAAAAAATGATGCTCTGAAATGTGGGAGGGGCTTTACGCCCCGACTTTCGCCATGAACCCCCTCGTCTGGAAATCCCTCTCCGTCTCCGCCCGAAGCGCCGCGCTCCAACGCCCGGCGCAGAAGGCGCAGAAACGGACTGCCGTCATCGTCGCGGGGATCCTCGCCCTCGTCCGGCGCGGTGGGGACAAGGCGCTGCGCCGGATCACGGCGAAATTCGACGGCGTAAAACTGGCCTCGCTGCGCGTGAGCGCGGCCGAGTTCGCCGCCGCCGACAAGGCGCTCAAGCCGGCCGATCAGGAAGCGCTGCGTATCGCCTACGTCAACCTGTGCCTGTTTCACCTCGCCCAGCGTCCGTCCCCCATTCGCGTCGAGACGATGCCCGGCGTGGTGTGCGAAAAGGTGTCTCGCTCCATCAGGCGCGTCGGCCTCTACGTGCCGGGCGGCAGCGCACCCCTGTTCTCCACCGCGCTGATGCTCGGCGTGCCCTCGGAGATCGCGGGCAATCCGGTGCGCGTGCTCTGCACCCCGCCGGGACGCGATGGCAAAATCAGCCCGTGGATTCTCTACGCCGCGCGTCTGTGTGGCATCACCGAGGTCTTCAAGCTCGGTGGTGCCCAGGCCATCGCGGCCATGGCCTACGGCACCCAGAGCGTGCCGAAGTGCGACAAGCTCTTCGGTCCGGGCAACTCCTTTGTCACCGAGGCCAAGCTCCAGGTCTCCCGCGATGCCGCCGCCATCGACCTCCCGGCTGGTCCGTCCGAGGTGATGGTCATCGCCGACAACTCGGCTGAGCCCGCCTTCGTCGCCGCCGATCTTCTCTCTCAAGCGGAGCACGGCCCGGATTCGCAGGTGGTCCTCGTGGCTTTCTCAGCGAAGTTCGCCGCCCGCGTGCGAGCCCAAGTCGCCAAGCAACTCGCGACCCTGCCGCGCAACACGATCGCTGCGCGCGCACTGGCCAATAGTCGCATCATCCTCGCTGCGTCGCCCGCCGAGGCGGTCGAGATCGCCAACCGCTATGCACCCGAACACCTCATTCTCCAGGTGGCCAATCCGCGCGCGGTGCTGCCGCGCATCACGACCTCCGGCTCGGTGTTTCTCGGCGCATGGACCCCCGAGTCGCTCGGCGACTACGCCAGCGGCACCAACCACGTCCTGCCGACCTACGGCTGGGCGCGCGCCTGCTCGGGTCTGGGTCTCAACGATTTCATCCGCACGATGACTGTGCAGACCGCCAGCCCGCGCGGCCTGCGGAAACTCGGCCCCGTGGTCGAGCGCCTCGCGCTGGCCGAAAACCTCGCCGCCCACCAGCGCGCCGTCCGCGTGCGGCTGGACAAACTTTCCTGATGAGCGCCGCCGACTCCGTGCTCAAACTCATCCGGCCCGAGATCCTCGCGCTGGCCCCCTACAGCTCCGCCCGCAAGGAGTCCAAGGGTGGTCGTGTGTGGCTCGACGCGAATGAGAACCCCGAGACACCCTCGGTGCACAAGCCCCTGCTCAACCGCTATCCCGATCCGCAGCCGCCCGAGCTGATCGAAAAGCTCGCCACGCTTTATGGTGTCCTGCCTGCTCAGGCTCTGGTCACTCGCGGCTCGGACGAGGGCATCGATTTGCTCCTGCGCACGTTCTGCCGGGCCGGACAGGACGCCATCCTCATCACGCCGCCGACCTACGGCATGTATGTCGTCGCCGCCGGCATTCAGAACGCCCGCGTCGTTTCCGTCCCGCTGACCCGCGAAAGGAATTTCGCGCTCGATGCCGAAGCCGTGCTCAGGGCGATCACGCCCGAGGTGAAGCTCGTCTTCCTCTGCTCGCCGAACAATCCCACCGGAAACCTGCTGGAGCGTGACGCCGTCCTCCGGATCGTGCGCTCTCTCGCCGGCAAGGCTGTCGTCGCCGTGGACGAAGCCTACGTGGATTTCTCCGGCGCCCCCAGTCTGGCCGCGGAGATCGCCGCCAATCCCAATCTCATCGTTTTGCGCACGCTCTCCAAGGCCTTCGGTTTGGCGGGTGCCCGTGTTGGCACGACCATTGCCGATCCGGCTGTCATTGCCGTCCTGCAAAAGGTCATTGCGCCCTACCCGGTGCCAGCCCCGGTGTTGCAGGCCGCCCTGGCCGCGCTCACTCCGGACGGGCTTGCTGCTGCGCGCAACTCCGTCGCCACCCTCGCGGCTGAGCGCAGACGCCTCGCCGCCGCGCTGGCCAAGGTGCCGGCCGTGAAGCGGGTCTGGCCGAGCGATGCCAATTACCTTCTTGTCGAAGTCGCCGATGCCACCCGCACCATGGCCGCAGGCCGTGCGGCCGGTATTGTCTGGCGCGACCGCAGCAAGGATGTACCCAACACCGTCCGCGTCACCATCGGCACCGCCGAGGAAAACAATTCAACCCTGGAGATTTTGTCCCGTGTCTAAAAAAATCCTGTTCCTCGACCGCGACGGCACGCTCATCACCGAGCCCGCCGACTTTCAAATCGACCGCCTCGACAAGTTCATCCTTGAGCCCGAGGTCGTGCCCGCCCTGCGCCGCCTGCGCGACGCCGGCTACACCTTCGTGATGGTCACCAACCAGGACGGGCTCGGCACCCCGAGCTTCCGCGAGGAGGAGTTCCGCCCGTTGCAGAACCTGCTGGTCGACATCCTCAAGTCGCAGGGCATCGCCTTCGAGGCCGTGCGCGTGTGCCCGCACACCGCCGCCGACCGCTGCGACTGCCGCAAGCCCAAGGTCGGGCTGCTGCTTGACTACCTGCGCGACACCTCGTGGTCGCGGGAGAATTCCTACGTCATCGGCGACCGCGAGACCGACCTGCAACTCGCCGCCGCGCTTGGCACAAGCGGGTTGCGCTACAACCCGAAGACGCTCGGCTGGACGGAAATTGCCCGCCAGATCGCCGAGGCACCGCGCCGCGCCAGCATTGCCCGCCAGACCAAGGAGACGAAAATTTCCGTGGCTGTTGATCTGGATGCGACCACTCCGGTTCGGTTCGCCACCGGCCTCGGCTTCTTCGACCACATGCTCGACCAGATCGCGCGCAACGCCGGCATCAGCCTCGTCATCGAGTGCACCGGCGACCTGCACATTGACGAACACCACACCGTTGAGGATGTCGGCCTTGCGCTGGGTCAGGCGCTCAAGCAGGCGCTGGGCGACAAGCGTGGCATCGGCCGTTATGGTTCCACCATGCCCATGGACGAATCCCTCGCCCAGGTTGCTCTGGACCTGAGCGGCCGGCCTTTCTTCGTCTTCGAGGGCAAATTCCCTCGGGAAAACGTTGGCGAGCTGCCGAGCGAACTCGTGCCGCACTTCTTCCAGTCGCTCGGCACCACGCTCGGCGCAACCCTCCACCTGTCCGTGAAGGGCGACAACACCCATCACATGATCGAGGCCCTGTTTAAGGGCTTCGGCCGCGCCCTGCGGCCCGCCGTCGCGCGAGGCATCGGGAGCGACATCCCCAGCACGAAGGGCGTTCTCTGATGCTGGCCATCGTTGACAGTGGCGGGGCCAACATCACCTCGGTGCGTTTCGCCCTCGAGCGCCTCGGCGTGCAAAGCGAGCTCACGGCTGATCCCGCGGTCATCCGTGCGGCGGAGCGAGTTATTCTGCCCGGTGTCGGTTCAGCACCGGAGGGCATGAAGCGCCTGCAGGCCAAAGGTCTCGTGGACTGCGTGCGCGATCTCAAGCAGCCCGTGCTCGGGATCTGCCTGGGCATGCAACTGCTGTTCGAGTCGTCCGCCGAAGGCGAAACTCCTTCGCTCGGCCTCGTGCCCGGTCGCGTTGCGCTGCTGCCTGAATCGCCCGGTGTCACCGTGCCCCACATGGGCTGGAACACGCTCGCGATCCGCCGCGCCACGCCGCTGCTGCGCGGCTTTGACGCAACCACGCGCTTCTACTTTGTCCACAGCTTCGCCGGTCCGGTGAACGAGTTCACCCTCGCCAGTTGCGAACACGGCACGGCTTTCGCCGCCGTCGTGCAGCGCGGCAACTTCTCGGGCGTCCAGTTTCACCCCGAGCGTTCCGGCGCGGCCGGGGCGCAGCTGCTGAAGAACTTCCTGGAGATGCCCGCATGATCATCTATCCCGCCCTCGACCTGCGCGGCGGTCGCGTCGTGCGCCTCACCGAGGGCAGGTTCGACCAGGAGAAATCCTACGCTGATGATCCGCTCGCCTTGGCCCGGGGTTTCAAGGCGGCCGGGGCGACCTGGCTCCACGTCGTTGATCTCGACGGCGCCAAGGATCCGGCGAAACGCCAGACCGCCCTGGTCGAAAAAATTGCCCGCGACAGCGGCCTGCGCGTGCAGACCGGCGGCGGCATCCGCGACGAGTCGCAGGTGGCCGCCTTGCTCGCCGCCGGCGTGGAACGCGTGATCATCGGCAGCCTGGCGGTCCGCCAACCCGACCTTGTTCTCGGCTGGTTGAAATTCTTTGGCCCGGAGAAAATTATTCTGTCGCCGGATATACGTCTAGACGAGATGGGCATCCCACGCATTGCTGCTGCCGGCTGGCAGGAGACGACCGGCGTGGCGCTCGATGATCTGCTCAACCGCTATCTTCCCGCCGGCCTGCTCCACATCCTCTGCACCGACATCAGCCGCGACGGCATGCTGACGGGACCCAATTCCGCGCTCTATGCGCAATTGGTGAAGCGCTTTCCCTCCCTCCAGATCCAGGCCTCGGGCGGTGTTTCGTCGCTTGATGATCTGCGCGTGTTGCAGGGCACCGGTGCTGCCGGCGCGATTGTCGGCCGCGCGCTCTATGAGAACAAATTCTCCCTGCAGGAGGCCCTCGCATGCTAGCCCGCCGCCTCATCCCCTGCCTCGACGTGCGCGACGGTCGCGTCGTCAAGGGCGTCCAGTTCCGCAACCACGTGGACATGGGCGACATCATCGAGCTCGCCCAGCGCTACCGCGACGAGGGCGCCGATGAGCTCGTGTTCTACGACATCACCGCCAGCAGCGACGGCCGCACGGTCTCGACCGAGTGGGTGACCCGCGTCGCCCGGGTCATCGACATCCCCTTCTGTGTCGCAGGCGGCATCCGCTCGCTCGACGACGCCCGCAACCTGCTGCACAGCGGCGCGGACAAGGTCTCGCTCAACTCTCCTGCCATCGAGAATCCCGCGCTGCTCGGCCAGCTCGCCGCCGAATTTGGCTCGCAGTGCGTGGTCGTCGGCATCGACAGCCGGGCGGAGAAAGGCGACTACTTTGTGAAGCAATTCACGGGCGACCCGACCAAGACTCGCGGCACCCGCTGGCGCACGGTGGACTGGGCCCGCGAAGCGCAGAAGCTCGGCGCCGGCGAGGTCGTGCTCAACTGCATGAACCAGGACGGCGAGCGCAAGGGCTACGACCTCGCCCAGCTCAAGCTCGTGCGCGCCGTGCTCACGATCCCGCTCGTCGCTTCCGGGGGCGCAGGTGCGCCGGAGCATTTCCGCGATGTTTTTCGTGACGCTGGCGTGGACGCCGCGCTGGCCGCCTCGGTGTTCCACAGCGGTGCCATTCCCATTCCCTCCCTGAAAAAATACCTGATCGCCGAAGGCCTCAGCATCCGCCCATGAAATCCCCAAAAATCGACTGGAAGAAAACCGACGGGCTCGTGCCCGCCATCGTGCAGGACGCCCGCACCCAGCAGGTGCTCATGCTCGGTTACATGAACGCCGCGGCGTTGAAAAAAACCCTCCGCAGCAAGAAGGTCACTTTCTTCAGTCGCTCCAAACAGCGCCTGTGGACCAAGGGCGAGTCATCGGGTAATTTCCTGAAACTCGTCAGCCTCACGGTAGACTGCGACAATGACACGCTGCTGATCCAGGCGAACGCGGCCGGCCCGACCTGCCACCGCGGCACCGTGAGCTGCTTCGGTGACGGCGGCGCCACGGGTGTTGGTTTCCTCGCCCAGCTCGACCAGGTCGTGGCCGACCGCATCAAGAGCGGCGACAAGTCCAGCTATACCGTCCGCCTCGTACAGGAAGGCGTCGCCCGCGTCGCCCAGAAGGTCGGCGAGGAGGGCGTCGAGACGGCGCTCGCAGCGATGCAGAAGAATTCCAAGGAGTTCGCCGGCGAGGCCGCCGACCTGCTCTACCACCTTATCGTGCTGCTGCGCGCCAAGAAGCTGTCACTCACTGATGCCATTGCGGTCCTCGAAAAGCGCCACGCGCCGAAAAAATAATCGGCGGAGGCTCACGCAGTTTCCATGCGCCCCTGCCTGACTCTTAGCCGGCGGTCGCACTGCTCGGCAAAGCGGCGCTCATGGGTTGCAAGCACGACCGTGATGCCACGCTCCTTTACCAGCGAACGGAGCAGGGCGAACACCGTGTCGCCCGTCACCTCGTCGAGTGAACCGGTGGGTTCGTCGGCCAGGAGCAGCCGCGGGGCGTTCATCAGGGCGCGGCAGATGGCGGTGCGTTGGCGTTCGCCGCCGGAGATATCCTGAATGCGGTGCCCGAGCCGGTGCGCGATGCCGACGGCCTCCGCCAGTTCGCGCAGCCGGGCCGTGGTCTCGGCCGGCGGCCGGTTGTCGGCCAGCGCGGGCACGCGGAGATTCTCCTCCACGGTGAGATCGGCGATCAGGTTGTGCAGCTGGAAGACAAAGCCCAGGCGCTTGCGCCGCAGCTCCAGCCGGTGTTCCTCGCGACGCGGATCAAGTCCGCAGACGGCGATCTCCCCGCTATCGGGCAGATCGAGACCGCCCAGCAGATGCAGCAGCGTGCTCTTACCCGAGCCGCTGGCCCCCCAGATCGCGACCATCTCGCCGGCCCGGATTTCCAGACTCACGCCATCAAGCACCGGCACGCGCCCGGCATCGTAGGTTTTGCGCAGCTCGCGGGCAGAAATGAGGATTTCACTCATAACGCAAAGCCTCCGCTGGTTGGATGCGCGCGGCAAACTGCGCGGGATAGATTGCCCCGGCCACGGCGGTGAACAACGCGGTCGCAACAATCCCCACCAGCATGC
>JAYUBB010000333.1:0-2985 GCA_043741015.1 Opitutaceae bacterium
TGCGCCTATGGGCGCGGGGTAGACTCAGAACATCAGGACCGAGCCCTTTTGTGCTTTTTGTGGCAAATAATCCGAGGTGTTGGTCATACAGGGTTAATACAGTCGGGGGCCTCGTAACGGACGTGGTTGACGCGGGGATCGACCCGGTGGCCGGTCATCTGGTCCGCGGGGAGCGGCCGGCAGAGTTGGGCGAGGCGGGCCGGGGCGAGCGGTTCGTCGCCGAGCCAGACGGGGCCGCTGTTGGGCCCGAGTATGACGGGCATGCGGTCGTGGATGGCGGCAAGAAGTGGGTTGGGCGTGGTGGTCACGATGCAGAAGGCCGCGGGAGTTTGGGCGGTCTCCGGTTCCCAGATGCCGGCGAAGAAGAAGGGCCGCCGGTCCTGCAGCGTGAAATAGTGGGGCAGGCGGGCGTCGCCCTGTTTCTCCCATTCGTAGAAACCGTCGGCGGGGACAAGGCAGCGGCGGTATTGCGCGGCGTCACGAAACGTGGACTTGGCGAGCATGGTCTCGGCGCGGGTGTTGCCGACCAACAGCGGTCGCTCGGTGGCGGTGCGGGCGGGCAGCATGAAGCCGAAGTGCATTTTTTCCAGCGCGGTCGTTGTGCGGCGCCGCGTGATGACGGGCATGCGGCTCGTGAGGGCGACGTTGTAGCGCGGGGTCCAGTCGGCGCCGGCGGCCTCGGCCAGTTGTTCGTAGAACCCGGCGATCGCGACAAGCGTGGTCAGCGAGTAGCGGTAGCACATGGCTACGGAACGGGATGCAACCAGCGGGCAAGGCAGGTCTGGAGCAGGTCGGAGCGGACCGGCTTGGCCAGAAAGTCATCCATGCCGGCGGCAAGGCAGGCGGCGCGGTCCTCGGCGCGGGCGTTGGCCGTGAGGGCCACGATGGGCAATTCGCGGTCGCCGAGCATGAGCCGGGCGCGGCGGGTCGTCTCCAGACCGTCGATCCCGGGCAACTGGCAGTCCATGAAGACGAGATCCCACTCGCCGGCCTGGAGGGCGTTGAGGGCGGCCTGGCCGTCGGGCACCACCTGACACTGCAGGCCGAGCCGCTGCAGCATGAGCGCGATGACGCGCTGGTTGATGACATCGTCCTCGACGACGAGGATGCGGGCGTCGAAATGCCGGGGCAACGTCGTGTTCACGGCAAAGGGCACGGCGGTGTTGCGCTCCTTGGCCAGCGGGAGGGACAGCGTGAACTCAAAGAGCGAGCCCTGGCCGAGGGCGCTTTGCGCCGAGATGCGCCCGCCCATGCCCTGCACAAGTTTTTGGGAGATCGCGAGACCGAGGCCCGAGCCGCCGTATTTGCGGCTCATTGAACTGTCGGCCTGCTTGAAGGGTTCGAAGAGATGGGCCCGGGTCGCCTCGGTCATGCCGATGCCATGGTCGCGCACGCGCACGGTCAGCCCGACCCCCTCCGGGGACTCCTCGCCGGTCATCTCCAACCCGATCTCGCCGTGCTCGGAGAATTTCACGGCGTTGCCGATAAGGTTGAGGAGCACCTGCCGGAAGCGCATGGGATCGCCCATCACCCGGGTGCGGGCGCCGTCATTGGTTTTGCATTTCAACTCCAGCGACTTGGTGGCCGCGCGCGGCCGCATGAGCGCAAGGATATCCTCCGCAATCGCCGCCGGGCGGAAGGGGATGGACTCGAAATCAAGCCGGCCGCTCTCGATCTTGGAGAAATCGAGGATGTCGTTGAGGATGCGGAGGAGCGAGTCGGCGGAACTGGCGGCCGTCTCCACCTGTTCGCGTTGGGCCGGGGTGAGGGTGGCGGTGTTGAGCAGGTCGAGCATGCCGAGGATGCCATTCATCGGGGTGCGGATCTCGTGGCTCATGGTCGCGAGGAACTCGCTCTTGGCCCTTGGCGGCGCGAAGTTCAGCCTCGACCTTGCGGCGGTGGGCAACCTCGGCACTGAGGCCGCGGTTGAGCGCATCGGCCTGGCGTTGTTTCTCCTTGAGCTCCTCGGCGAGGGCGGCGGATTCATAGCCGAGGCGCAGTGAGCTGCTGAGACTGCGATGGTAGCTGCGCGCCATGGCGATCAGGAACGCGGTGTAGAAAATCGCCAGCACCCCCATGATGGTCTGGGCCATCGCTCCGGCCTGCAGGGCGCGCACGATCAGCGGGGCCAGGCTGAGCAGCTGAAAGGTCCAGCACGCGGGCAAAATGGGACCGAGGGAGCGGGTGGCTCCGGCGGTGATGCCGGCGATCACCAGAATCAGCAGCGAGAGCTCTTGGTCACCCATGAGGGGATAGAAAACCCACGCGGCATAACCCCAGCCGAGCCCGGTCAGCACGGCGCCGGCGATAAACTGTTTCTCCCAGATTTTATGCCGGCCGGGACTGGCGTCGGCCCGTCGATACAAGAAGATGGTGACGCTGCGCCAGGCGACCAGCAGGCCCATGAACGACAGCCACAGCCACGCCTCGGGATAGTGATGCGATTCCGTCACGACCCAAGCCAGACCGCTGGAGGCGAGGAAGGTCGTAGCCATGCCCGCCGGCAAATCATTGTAGCCCTGACGCACCAGCTCGGCCTCGGCGCGCAAGGCGCTGGTGGGTGCAGGGATGGATGGAGTCAAATCCATGCAGGCAGCGTAATGAGACAGGCAGCGTTGGGGAAAGCTTTATCCAGCCTCGATTTAGGTAGGTGACCCGATCCTGTCTGCGGACTCCAAGGAAGTCTTCCTTCGCCAAGCCTTCGGAGGCCATCCGAAGGCTTACTTACACTGCGGCGGGGGATGGTGGACCTTGCTGGATTCGAACCAGTGACAGGGCGGGCCGCCGGTCAGCGCGCAGAAGCCAGCACCCCGTCGCCCGGCTTGAGCAGCGCCCGGCTGATGACGATTCGCTGCACCTCGGAGGAGCCCTCGCCGATCTCGCACAAACGGGCATCGCGCCAGTAGCGTTCGACCGGGATGTCACGGGTGTAACCGTAGCCCCCGTGGATTTGCAGGGCGCGGTTGCAGATGCGGGAGGCGGCCT
>JAYUBB010000334.1:0-27541 GCA_043741015.1 Opitutaceae bacterium
TAGATGTCGGACCGCGCATCCGAGGGCTTCATGTTGCGCGCCTCGGGCGACATGAAATCAATCGTGCCGACGATGGTGCCCGTGGTCGTCACGCTGTCGCCGGCAAAGGGGGAGGCGGTGCCTCCGGCCTTGCGGTATTCCTCCTCGGCCGCCATGCGCGCCAGCCCGAAGTCGGAGATCTTCGCCTCGCCCGTCTTCTCCAACAGCACGTTGGCCGGCTTGAGGTCGCGGTGGATGATGCCCGCCTTGTGCGCGTGGGCGAGGCCCTGCAAAACATGCCCGACAAAGCGCGCCACATCAGCCGCCGGCACCCCCTTGTCCTTTTCCCGGTGGGTCCTGAACCAGTCCTCGAGCGAACCCCCGTCCACATACTCAAGCACGAGGTAGAGCTTGCCCTGACTCTCGCCGAAATCGGTGACGTTGACGATGTGGGCGTCCTTCAGCTTGGCGAGCATCACGGCCTCGCCCTTGAATCTCTTCACGAACGACGCCTCCTGCGCCAGCTTGGCGGGCAGCACCTTGATGGCGAAGTGCTTCTTCAGGGCCAGGTGCTGGGCGAGGTAGACCACGCCCATGCCGCCCGCCCCGAGCACTTTCTCAATCTTGTATTGCCCGACGATGTCCCCGGCGTTGAAGAGGTCGGCTGCGACCATCACGCTGCTGCGGGGCGCAAACACGGTTTTCTCAACAGGGTTGTCCATGGGGCGCCCGCATACAAGGGTCGCGGCAGACGTAAATCCAGCTAGAAACCAATCCCGGTATTGACCCCCCCTCGGCAGCCGGGCTTAGCTAGGGGCCTATGATGCGACTCTTTGCCCGTTATGCATTCGCCGTGGTGGCAATCTGCGCCTGCGCCGCCACCGCCCAGGCGGTCGCTCTCCTGGTCAGGGCCAGCCCCGAAGGCTCGATGGTCACCATAGAAGGCCGGACTCTCCCCGCCCCCGCCACCTTCGAGATCAAGCGACGCGACGAAGCTTACTCCATCGTGGTCGAGAAACCGGGCTACCAGACTGAAACCGAAACCTACTACACCAAGCAAAAACTCAAGGAAGTCACCGTGGCGCTTGAGCCGCTGCAGATCCAGCGCGACGTCACGATCAAATCCAACCTCGAGGGCGCCACCGTGACCATCGACGGCAAGGTGGCCGGCACGACGCCTTTCGCCAAACCCGTCACCTTCACCCGCTCCGACAAATCGGCCCCGTGGAAGTCCCTCGTCGTCACGATCTCCAAGGCGGATTACCAGAGCGAGGCCTTCCGCCTCACGCAAGAGGCCCCCACCCCCGCCGTGGTCACCCTCGTGCAATTGCGCATCGAGCGCACCTTTCTCGTCAGCGCCAAGACCGTGGACAACTCCCCCATCGAGGCCGGACTGACCCTTGGTGACCGTGACCTTGGCCCGGCTCCGCAAAAAGTCCCCGTGGTCTTCACCCGGGCCGACAAAACCAAGCCCTGGCCCACGTTCATCCTCAAAGCTGAGATTCCCACCCTCTACCAGCCGGTGCAGACCACCCTCGCCCACGACTCCTTCGACAACGTCGCCCTCACGCTGAAGCCCGTGACCGAGGTGCTGGTGGCCCTCTATTCCCCCGCCATTGAGATGACGCCCACCGGGGCCCGCCTCACCGTCAACCAGTCCACCCGGATCGCCACCCTCGACAGCGGCGAACGCGGCGCCGACATCGTCGGTCTTTCGCGCCTGACCCGCTTTGCGCGGCGGGATCAGAATCCCAAGGCCCCTCTCCAGGCCATCAACTCCTACGCCATCACCCCCGACGGACAGTCCGCCATCCTTTCCCTCACCGCCCAGGATGATGCGGGCAAATACTACTCCGGCCTGTTCCTCAAACGCGTGGAAGATGACGGCGGCGGCATCGCCCGCCTCATCGACAACAACAAGCGCTACTACGACTGCGCCCCCGTGATCGCCCCCGATTCGAGCAACATCCTGGTCTTCCAGTCCAACCGCGGCGATCTCTCGAAACCCGACGTGTTCCGCATCAACTTCAGCGACAATCGCACCGCCGGCGGCGTCGCCCGCATCACCAACGACCAGCGCTTCAACTATTCCCCCTCCTATACCGACAGCAACCGCGAGGTCGTCTATCTCTCCATCGAGCCCAACTATCCCCTCGCCCAGGCCCAGCTCAGCACGGTGAAAATGGACGGCGCGCTCCCCACGCAATTCCAGATCAATGCCGAGGAAATCAGCCATCGCGAACCGACCAAGATCTACCTGACCCGCCCCGACCAGTCCAACGGCAAGCGCCAGATCTACTCCGTTGAGCCCGACGGCCGCCTCGAGACCAACATCATCTCCGACGATTCCTTCCTCGGCGCCAACTGCTTCAACCCGGTGGCCAGCTTCTCCAACCCGATCCGCATCCTGTTTGTCTCCGACCGCGATGCCGACGACCAGGGGCGTCGCAACAACAACATCTACGTCATGAACGCCGACGGCTCGCAGATCCAGCAGCTCACGGCCAACGGTTCGGATGACATCCAGCCCGCCTGGTCGCCGACCGACCCGAATCTTGTCTATTTCCTCTCCAATCGCGGCGGGGCCTACAACCTCTGGCGGTTGCGCATCAAGTAAGCCCTCCATGGACGCACTACTGCCGCAAGCCTGGCTGGAAATGGCTGACGGGCGCATGCTCTGGCTCGATAAAAGTGCCTGTACGCTGGGCCGCGCCGTCGGCTGCACCCACATCCTCGATCTTCCCGGCATCTCGCGCAGCCATGCCATGCTGCAACCCGGCCCCTCGGGCGGTTACCTCCTCGCCGACCTCCGCAGCATGAACGGCACTTACCTGAACGGTCTCCGCCTTGAGCAGGTGGTTCCGCTTCGTGACGGCGACAAGATCGAACTGGGCGATGTCGCCCTGATCTACCGTTGCCAGCAAGAGCCCGGTCAGGCCGGCGACCTCGGCGCCACCTCGGTGCAGATTCACTCGGGCAAGTGCTGGTTGCTCATGCTCGATATCATCGGCTTTACTTCCCACACTCAGAAAGTCGGCGCCGAGACCGCCTCAGCCGACTTTAAGAAATGGCTCGGGCTCGTCCGGCCGGTTCTCCTCCGCCAAGGCTGCACCATCAATGCCTACCTCGGTGATGCCGTCTTCGCCTACTGGCGGCAGGACAAGCACCCCGCCGTCAATATCGCGACCACGCTGCGCGAGCTGCTCGCCCTCCAAACCGCCAGCCCGCGCCCGTTCCGCATTCTGCTTCACCATGGCAGCGTCCGCATCAGCGGCGGCTTGCAGGGCGAGAGCCTGACTGGAGCAGAAGTCATTTTCCTTTTCCGCATCGAGAAGTCCACCAAGCCGCTCGGCTCGACCTGCGTGCTGAGCGAGCCCGCCGCGACCTCGCTTGATCTCACCACCACCAGCCGGAACCTCGGCCGTCATCCCGTGACCGACTACGAAGGCACCCACGGCTTCTACGCCCTCGAAGGCTGAGGGGGAACCTGTGGGGGGCTTTATGCCCCGACTCTGTCTGGGTTGGCGTAATCCCGTCGCGGCGCAAAGCGCTCCCCCATTCCCCGAATCCTACTCCGGCATCGTCCCCGTGCGGCTTTGCACCGCCCAACGATACAAGTCCACGTAGTGCGCCGCACTCGACCGCCAGGAGAAATCCTGTGCCATGGCCCGTTGTCTCAGACCGGCCAGTTCCGCCGGCCGGTCATAGTAGGTGGCGCAGGCCCAGCCCAGCGTATCGGTCAGCGCGTCCACCGTGGCATCGCCAAAGACAAAGCCCGTCCCAACCGGCTGGCCCTCCACGAAATTCTGCACGGTGTCCACCAGCCCGCCGGTCGCCCGCACCACCGGCAGGGTGCCGTAGCGCATCGCATACATCTGCGTCAGCCCGCACGGCTCCGCCCGGCTGGGCATCACAAAGAAATCGCTGCCCGCCTGGATCAGCCGCGCGAGATTCCCGTCAAAACCGATCTGCACGCCGCAGCGCCCGCGGTAGGCCTCGTTCGCCCAGCGGAAAGTATTTTCCAGCCGTCCGTCGCCGTTCCCCAGCAACACCAGCTGCACGTTCATCCGGTCCATGACGGCCGGCAGCGCGTCCGCCAGCAGATCGAGTCCCTTTTGCGCCGCGAGTCGCGACACAACGCCGAAGAGTGCCACCCCGGGCTTGCGTTCAAGGCCGAAGCGCTCCTGCAGCTTCGCCTTGCACGCTGCCTTGCCGGCGAGGCCGGCGGCCGAGTAGTTCGCCGGCAGCGTGCGGTCGCGCGCGGGATCCCACGATTCGTCGTCGATCCCGTTGAGGATGCCGACGAGATCACCGGCCCGGAAACGCAGCACCGCGTCCAGTCCGAACCCGCCGCCGGCCGTGCGAATCTCGTCGGCATAGGTCGGGCTCACCGTGGAGATCTTGGTCGCGTGATAGAGCCCCACTTTCATGAGGTTCACCATGCCATTCGACTCCAGCCCATCGCGGTTGATCTCACCCCAGGGCAGGCGCGCAAAAGCCACGACCCGCGTCGGTGACCAGCCCTGATGTTCAAGGTTGTGGATGGTGAACACGGTCGCTGTCCGGCCCAGCGGGGTGTCGCGCAGCGTGGTGTTCAACATCAGCGGCAGCAGGCCGGCCGTCCAGTCGTGGCCGTGGATCACGTCGGGGGTCCAGCCGAGCTGCTCGCACAGCGCCAGTGCCCCGCGGCAAAGGAAGGCGAACCGCATGTCGTTGTCTTCATGCGCCCCCCACGGTCCGGTATAGACTTCGGGCCGCGCGAAGTGGTCGTGGTTCTCCAGGAAATACGCCGGCACGGTCGAGCCGGGCAGCACGGTCTCCCAGGTACGCGCCCACTGCGCCGCTGCGCCCACCTCCACCCCGAGGGGTCCCGCGTGCGCGTGCCACTCGGCGGTGCGCTTCACCGAGCCGTAGGCTGGACACACCACGCGCACATCGTGGCCGAGTCGCGCCAGATCCTTGGGCAACGCGCCCACCATGTCAGCCAGTCCGCCGATCTTGACGAACGGCTCCACCTCGGGCGTGACGAACAGGATTTTCAGCGCACGCACGACGGAACGGTTAAGATCAGCGCCGGGCGACGGGATAGCTGCCGAGCCATTTCACCAACGGACATTGGCGGCGCAATGTCTTGAGCGCCTCCTGCATCGCCGGGTCCTCGTAGTGGCCCGCAACGTCGAGGAAGAAGATGTAGTCCCACGGCCGCAACCGGCTCGGACGCGACTCAATGCGCGTGAGGTTCAACTTGCGCCGGTCGAACGGTTGCAACGCCCGCAGCAGGGCACCGGGCTCGTGGTGCAGCGAGACGAGCAGACTGGTCTTGTCGTTGCCCTTGCCGGACTGACCCGAGGGCTCGCGGCCGAGAATGCCAAAGCGCGAGGTGTTGTTCTTCTGGTCCTGGATATGGTTCGCCTGGATCGGCACGCCGTAGCGCTCGGCGGCCAACGGCGGGGCGACTGCCGCCGCGCCCCTTTCCTTGGCTGCGTGCTGCACGCCCAGCGCCGTGCTGTCCACGTCGATCAGCTGGGCATGCGGCAGGTGGCGTTGCAGCCAGCGGCGGCACTGGGCCAGCGCCTGGTCCTTGGAATAGACTTTTTTGATCTTCTCGAGCGGAGTATTCGAGATGAGCGCATGGTCGATCGAGAGCTGCACTTCCGCCACGATCTTCAGCGGGGTCTCCACAAACAGGTCGAGCGAGTCGCGGACGGAACCTTCCGTGGAATTCTCCACGGGCACGACGCCGTAGTCGGCCTCGTCTTTCTCGACGGCGGCAAACACATCGGCCAGCGACTGCATCGGCCGGTAGTCCACGCTGGCGCCGAATTTCTTCAGGGCCGCCTGGTGGGTGTTGGTCGCCTCGGGCCCGAGGTAGGCGATGACGAGCGGCTTCTCGAGGGCGATGGCCGCCGACATGATCTCGCGGTAGATGGCCTGCAGGGCCGCCGGCTTGAGCGGACCCTGGTTGGCGGCCTGCACGCGGCGGAGCACATCGGCCTCGCGCTCGGCCACATAGATGCGCGTGCGGGCCCCGCGCTTCAGTGCGCCTATCTTCTGGGCGAGTTTCAACCGGGCGTTGAGCAGCTTGACGGCCTTCTGGTCGAGGGCGTCGATGCCGGCGCGGATTTTGGCGAGTTCCTTTTTCATGACGGGAAGTGGGCTGGCGGCTGGATGCGAGATCCAGCATGGACCGGCTGGGCGGGGAGAATCAACTCCGCATGCGCGGAGCGAGGGGACGAAGGGACAGGAGGAGGGTTCATGGCTGGTGCGTAAAAATAAAAAAGCCGCCCGGGACTGGGCGGCTCCTTGGCAAATGGGGTCTGGATTGGTTCAGACTTTGCGTGGGGACAGGCCGCCTCCGGTTTGCGGGGTAAAGTAACCCGCAAAGCTATAATTAAGAGAGACGGCAAAACGATTCATCGGGCGACAGTGGTGACCGGCCGGCGGCGCGCTGTCAATTCCACGCTTGGTCAGGATTTGGCGCGATGCGCCCGTGCCAGCTCGATCGCCTCCGCCCAAGGCGAAGCCTTCCCGCACGCCAGCCGCGCCGCTGCGCGTGCGCTCAACACCCCGGCGATATTGCCCGTGCCATTATAGCCGCCCACGGCCCAGGTTTTTGGCCGCACTTCCTCCAGCACCGGGAGGCCGTCCGGCGTGTAGCCTACCGAGGCCGCCCAGCGGTGCGTAACCGGCGCCGAGACTTTCAAGCGTTCGCGCAGAAATTTTTCCAGCAACCCCTGGATGAACCCCGTCGGTCCGGCCTCCATCGTCCACTCCTCCTTCAGCGCGTGGTCACGAAAACCACCGAGCGCGATGCTCCGGTCCGGCAACTGCTGCCAGTATTCGTAGCCCTGCCGCCAGTAAACCGGCCGCGAGAAATCCACTTCCGGCGCCGGCGCGGTCGCGAGCATTTGCAGTCGGGCGGTGCGGACGCGCGGGACCAGCTCCGGGAAAATCGCCTCCAACCGGCCATCCACCGCGACGATCACCGTATCGCAGAATACCGTGCCTTGGTCCGTGACGACCGAACCGGGCACGATTTTCCGCACCGACGATCCTTCGTAGAGGAGCACGTCGCGCTGCCGGAGTTTGTGCGCGACGGCCCGCACGCGGTGCAACGGTTGGATGACACCGTCCGTCGGCAGAAGCAGGCCTTCGCCCTCCGGCCCGGCGTAGGGCTCGGCGGCAAAACCGCAGTAGCGCAGCGCCGCGAGATGTTTCTGGCAGTCAGCCACCTCCGCGGCATCGGCCGCGATGCGGAGCGAGCCCGTGACGCGCACAATCGCCGGCATCTCCTCCGCCTGTCGTTGAATTTCCTGGGCGGTCTGCCGGTAGATCGCGCTGGCCGCCGCCTCGCCGAACTGCGCCACCGTCTCGTTGAAGAATTTTGCCAGCCCCGCGAGCACGAAGCCGCCGTTGCGACCTGCTGCGCCCGCACCCACCGCGCCGGCCTCGACTCCCACTGCACTCACCCCAAGCGCGCCCAATTCCTCCAGCGCCGCGAGGCCCGAGCCGCCGAGACCGATGACGCACACATCGGCCCGCACCGGGCCTTCGAGCCTCGGTAGCGGACGCCAGTCGCGATCGTCCCAGATCGGGGTGTTCACACCGCGATGCTTGCAGCCGGACGGCCGGAGGCAAGTGCGCGCGCGATTGACGCGCGGGAGCCGCCCCGCCTTGATGCGCTGGCCCGTCCTATATGAAACCGCTCTACGATTTCTCCCGACTCCCGGTTGACCGCACCCTTGCCCCCCGCGACGGCATGGTGGCCAAGGATGCTGATGCCACGCTGACCGAGCAGTATTTCGATCTAGGCCGGCGCGCGCTGGAACTGATCCATTTCTCGGCCGAACTTTGCGACAAGCCCCACTACCCCGACATCCTCGACCTGCCCTGCGGCCATGGCCGCGTGCTGCGCTGGCTGCGCGCCCACTACAGCTACGCCAAGATCACCGCCTGCGACCTCGACCGCGACGGCGTGAATTTTTGCGCGAAGCAGTTCGGCGCCACGCCGGTTTACTCCCAGCCCGACCTGCACCAACTGCCCTTCAAATCCCAGTTTGACCTCATCTGGGTCGGCTCGCTGGTCACGCACCTCCGGCGCGACCGCTGGCTGGCCACGCTCGACTGCCTCATCAAGTGGACCCGCGAGTGCGGCGTGATCATCCTCACCACCCAAGGCCGCACTGTCTCCAGCCTGCTCGCCCGCGGCCGGCGTAATGTCGCCGAGAATATCGACAAGCCCGCGCTGCTCGAGGAATACGCCCACACCGGCTTCGCCTACCAGCGCTACTTCGAGAGCAACGCCGAGGAGGACTACGGCCTTGCTCTCAGTTCACCCGAGTGGGTCATGCGCACCCTGCAGCGCTATCCCGACATCATCGTGCGCGCCTACCTGGAGGACGCCTGGGGCATGCAGGATGTCGTCATTCTCTACAAGAAGGCCGGCCACTTCGAGCCCCTGCTCGGCGTGCCCGAGCTGAACGCCAGCGAACTGGCTGCCCCCGCCAAGCGGGGCGGATTCCTCAGCAAGCTTCTCGACCGTTAGCGCTTCCCGAAAAACTCCCAGCACAGTACCGCGGCCGCCGCGGAAACGTTGAGCGACTCGACCGCGTCCGTCCCGGGAATCTTCACGAGCCGGTCGCATTGCGCCGCCACGGCGGGCGCGATGCCCTTCTCCTCGTTGCCGAGGATGATCACCGGGGGCCGCGGAATGCCGCGCTCCCTCACGCCCGCCGGCGACAGCTGGTTGCCCGTCAGGCTCGTGCCGATGAGAAAATGCTGGCGCTTCAGTTCCGCGCAGAATTCCGGCAGCGCCGGCACCCGGTAGAAATCCACAAACTCCATCCCGCCCTCCGCTACCCGGTAGGCTGCCTCGCCCGGCAGCGCCTGCGCCGGGTGGTCGGGCACGATGACGGCCTTCACGCCGAAGAATGCGGCCGTGCGAACAATGGCCCCGACGTTGTTGGCATTGCTCACGCGGTCGAGCAGCAGCAGCGGAGCCCTGGTCTTCGCCCAGTCCGCCAGCACCTCGCGGGTCACTTTTTTCAGCGGACGCTCGCCGATGACCGCCACGATGCCGCCGTGCAGCTTTGTGCCGGCGATCTTCTCCAGTTCCGCCGGGTCCACCTGCCGGTAAACCTTCTTGTGCTGCGCCAGTTGCGAACAGAATTCGCCGGCCCGCTTGCCCGTGGCGGCATCAAAGAACAACCGCCGCACCTCGGCCGGGTGCCGGGCGAACAGCGCCGAGACCGCCTGCCAGCCGCAGACGTTCAGTTCCCTGACCCGGATGGAGAAGGATGGCTTCGTGCTCAACGTGTCATGAGCGTGGGGTCCGCAATGCCCGGTGACAAGGGCCGAGCGCAAGCCCCGACCCGGACCGCCGGGCCGTCCCCGCCGGTGCAGGTTCAGACCAGATCGCACGCGCCGCCGGAGCAGGCCACCACCTGTTTCAGTTCGGTGATGTCCTCGGACTCCTCGAGCGTCGTATAATCCACCGGCAGGTAGACGAGCGCGTTCCACTTCTCGACGTCCGCGGGCGTGGCGATTTCCTCGCGCGGTGCCTGACCATAAACCTTGTCGCCACAATCCTGGAACAAAGCGATGCCCGTGAAGTTATACCGGTGCGTCCAGATGAACTCGGCGACGGCGGGCCACTCGTCCGGGCGGACCGAGACGGTGCAGGAGACGTTGTGGTGCAGGCCCGGCGAGTGTGCCTCGTGCCGCCGGCCAGCCTGCACCCAGTTTTCCTGGACAAGACGGATGTATTCGAGGTGCTTGATCGCGGAAAGATCATCGCGAAACACGCCAAACACCGGCCCCTCCACGGGGAAAGAGATGACCTCGGTGCGGCCGTTTAAATCGTAGATGCTCGGCTCGACCATGTGCGGGTTGGCCCGGCGGAAATGCAGGTAAACCGGATCGTGGACATTCGTCTGCACGCGGCGGAAATAACGGCGCGCGTGGTGCGGATGCAGGCCGCTGCTGGTGCCGAGCAGCAGGCTGGCCGTGCCCTCGGGCTTGACGCAGGTCGTGCGCGCCGCCGGCGTGATGCCGAGCGCACGGGCGATGACGGCGTTGACCGCCTTCACCATCGCCGCACCCTGGCGCAACACGCCGGCGTCGAGCAGCAACTCGGGACGGTCAAGGATGCCGCAGATGGAGACGCCGAGGAGCGCCTCGCGCTCTGTGATCACGCGCGACACGGGCGAGAGGTAGGAGAAGTCCGTGTAACCCGCCTGCAGCGTGCCGATGAGCGCCGCCAGCGCGCACAGGCGGAGGAAGGCGGCGGCGTTTTCCGCGGCCGAGGCCGAGATGGTCGTGAGATTGCAGAACTGGACGCCGGTCAGCACTTCGCCTTCCCGCAGCGGGCCGGTGTGGCCAAGCTCGCGCAGCCGGGCGATCGCCTTCGCGTCGGTGCGCAGCCGCGGATGCAGGCCGATCTCGACGCAGGGATTCGCGCCGTAATCGGCGTCCTCGACAAAATAAAACCCCGGTTCGCCGAATTGCTTCTGGGCCTCGAAGATCGCGTCAAACTGCCCGCGGGTCGCCTGGTGGCGCACAATGACGGCGGAGTTGTTGCTGGCCGCGCGCTGGGGGTTCTCCGCGAACCAGTTGCCGGTCTTGGCCGCGGCCATCTCGGCGTCGTCAACCGAGAACAGGCAGATGGTCGCCGAGCGGCGGACGCCGCCGGAGAGCACGGCCTTCGCGGCCCACATGACGATGTCGTAGGCCTCGATGGAGCGCAGCCGGCGGCCGGACGCGCCGCGCACGATCCGTTCGATGCGTGAGAGTGAATGGAATAGCGGGGCTGAGCCCGGCGCCTTGCCTCCCGAGGTGCGCAGCGGGGCCCCTTCGGGGCGGATGAGCGAGTAGTCGAACTCCACGGCCCGGCCCGCCACGGCGTGTTCCATCAGGGCGTGAAGGGCATCGGCCCAGCCCTCGATCGTGTCGGCCACCACGTGGAGAACCGGCGGCAGCGACTCCTGGCGCGGTGCGAACACCGGAAGCTGCGCAACATGCTTCGCCTGCACGGAAAACCCGACTCCGCAGCCGCAAAGAAGAAGGTAGAGGGCTTCGCGAAACGACTCCAACCGGTCGAGATACGTGAAGGCGCAATTGTAGATGCGCGCATGCTTGCCGAGGATGGCCTCGCCGCCGAATTGCAGCGAACGCATGGAGGGGAGCACCTCGCGCTGCTTTACCGCGACGAAGGCCGCGCGGATCGCCTCGTGCAAGTCGTCGAAGCTGTCAAAGACCGCCAGCTCCGCCGGCGTGATCTCGCGCGCCTCGAGCGCGGCAAGTTTGGCGTCGGCCAGCGAGCGGTCAGCATAGTGAGAGAGATGCATGTCACGCACCCGCGCGACCGCTTCAGTCCACGTTTCACGCCGGCGTTTCTCGGGGACGTAGCGGGCGTAGCGGGAGGTGGCGATAAAGTCCTGCAGGCCGTTGGCGGCATGAAAAAGGGCTCGAGAATGATGGGACATGGCAGTGCCGGTATCGGGGATGAATGCGGCAGCCCTGCTTCAGTCGAAGGTTTGCGCCGGGAGAACCATCACTAGAGCTGGTGGTGGTCGTGCCAGTCAACCGCTACCAATGGTGGTCGCCAACATATCACGAATCTTGATGATGACTGATGGCAACGCAGCAAACTTCCCGCTCTTGCACGCGCACCTCCCCGAGAACCGCCGGCACAATCCGTGCGCAGCAAGATATGCGCAGCCCCCGGATGGCGCTACCGGCGCACATCACCAACCAGCGTGAACTCCTCCCGGTCGTGATACAAATGGCGGATGCGGAGATTTACCGCGTGGCGCACCAGCGGCGAGTCCATCGCGCGCAACTCCCGCAACAGGGCGAGCGAATCCACATGACCGAACTTCAGGTTGACGACAAAACACCGGCACCAACCACCAGCCAGCCACGGCGTGACGATGTTCTTCATCACGTGGTGCGGCTCCTCGACGAGGTCGCAGAACAGCCAGTCGAACACCTGGCCCTCGGCCGGAGTGAATTTAAACGCATCCTCCAGCCGGTGCTCGATGAGCGGATTGCCAAAGGCCCCGCCCTTGAGCGGACCGTTGTCCACCGCGATGACCCGCGCCCCGCGCTTCGCCGCGCTGTAACTCCAGCCGCCGGGCGCCGCGCCGAGATCGACCACCGTCTCGTCCGGCTGCGGCTCATGTCCGAGAACAATGTAGGCTTCCTCAATCTTAAGGTAGGAACGCGAGGGTGCCGCCTCGTCGTCTGCCATGCGGCGCTGCCCGCCCGACCACGCCTCGCGAGCGGCCAACACCCGCCCGAAATCGGCGAAGAACACAAACAGCCCGCGCCTCTTCCCGGCCCCGCGTGGCAGCTCCGATCCGGCGAGCTTCGCGATACGGGCGAGTTTCTTTTTCAATAGTTCGACAAAGGCTTTCTCCACGCCGCTGGCGCGGCGGCCGAGCCCCACCACCTCCGGGACCGTCTGAAAAATACACGGCCACGCTGCGTCGATCCGCTCGCCCCGCAGGCTCTCGAGGAAAAAGTCCGCCAGTTGCTGCGCCAAGGCATTGACCGACTCACCCTTGAACTCACGCGGTGCGAGGAGTGTCAGTTGCGGAAAAGCCAGTCCCTCGGTGTCACCCTCTGCCGCCAGCGCCCAGCCCGGCCCCTTCTCCATCACCGCCAGCCCGGCCCCGGTGAGTTCGCGTTCAAGGAGCGCTTCGTAGCCGTGCTGGCAGAGGGATAGCATCCCGCAGCTTTACCCGCCACCGGGCTCCCCGCCGAGGCGAAAATCTCCGTGCCTTTTCGCCCCCAGTGCGTTTTCTTGGCCGACCCCCCATGCGCCCGCAGACTTCTGATCTCCGCATCCGCACCGCCCGCCCTCTGGTGTCCCCGGCCATCCTTGAGGAGGATCTGCCGCTGGCCGAGTCCGGCGCGGCCTTGGTCCATGGCGCCCGGCGGGCCGTCAATGAGGTCCTCCAAGGCCGCGACGACCGGCTCATCGCCATCGTCGGCCCCTGCTCCATCCACGACCCGGCCGCGGCGCTGGAGTATGCCCATCAGCTCAAGCCCGTGGCCGACCGCCTCGCCCGTGACCTGCTGGTTGTCATGCGCGTCTATTTTGAGAAACCCCGCACCACGGTCGGCTGGAAGGGCCTGATCAACGACCCGGGCCTCGACGGCAGCTTTCAGGTCAACACCGGCCTGCGTCTCGCCCGGCAGCTCATGCTCGATATCAACCTCGCCGGCCTGCCCATCGGCACCGAGTTCCTCGACACCACGCTGGGCCAGTATTACGCCGATCTCGTCTCGTGGGCAGCCATCGGCGCGCGCACGACCGAGAGCCAGATTCACCGCGAACTCGCCTCCGGCCTCTCAATGCCCGTCGGCTTCAAGAACCGCACCGATGGCGACCTGCAGGTGGCGGTCGACGCCATTGTGTCGGCCCGGCATCCGCACTGCTTCCCGTCGCTCACCCGCGAGGGCGCACCCGCGGTCCTCGCCACCACCGGCAACCCCGAGGGTCACCTCGTCCTGCGCGGCGGCAGCCGCACCGGTCCGAATTACGATCGCGCGTCCATCGCCCAGGCTACCACGCTGCTCCAGGCCTCGGGTTCGCTGCCCGTCGTGCTGGTTGATTGCAGCCACGGCAACAGCGGCAAGAAGCACGATCAGCAGCCCGCCGTCGCCGCTGATGTCGCGGCCCAAGTCGCCGCCGGTTCGCGTGCCATCATCGGCGTCATGCTCGAGAGCAACCTGGTCGGTGGGGCCCAGCCGCACGAAACCGGCCGGCCGCTGACGCATGGGCAGAGCATCACCGACGCCTGCCTCTCATTCGCCGAAACCGTGCCCGTGCTCGAGCAACTGGCTCAAGCGGTGGTGTCCCGTCGCAAGTCCCGTTGAGCTTTCCGCGTCGAATCTCCTCGCCAAGCCCGGCGGGCGTTTTCACAAATCACAGGCAATGACCCGTCGGTCGCCTGTGCTTATCATTTTCGGAGCCGCCGCCCTCGGCACCCTTGTGCTGCTGGCCGGCTGCGTCAGCGAATCGAAGCCGGCCCCGAAACCCGCCGCTCCGGTCGCCTCCACCCCAGTGGCGCCCGCGCCCAAGCCCGCGCCTCCGCCGGAAATCCTGCCGCCCGTCATGCTCGGCATTGATGTGCTCGAGGCGGATGGCTTCAAGGCCATCGCCGGAAAGAAAATCGGTCTGCTCACCCATCCGGCGGGCGTGAACCGTCGTGGCGAGAGCACCATCGACGTCCTGCGCCGCGCGCCCCAGGTAAAGCTCGTCGCCCTGTTTGGGCCCGAGCATGGCCTCGACGGTACGGACAAGGCTGGCGATAACATCCCAGACACCGTGGACCGGCGCACCGGACTGCCGGTCTATTCGCTGTATGGCAAACACAGCAAGCCCACCGCCGAGCAGCTCAAGGGCCTCGATGCCCTCGTCATTGACCTGCAGGACATCGGCACGCGCTCCTATACGTTCAACGTCGTCATGCGCTATGCCATGGACGCGTGCTTCCAGTATGGCGTCGAGGTCATCGTGCTCGACCGGCCCAACCCGCTCGGCGGGCTCAAGGTGGACGGCCCGCCGCTCGACGCGGAATGGATAAGCGGCGTCGGCGCCTTCCGCGTGCCGTATGTGCACGGCCTCACCATCGGCGAGCTCGCCACCATGGCCAAGCAGGCGCCGCACGTGCTCGCCGTCACCGAAAAGGTCCGCGCCAAGGGCAAATTGACCGTGATCCCCATGCGCGGCTGGACGCGCGCCATGCGCTGGCCTGAAACCGGCCTGAAATGGATCACCACTTCGCCCAACATTCCAAGCTACGAGGCCGCGGTCGGCTATGCGATGGTCGGCCTCGGCTGCCAGAACAGCGGCTGGACCTGGGGCATCGGACGCGATTTCCCCTTTCGCGGCATCGGCTACCCGAAGAAAAAGCCCGACGAGATCATCGCGGCGCTGGAGGCCTACAAAATCCCCGGGATCCGCCTCGTGAAACACGAGGGCCGCGACCGTGACGGGAAGCTCATCACCGGCGTCTACGTTGAGGTGAGCGACTGGGAAAAATGGAATCCCACCGAACTCTCATTCTACATGCACAAACAGGCCGCCAAGTGGGAAAAATTGAACACCTTCGCTGTCCTGACCTCGGCGGAGCAGCGCACCTTCCAGATCCACGTCGGCTCCACCGCGTGGTATGACGCCCTCAAGCGCGACGGCGGCCGGGTGGACGTCGCCGCCTTCCTCAAGAACTGGGCCGAGCGCGACGTCATCTACCAGCAGCAGTCTAAAAAATACTGGCTGTATCCGTAGGATCATCGACCCGCCTTACGTCATGACGGTATTTCTGCGCTGGCTGGATCTGAATCCACAAAGCTATTGCTGGCTGGCCGGGAGCGTGATCATAACGGCCCTCGCGCTGGCGGTCGTGCCCCTGCTGCGCGACAGCCCGGAGGAGACCGGACAGCATGACTGGGGCTGGGGCTTGATCCTGCTGGCCATCCTGGCCGCGGGTCGCTGGCCGACCTTTTTGATTCCCCGGGAATTCAGTCCCGACGAAAGCCAGTTGCTGGCCGGCGCCCACACCCTGATGTTCGATCCCGTTTTCTGGCGTTCGGTCGATGGCGCCACGGCTGGTCCTTTCGATTTTCTTGCTCTTTGGCCCGCCGGCTGGCTCTGCGGCGGGGAGACTTACCTTAGCGCCCGCCTCACGGCACTCGCCCTGCTGGCTGGCAGCCTTACCCTGGCGCATCAGTGCGTGGCCCTCTTGTGGGGGCGACGGGTGGCGCGGGTGGCCGGTCTGGGGGCGGTTTGCTTCGAGGCACTGACCAACTCGGTGGATTTCCTGCATTACTCGACCGAACTGGTTCCCGTGGCCCTGCTGGCGGGAGCGGCATATGCCGCGATCCGACGCTGGGTGAATCAAGGCGGACTGCTCTGGAGCGGGCTGGGCGGACTGCTGCTGGGCGCGGTGCCGCTGGGCAAATTGCAGGCTGCACCTCTGGCCGCTGCCCTCGGCCTATCCTGGTTGTGGGCCGAGCTCCGGGCCACTGGACCGGATGCGACCCGGCGCAGAATATATCTCGTGGCTGGCGCCGTGCTGCCCGCAACCTTGTTCGCGTGCCAGCTCAGCGTCGCGGGCGAATGGCGGCACTTCATTCCCTCCTATTTGCTCTTCAACCTCAATTATACGTCGACGGGTTCGGCCTCGCTTCTGCAGATACTGACGGGGGTGCTGGCAAGATCGATCGAGGAAGACAGCCTGCTGCACTTATGGCTGCCGGGCTGCGCGCTCTGGCTTGGGTTCATGGTGCGACTGAAGCGTATCGCTGATCCGACCAGAAGAAAGTTCATCCTGGCCGGAATTGCGGCCGGCGTGATTGCCCTGGGCAGCATCCTTTGCGCCGGCCGGCCGTTTCTCCATTACTGGCAACTGCTGGTTCTGCCGGTCAGCCTGCTGCTGGGCGCCCTGACCGGAAACCTGCTGATCACCAGCTCCGCGGCGGGACGGAAATCGAACCGGTGGCTGGTGGCCGCCTGCGCCATTTGCCTGACCGGCACCCTGCTGGGCCACCGCCTGCGCAAACCGAGCTTCTATTGGGGGGCCTTCAGTTATTTCCAGCAGCACCCTCAGGCCGAGCTCGCCCGTCACATTTCCCTCTATGCCCGGCCGGGCGAGGCCATCGCCATCTGGGGCATAGCCAGTCACATCTATGTCGAGACCGGCCTGCGCCAGGCGACGCGGGACGCTCACTTTGAACGCGCCGTGGTGCCCGGACCCTATCAGGAATATTTTCGTGAAAGGTTTCTGACTGACCTGCTGTATTCCCTGCCGCCGGTATTTCTGGATGCCACCGGTTCAAACGGCATGTATTATCATGGTTCGCAGTTTGCTCACGACCGCAATTACCCTGAGCTGGCAGCCATGGTCCGCCGCCACTATGTGCTGGCCGAAGCAGTGGCGGGCGCGCGGATTTACCGGCGGCTGGACCTGATGGCCCCATAGCGTCGGTTTAGCGATTCGCCGATGCGGGGCTGCTCTTCGCGACCCATTTCTCGTAATCGGCGCGAGCCATGAATTTCAGCGAGGCGGAATTGATACAGTAGCGCAGGCCACCGGTCGCCAGCGGACCATCCTCAAACACATGCCCGAGGTGGGCGCCGTCCACGTTGCTATGGACCTCCGTGCGGCTTATGCCATAGCTGGAATCCGTCGTCTCTCCCACCAGGGCCTTCTCGATCGGCCTGGTGAAGCTCGGCCAACCGGTGCCGCTCTCAAACTTGTCCCGGCTGTCGAACAACGGAGTGTCGCTGCACACGGAGAAATAGACCCCGTCCGCGTGATGGTTCCAGTATTCGTTCTGGAACGGCGGCTCGGTGCCCTGCTGACGGGCGACGTGAAACTGCTCGGGGGTGAGGATTTTCTGCCACTCCGCGTCGGTGTGCTGCACCCGGGTCTTGCTCATGTCGATGACGACATTCGACGGCAGGCCGCAGGAGGAGATTTCGCCGGGCTTGCATTCGAGCGCGTCCTTGGTGGCGGAGGGATTGATGGATTTCATGGTGGCGGAATAAAGCGCCCCGGCCGCCGCGGTCAGCGCGAAGGCCAGGAAGAAGAATCGTGTTCTCATGCTGGACCTGAGAGTAACCAGCCCGGACGATTATTCCACCCGCACGCGCAACTGGCCGTCGTGGAACTCGTTGACGAGGGGCGAGCCGGCCTTGACGCCCTTCGCCCGGGACACGGGCCGGCCCTGCTCGTCGCGCACGATGGCATAGCCGCGCTTGAGCACCGAAGACGGGCTGGCCGATTCCAGCCGTTTCCACAGGGCGAGCAGCCGGTGTGACTCCTGTTGCACGCGCTTTTCAGGCGAGGTCGCCGCGAGCCGGGCCCGGGCGGTCCCGAGCGACTCGCGCCGGAGCTGGACCGAGGCCCGGAGCGCGGAACCGAGACGGTTGCGGAGATCGTCGAGCCGAAGGTGGTTTTGCTCGATCGTCGTGGCCGGCGAAAGCAGGCGCAGGCGGCTGCGTGCATGGTCGAGCCGCTCCCGGCCCTGCTCTACGGCGAGATCGAGTTGCTGCGCCAGGGAACCGGCGGCCCGCGTTACGCGCTCGGTGGCGGCCAGATAGTTGCTCGAGATCAGCTCGGCGGCCCCGCTGGGCGTCTCCGCCCGCACATCGGCGGCGAAATCGCACAGCGTGAAATCGATCTCGTGCCCGACGGCGGAGATGATGGGCACGATGCAGGCCGCAACGGCACGCACCAGCGGTTCCTCGTTGAAGGCCCAGAGGTCCTCGATGCTGCCGCCGCCCCGACCGATGACGAGCAGATCGAAAATCTTCAACACCTCGGCCGCGCGCAGCATCGCCGCCAGCTCGGTCGCCGCACCCTCGCCCTGCACCTTCGCGGGCAGCACCACGAGCCGGCCGGTCCAGCCGCGACGCTGCAAGATGCGGATGAAATCCTGCACCGCCGCGCCGGTGGGTGACGTGATGAACCCGATGGTGCGCGGCAGCAGAGGCAGCGGCTTTTTGTTCGCCGCCTCGAACAATCCCTCGGCCGCGAGCCGTTGCTTGAGTTGTTGCAGTTCCTGCTGAAGCTGGCCGGCACCTTGCTCGACGAGTGCGCGGGTGATGAACTGGTATTGGCCGCGCGCCTCGTAGACATCGATTTCGCCATAGGCGAGCACCTGCAGGCCGTCGTGCAGCTTGACGCTCTGCCTCACGGCGTCGCCGCGGAACAGCACGCACGCGAGCTGGGCCCCGGCATCCTTGAGGGAAAAATAGCCATGGCCGCTGGCCTGCGCGCGGAGGTTGGACACCTCGCCGCGCACCCAGCCCGGCGGCATCCCGCCCTTCAGCACCGCTTTCACGCGGCGCGTGAACTCCGTGACCGTCGGCACGCGGCCGGCGTCGGCGAGAAGCGGGTCGTCCGGGGGTTTCACGGGGCTTTCTTCCGACCGTAACGCTTGCGCAGCATATGCGTGGCCGCGGTCAGCGCCATGAGCAGACCGATCGCGATGGACGCAACTTTCCCTTTGCCGTGCAGGAGCGCATCGCCGAAGAGAATCATGGCGATCGTGAACGACCACAGGATGAGGCAGGAGATGATGAGGTACTTTTTGAAGGGAACCCCGGCGAGACCGAGCAGGTAATTCTGCACCGGGTAAGGCAGACCCGGGGTCACGCGCAGCAGAATGATCAGATCGGTGGCATCCCCCGCGCCCACCTGCGGGAGTTGGTAACCCAGCCGTACCACCAGTTTCTCAAGCAAAGGCCGGAGGGCCCGGCTGGCCAGAAAGTAACTCAGGCACAGATTGAAGGTGATGGCCAGCAGGGCCAGGCCGATGACCGGGCCCACGCCGAGTCTTTCCCCGAAGGCAGAACCCGCCGTGAGAAAGAAAATACTGATCGGCGCCCCCAAGGCGGGCAGAATGGCCATGGCGGTGAAAAACACCACGGGACCGGCGCCGCGAATGAGCTCGAGCCCCTGCGCAATCAACCCCTTCACGTCGAGCCCGCGCGCGACCAAAACCGCACCCACCAGCAGTATGACCGCGACGACCGCGAGTTTCAGCAGGAGCACGCGCTTGGAACGGGGAACGGGTTCGGCCATGATGCTGACGATGCCGCGCCGGCTTTGCTGCCGTCAAGGGTGGAGCCGGGAAAGTTGGCTGGCCAGAGGGAGGCCCGCCCGCAAGCTAACGCTAATTTCCATGTGGGCCAGTCACCCAACCCCGCTGTCTCTCGCTTCAATCCCCGTCACTTCGTCACTGATCGGCTGGGCGCTGCTGTTGCTGGCCGTCGTCTGGAGCATGCGAATTAATCGGCTGGAGCAAGATTCCAGTTTCAATCGCTGGGGCTGGTGGGGGTTGCTGGCCGGAGTGTTGGTGGCTTTTCGCTGGCCGCTGATCGGGCTGCCGCACGAGCTTTATCCCGACGAGAGCCAGTTGCTCGCCGGTGCCCTCACCCTGCGCCATGATCCAATGTTCTGGCGTTCGGTGGATGGCGGCACGGCCGGGCCGTTGGATTATTACGCGCTGCTGCCGGCCGCTTTCTTCCCCGGGACCAGCAGTTATGCGGTCACCCGGTTGATCGCCACCCTGGTTATCTGGGGCATGTTGGTCGCCGCCGGGGAGACGATCGCCTTGGTCGCCAACCGCACTGTCGCCCGCGTCGCAGTGTTGCCGGCCCTGGCGTTTGAGGCTCTCACCACCAGCCCTGAACTGGTCCACTACTCCACCGAGTTGGTGCCGGGCCTGTTGCTCGCGATGGCCGTGCTGGCCTTCGTGCGGCAGTCCATCCAGCACTCGCGCAGGAATCTGTGGACCGCCGCGCTTCTGCTGGGCGCAATTCCCTTTGCCAAACTGCAAGCAGCGCCCATCGCCGCCGCACTGGGCCTGCTTTTGGTGATTCACGAGATCGTCTCCGGGCGGTCCAGAAATGCCGGCCTGCTCTTCGGCATCGCACTGCTCCCTACCCTGTTGTTCACCGCCCTCGTCACCGTCACAGGCCAGGCTGAGCACATGCTCATTCCGTATTTTCTGCAAAACACTCTCTATGCCCAAACGGGCCGCCTGCCTCTCAGTCAGGTTGTCCTGCAGCTCTGGGAGCAATCCGTCACCAACGGCTACCACGCCCTGTGGCTGGCCGGAAGTGCCGTATTTTGCGTAGGCACGGCGCTTTTTGCACGAAACATCCCAAGCCGGCTCCGGCGCTACGGGCTGGCCGCCGCGGGGCTGTTGGCCGTCACGATCCTCTGCATCCTTTCGCCCGGGCGCCCTTACCATCATTATCTCAATCTGCTGAATCTCCCCGTCACACTCCTGTTGGGGGTTGCTTTGACACTCGCGCTGCAATCGCGCCCGACCCGGCCCAACTCCGGGCCGATTCTCCCTCTCAGCCTTTTTCTCATCTGCACCCTGCTGCCGCTGCTCGCGTTGCGGGCCTCGCCCCGGCCGGATCCCTACGAATATTACAACACCACCGTCTCCGCGCGCGGTCCGGCTCACCTCGAACTGGTCGCCGCGATCCACGGTCTGTCGTCACCCGGCGAATCCCTCGGTCTCTGGGGCTGGCGCTCCTCCCTCTATGTGGAAACCGGCCTGTATCAGGCGACCAGGCTGGCGCACACTGAATCCCTCCTCGTAGGCGGACCGTGGCAAAAATTCTATCTGCACCGCTACTATGATGACCTGGTCGCCGCCGCCCCGTCGGTGTTTGTCGACGCAGTCGGACCGGGAAATTTCCGGTTCGATAATCGGGCCATGGGCCACGAGATCTATCCACTGCTGCGCGACTGGCTGCGCACCCATTACCGCTACGTCGGAGAGTGGGATGGGGTCCGTGTCTTTGCACGTCTTGACCTCGTACCGGCGGCCCGGCGCAGAGAGTTACCCCACTAGTCCGTCGGTCAAATCAGGCTCGCCCGCACTGGCTGCGACGGCTGTCATGACCCGTCGCGCATGAGCTCTGTCCCCCACGACCCTTTCCGCCTGCCGGTCCGGATCCTCACCCTCGGCGGACTGGCCGGGCTGGCGATCCTGACCCTGGTGGATCGCGGGGCCACCCGGATGTTTGCCACCCCATGGATATTTATCTTGGCCGGCATCATCGCCGTGCCGCCCCTGATCCTCTTGCTTCGCTTGGCTGGATCGGCTCCGCCGATCCGATTCCCGTCGCCCAGTTGGATGATACTGGCCGCGGCCACGACGATAATCCCGGTCGTCAGCGCGCTGCTCAGTCCGTATCGCGGACCGAGCCTCCTGAATGCCGGCATACCACTCGCTGCCGCCAGTCTGTTTCTGTTGCAACACGACTGGCTGCTGGCTGACCCCGCCCGAAACCGGGCCCGACTTGAAAACACCCTCGCCGGTTCAGCCGCCCTGATCGCCCTCGCCAGCACTTTCTACTGGCTGCGCGATGTCGGCTCCCTGAGCGGCGCCGAGCTGTTCTCCCCGGTTTTGTTTGAGATGCGCAACCCGCACCCGCTCGGTCATTCCAACTATACGGCCGGACTCATGTTGCTGGGCCTGCCTGTCCTCGCCCAGACCGCGTGGCGCGCGCGTGGACCGCTCCGCTCCGCTGCGATCATCGCCACCGGACTGGCGTTATTGAACCTGTTTACCAGCGGCAGCCGCGGCGGCTTGCTGGGGTTGGCTGCGCTGGGAGTCGCCGGCGTTGCCCTAACCGGGTTGGGTTGGAAACGCTTCCTGCTCATCGCCAGTGGAGTGATCGCACTCGTTGCCGTGCTCGCCGTCGCCAACCTGCGCATCCGGTCCCTGCTCGGACCCGGGGATCCCATGGCTGAATCCAATCTCAGCACCGTGCAACGCACGGCCATGCTCGAAGCCGGAGTTTCGATGGGCCGGGACCGGCCATTGCTCGGCTGGGGGCCCGGCATGACTCCGCTCGCCTACCCGCGCTACCGCCATGCCCTCATCGGCGGGGCCGAGAATGTCCTGCAGCTCCACAGTACGCCCGTCCAGCTCTGGGCGGAAACCGGCGGGCTGAGTTTGCTGGCCGCGCTGCTGTATTGCGGTTTGGTTGCTCTGAATCGGAAGCGCTCAGCCCTCGCCGCCGTGACGCTGGCCGGTTACAGCGTGTTTGCCCTGACGGATTACCAGCTCGATGTGCCCGTCTTTGCCGCCGCGGCAGCCACCTTCGCCGCGTTACTGGCAACTTCGGTCACGACTCCGTCTGCCACTCGCAGCCGACTGAGCCTGGGTCTTCTGATTCTTGTCGCGGCGAGCCTGATCCTCCTGCTCGGGACCCGCGACCGCACTCCGCAGCTCAACGCCGAAGCCCTGACCATCGCCAAAGATCCTGCCCGGCACGACCAAGCCGTCACCCTGCTCAACGAGTCGCTCGCACTCAATCCCGACCAGGAAATCGCCCACTTCAACCTCGGCTGGCTGCTCGCCGTACCCGACCCGGCCGCGGCGGAGCAACACTTCCTCGCCGCCGCCCGGCTCGTGCCCGACAAAGGCGGCGTCTATTTCGGCCTCGGGCTCGCCCGCCTGAATCAAGGCCGCACTGCCGGGGCGGCCCACGCCTTCGCCTTGGAGTGTCTGAACGACCCGCGCTTCCTCGCCTCGCCGTGGTGGACCGTGCCGGCCATCGCCGCGCAAAAGGACGCGACCGCCGCAGCCTTCGCCATGCTCATCCCCGGAGTTCGCACCGCTTTACCTGACCAAACATGGGCCGCAAAACAGACGGAGTTGATCCGCAGTCTCGCCCCCCAACTCGGCCAAGTCTCGCCCGGCCCTGAGTTGAACTACCGTCGCAAGCGCATCGGTTATCCCGTGCTGATGCGCAACCTCGACCTTGCCCCGCCCTTTGATCTCTACGACGTGCGGGAGGATCCGCGTTTCCCCGCCGCCGTCCCCTTTCCCCTGCCCAGCAAAGGCTGGCTGCCCTCGCCGGTGTTGCTCAAGCTGCTCGACGCCTCCCCGGCCGATCCCCAGTAAGTTCCCATGCCCGGTGCCTCAACCAACTCCCTGCGTGAAACCACGCTGCCCGCCTGCCTGCTCGGCGGCGACACCGTCGTGGCCTTCATGGGTCTTACGTTAGGCTACTGGCTGCGTTATCAATCAGCCCTCGGCTTGCTGGGCCTTGATGTGCCCAATGCACATTATGAAGGTTATCTTCCCCTGTTGCTCATGGGCGTGGTGTTCCTCATCGGCGCATTCGCCCAGCAGGGGCTCTACGACGGCCGCATGCTGCTGCGAAAACAGCATAGCCTGAACCTGCTGGCGCGCGGCACGGTGTTCTGGGTCGTGGTCTATCTGGCGTTTTCGCTCGTCATTAAATTTGATCCGCCGATCTCCCGGCTGTTTGTCGTCATCGCGGCGGTGGTCACGTTGCTGCTGCTCTGGTTATGGCGTGAAATTTTCTACCTGCTGATCACTCGCCCCGCCCTCCTGCCCCAGCTCCAGCGGCGCGTGGCCTTGCTCGGCTGGCATCCCGCCGCGCTCGGCCTTGTGCACGAGGTGCAAAGAGGCCGCACCCATCCCTACGCCATTATTGGCGGTATTGACGACGGTTCCGGCCCCACCGGCAGCCCCTTGCCCTTGCTGGGCTCCGCGCCGGAACTCGCCGCCGTGCTGAAACGCGAGCGCATCGATGTGCTCATCGCCGCGCACCTCGACATCCCCGCGGACCAACTGCGTGCGATCACCGCCACCTGCGAGCAGGCCTACGTGGAATGGAAGATCGTGCCCGCGGCCTTCCCGATCTTTCTCACCGGCCTCCGGCTCCAGACCGTTGGCAGCATCCCCGTGATCGGCGTCGAGGACCTGCCCATCTCCCGCCTCTTCAACCGTGCCACCAAGCGCCTGCTCGATCTCGCGGGCGCGCTCGTCGGGCTGGCCGTGTCCGCGCCGGTGCTCGCCGTCCTCGCCGCCTGGATCAAGGCCGAGTCGCCGGATGGTCCCGTGTTCTTTCGGCAGACGCGCGTCGGGGCCGGGCACCGCGAATTCACGCTCTACAAGCTCCGCTCCATGCGACCCGACGCCGCGGCGAGCGACGCCGAGAACCAAAGCACCAAGCCGGGCGATCCGCGGTTGCTGCGCATCGGCGCTTTCCTGCGCCGCTGGAACCTCGACGAGCTCCCGCAATACTGGAACGTCCTGCGCGGCGACATGAGTCTCGTGGGCCCCCGGCCAGAGCGTCCGCACCACGTCGAACAGCTCTCCGCCGTCATCCCGCATTACCTGCCACGCCACCTCGTGAACCCCGGCATGACCGGCTGGGCGCAGGTCAACGGCCTCCGCGGCGACACCGATCTCGCCGAGCGCATCCGCTACGACATTTTCTACATCGAGAACTGGTCGCTCTGGCTCGACTGCCAGATCATTGCGTTGACGTTCCTGCGCTGGAGAAATTCCACCGGTTGACGACCGCGTCCGAAATGACTCCGGAACCGCAGCCGTCAGCACCGCGTTTCACCCTCGCGGCAGCTGATTCATTCTGATTGGTTGCAAAAAATGCGCGCCCGCTCCGATGAAAACGCAACAAGGGCCGTCGGTGGACGCGGCAGACTGTTGGAAGTCGCATTAGTACTCGGTAGCTTTGGCGTGTGCCTGGTCCGGCTGGTCGGGTTTGTGGACGCCAATGCCGTGGACCTCCTGTTCAACGACCAGTGGGACACGCTGCGGCCGCTCTTCGCGAGCCAGGGCCCATGGAGCGCATTTTCCATGCAGCACGGACCGCCGCGACTGGGCCTCGGCGGGCTGATCAACTGGTATCTTTATGGCGCCACCCACTGGAACGTCCGGGCCGAGGCATGGGCCGGCGTGGTGGTGCTTTGCCTCGCAACAATCGCGGCGATCACACTCGCCGTGCGACTGCGCGGGCGCCTGGCGTGGAGCGACGCCGCCTTCCCCCTGCTGATCCTGGGCCCCATCCACTGGGAAACCCTGACTTTCACGCCGTTTCTGGGCGCAAAAATCCTGCCCCTATTGCTCACCATTCTCCTGGCGTATTCCTGGAGCGCAGCCAGTCCGGTCATGCGGATTCTTGGAGTCGGTCTTTTCGGGTCGCTGACGCTCTTTACCGGCTATAGGTTTTGCGGCGCACCCGTGACCATCGGTCTGGCCTTGTTGCTTTGGCTGCGGCCGGAAAAGGCGGAAGCGCAGACCGATCGATACGCGGCTATGCTGATCCTGCTGATCATGGCCATTGCGACGGCCATCTTTGCCGTTGGCTACCACTGGTCGACCGGCACAGCCAACTGGCGTTTCCCGGTCCCCAATTGGTGGGATTACCCTCGTTTCTGCGCCTTGATGTTTACGAATTTGCTCGGGTGGCGCGCCATATCAGCCGGATCGGTGGCCGCCGGATCCATGCTGCTCGGCCTGGTCGCCTTGGCGTTTCTCGCCGCAACCGCGAAGATTTGGCGCCGGCAAGCTCCGGCGCGAACACGGGTCGTGTGGATTCTCACGGGCACCTCGCTGGCCTATGCGGCTTTGACGGCCATCGGCCGCCTGCCGACGACCCTGGAGGCGGCTTTCATGTGGCGCTATATCACGTTGATGATGCCTGCGCTTTGCGGGCTCGCCCTTGCCGTCGAAGGATGGACGCTTTCGCGCGGGCCCAAATGGCGGCTGGGTTCGGGCCTCTGCTGGCTGGCACTGGCCAGTGTGGTCTGGAGCAATTTCACGCCGGAAAGTTACGCGGGAACCTTGGCGAAGGCAAAACGGCTCTGGGTCGCGAGTTATCTCCAGACGCGAGACCTGAACGCCGCGAACAAGGCCGCTGATTTTGGGATATATTCTCCCGATCCGGCCTCCCCGCTCATCGCCGAGAAACTCCGCTGGCTGGAACAACGGCACCTGTCATTTTTTCAGACCGCACCCGAGAAGAAGTGACCCGGCCCACGGCCTGTGTCTGGATCACCACGCGGAAGACCGCGAGGCGGTCGCGGAAAATGATCCCTACCGGCCCAGCACCCGGCGGACTCCGCGCGACAACGGCCCCATTGGTTTCTCCGGTTGCAATGACGGCGGCAAGGCCCCTCGCATCCGTGAATCCTGCAGCACTCCCCGCACTGAATCCAGATTCGGGTGCGGCACGAGCAACCGCGGCTGCCCCGTGAAAACCGCCGCCTCACCCGTGCGCTGAAACTCCTGCATCAAACGCACCGGCGCCTCCCGGTCACGCGCGCGCGGCAGAATCACGCCCCGCAACACTTCCGCCGACAAGCCCAGCCAGCCGACCAACAGAAACACGCCCCAAGCCACCGCAACCAGCCGGATGCTGGGTGCGGCCTCCCGGGCCAGAACCACGGCACACCACATATTCGCCAGAGGCAGCAGCAGCACAAGATCCACATAGCGCGACGGCACGCCGGCAGCGAACTCCGTCCCCCCCCCGCGCGACCAAGCTGCCGCCAGAGCCACGCCCAGCGCCCATCCCGCCAACAATACGACAAAATCCTCCCCACCCACCGCCGGCCTGCGCTTCAGCAGCCGGCCGCCTACCACCGCGGCCAGCGGAACATTCAGGACGAGAGCCGCCCAGGGCTGGCCGGAATGCGGCCACGCCAGCAACCGCCCGAGCGCTGTGAAAAACTGTTCCATCGTACCGGCGCGCAGCGCGGCATGTTCCGGCACCGTTTGAATCAGCCACCCGGCCACGGCCCATAAAACAGCCAATGGCCAGGCCTCCCACCCGCGCCCGCGACCCTCGATCCAGCGCAAGGCCAGTCCGCCGGCCAGCACCGCCGGAACCAGCAGCCCCGGACCCATGGCCAGCATGGCTGAACCGACCGCCAGCCAGCCAGCGGCGGTCCGCCACGACGGAATCATGGGCTGTTCCAGCAATGCAAAAGCCAGGACGGAAAACAGCAGCGCGAAATAAACCTGCGTCTGGAACCCCCACAGCGCGTTGTGCCACCCGGCCAGCGGCAGGTTGAACAGCACCACGACGGTCGCGAGCAGCCAGCCGGTCCCGGTGCCCCGGCCACGGACGAACAACGCAGCCAGCACCGCGGCGGCGGCGGCATGCAACAGTGCGCCCACCGCCAGTTGCACGAGCGGGTCCCACTGGCCGTTGAGGCGGAACAGCGTCAGGTTC
>JAYUBB010000335.1:0-9681 GCA_043741015.1 Opitutaceae bacterium
AGGAGCGGAGTCTGGCGGATCTCGTTGAGATAAAGCTGGAGGTTGGAGCGCTCGTCGCGGCGGTCGACTGGCGAAGCCTGGTCGAATTGCGATGGAGCAGCCGCAGCGGTGATTTCGGGGCGAACGGTGAGTCCCTCGTCGGTGGAGGGAATGGTGACGGAAGTTGTGCCGCGGTCGGCGGACGGGGCGGCAATTTCCGGTTTGGTGCTGCGGGTCTTCTTGCGATATGGCATTTGGATGTCCCAGTTAAGTGTTTATCCGGCTTCCTTGCATGTTTGATGCCTGAGCCAAGAGTTAAATTCCCGGCTCTCTGTTCCGACCACTATTACGCGGCATTGTGCCGCTGAGATGCCTTAACTGGACAAACGGTCGGCCAGCGTAATGGCTTTAAACAGCGCGGACGCCTTGTTGATCGTCTCCTGATACTCGGCTGCAGGAACCGAGTCGGCGACAATGCCCGCTCCGGCCTGAATGTGGACTTGCCCTGCCTTAAGAAGTGCGGTCCTGAGGGTTATGCAGGAATCCAAATTGCCATCGTAGCTGAAATAACCGAGGGCGCCGGCGTAGCTACCCCGTTGCGTGCCTTCTTTCTCGGCAATGAGCTGCATAGCGCGAATCTTCGGGGCCCCGCTGACCGTGCCTGCGGGAAACGTGGCGCGCATCAGGTCAAAGGCGGTGCGTTCTGGCGCTAGTTGTCCCTCCACCTGGGACACAATGTGCATCACGTGGGAATAGCGCTCAATGACCATGAACTCGGGGACCTTGACCGAGCCGTAGGCGCAGACACGGCCGATGTCGTTGCGCGCGAGGTCCACGAGCATGAGGTGTTCGGCGCGTTCTTTTTCATCGGCGAGCAGTTCCTTTTCAAGTGCGACATCCTCGGCGGAGGATTTGCCGCGAGGGCGGGTGCCGGCGATCGGGCGGATCTCAACCTTGCGACCCGTGAGGCGCACATGGACCTCGGGAGAGGCGCCAACGAGGGCAAAGTCCCCCGTATCGAGCAGGAACATGTAGGGCGAGGGATTGACCGTGCGCAGGGCGCGGTAGAGGTCGAGCGGTGTTTTGGCGAAGGGTCGGCTGAAGCGCTGGGACAGGACAATCTGGAAGATATCGCCGGCCCGGATGTATTCCTTGGAATCATCGACCATCTTTTCAAAGGCGGCTTGGGTGAAATTTCCGGTGGGAATTTGCACCGTCCCAGTATCACCCAAGGTGGAGGAGGCGAGGCGAGTGGGTTGGGCCAGGGCGGTCTGCATGCGCCGGAGCTCGGTGCAGGCCGCGTCGTAGGCGGCACCGGCGTCGGCCCCAATGTGGGCGTTGACAATAAGGCGCATCGTCTGGTGGGCACGATCGAAGGCCAGGACGGAGTCGCACAGCATGAACCACATTGCCGGCACGCCGAGTTCGTCCTTGGCGGCGAGCGGCACGGTTTTCTCAACGCTGTGGACAAATTCGTAACCGAGGTAGCCCACGGCACCTCCGGTGAAAGGCGGCAGTCCGGGCACCTCGACCGGCCGGTAGGCAGCCAGCTCAGCCTCGAGTAACTTCAGCGGATCGCCGTCCCCCGGCTGGGCCGAGATGATCTTGCGCGGATTGCAGCCAATGAAGCTGTAGCGGGAGACGTTTTCGCCGCCCTCGACCGATTCGAGCAAAAAGGCCGGCCCGTGACCACGCAGCTTGGCAAACGCGGAAACTGGCGTCTCGAGATCGGCCAACAGATCGGTGCAGACCGGGACCACGTTGCCCTTCCGGCTGAGTTGCAGGAAGGCTTCGCGTGAGGGGGAGAATTGCATGGCTACTCGACGGTCACAGATTTGGCCAGATTCCGAGGCTTATCGACATCCCGTTTCAGCTCCACGGCAATATAGTAGCTCAAAAGCTGGACCGGCACAGTGGCCACGATGGGAAGGATCGCCTCGTGACACTCGGGGATGCGGATAATCTCATCTGCCAGACTAGGGGGTAAATCACATTTCTCGGTGGCGATGGCGATAATCCGTCCCTTGCGGGCCTTGATTTCCTGCATGGAGGATACGACCTTGTTGAACATCTCGCCGGAGGGCACGAGGAAGACCGAGGGGCATTGCTCGCTGATCAGGGCGATCGGGCCGTGCTTCATTTCGGCCGCCGGGTAGCCTTCGGCGTGGATGTAGGAAATTTCCTTCAGCTTCAGCGCGCCCTCAAGGGCCACGGGGAAAAGGGACAGGCGGCCGAGGAACAGGAAGTCGTGGTAATGGGCGTAGCGCTTCGCGATCTCTTTCAGTTGCGGGGCGAGCTTCAGAGTCTGGCGGACAAGGTCGGGCGCGCCCTTGAGGGCCTTCACATAGTCGACACCGTCGTTAAAACTCATGTCGCGCATCCGGCCCACATAGAGGGCGAGCATGGCGCCGAGCAGGAGTTGTGACGTGAAGGCCTTGGTCGAGGCGACGCCGATTTCCGGGCCGACGTGCTGGTAAACGCCGCCGTCAGCCTCCCGGGCAATGGAAGAGCCGACGACGTTATTGATGGCGAGAACCTTGTAACCCTTGCGCTTGGCCTCGCGCATGGCCGCGAGGGTGTCGATGGTCTCGCCGGACTGACTGAATGTGAAGAAGAGGGCATTTTTACTGAGCGGCGTGTTCCGGTAGCGGAATTCCGAGGCATAATCCACCTCGACCGGCACACGGGCGAAGCGCTCGATGAGATGCTCGGCGATGAGGCAGGCGTGCCAGGCGCTGCCACAGGCGAGAAAATGAAAACGATCAATCTGGCGGAAATCCACGGCGGAGATGTTCAGTCCGCCGAACTGGGCGGTGCTGCCGTCCTCGGAGAAGCGGCCGCGCATGGAGTTTTCCAGTGCCGCCGGTTGCTCGAAGATCTCCTTTTCCATGAAATGGGCATGGGTTCCCAGTTCGGCGTCCTCAATGCGCCAGGTAACTTTGTCGATGATCGGGGAGACGTCCGCTGAATCGAGCGTGCTGATGCTGAAGTTCTTCGCCGTGATGTGGACAATCTCACCATCCTTGAGGTAGACGACGTTCTGGGTGCGGCTGATGATGGCGGAGACGTCGCTGGCCAGCATGTATTCACCGTCGCCGACGCCCAGGATGAGTGGGGAACCTTTGCGCGCTGCGACAATCTCTGCCGGACAGTCGCCACACATCACGGCGATGCCGTAAGTGCCCTCGACATGACGCAGGGTCTTGCGGACCGCTTCCACGAAGCGACTGCCCTCGCTGGTGACTGGCTCCTTCTGGTAGTGATAGGCGATCAGGTTGCAGAGCACCTCGGTGTCGGTCTCGGACTGGAAGGTGTAGCCCTTGGTCAGGAGGAATTTCTTGATGCTGGCGTAATTCTCGATGACCCCGTTGTGGATCAGGGCGATTTTCTGGTTGCTGCTGATGTGGGGATGGGCGTTGGCGTCGGTCACCCCGCCGTGGGTGGCCCAACGGGTATGTCCGATGCCGGTTGTGCCGGGCAGCTTTTGGGCCGGAGTTGACTTGATCAGGCCTTCAACCCGGCCGGCTTTTTTGGCCAGGTCGAAGCGGCTGCCGTTCAGCGTGACCACGCCCGCGGAGTCATAGCCACGATACTCGAGGCGTTTGAGCCCCTCCAGAATGATGGCCGAAGCCTTTTGTTTGCCAATGTAACCGACAATTCCGCACATAAGTAAGTAGGTTTTAGCTGGAGATTTTTGAGAGGCTTCAAATCATACCGCAAGGAATTAGAATACCCTATCTTATGGCGGAATCAAAACGAGTCTTATCAGTGATCATGGGTGGCGGACGCGGCACGCGGCTCTATCCCCTGACCAAGGAGCGTTGCAAGCCGGCGGTGCCGCTGGCCGGCAAATACCGGCTGGTGGATATTCCGATCAGCAATTGCCTGAACTCCGGCTACAATCGGATCTATCTGCTGACGCAATTCCTGACGGCCTCCCTGCACCGGCACATCAACAAGAGTTTCCATTTTGATCCGTTTGGCGCCGGCTTCATCGACCTGCTTTCGGCCGAGCAGACCAACCTGAGCACCTCGTGGTATGAAGGCACAGCCGATGCCGTGCGGCGCAACCTTGAGCATTTCGACGCGCACGCTCATGACCTCATACTGATCCTTTCCGGCGACCAACTCTACCGGATGGATTTTCGCGACATCATTGACCAGCACATCGCTACTGGCGCGGATGTGACGATCGCGGCCATCCCGTTTCCCGTTTCCAAGGTTGAGGGCCTCGGGCTCATGCGCGTGAACGACGACCTCTCGATCAAGGCATTCGTCGAGAAGCCCAAGGATCCCGCGGTCATCAACAGTCTTACCATCAGCCCGGCCTTGGAGAAGAAGCTCGAACCCTGTGCCGAGAAGCGCTGCCTGGCCTCGATGGGCATCTACGTCTTCAGCCGGGCGGTGTTGCGCGAGTCGCTGGCCAACAGCATGAAGGATTTCGGCAAGGAGGTCATCCCGGCCTTGCTGGGCAAGTCCAAGCTATACAGTTACATATTCGAGGGTTATTGGGAGGATATCGGCACCGTGCGCGCCTTCTTCGAGGCCAACCTCGCGCTCGCCCAGCCGCTGCCACCGTTCAATTTCTTCGACCGCAACGCCCCCATCTACACCCATCCCCGCTACCTGCCGGCTTCAAAGATCAACCGCTGCAACATCGACCATGTGGTCATTGGTGACGGCTGTCTCGTCACCGATTCGACGCTCAAGCACAGCGTCATCGGCATTCGCTCCATTCTCGGCGAGAATTCACACTTTGAGGACGTAGTGATGATGGGCGCTGATTATTACCAGACCAAGCTGGAGGTGCAGGCCGACAAGGACAAAGCGCGTCCGCGCATCGGAGTCGGTCGCAACTGCCGGATCAAACGGACGATTATCGACAAGAACGCGCGGATCGGTGACAACGTTTCGCTCTCTCCCGAAGGCAAGGCCGACGGAGACTATGCCCACGATGTGGTTATCCGGGACGGCATCCTCTGCGTCTGCAAAGGTGCCGTGATTCCGTCAGATTTTACCCTTTGATCCACTGCGAGAGGCGAAGGCCACCACGGCCAGGCCGCCGACGGCGAGGAAGAGCGAATAAAACATGCCCCGACTGAGACCAAGGATGAGCGCTGCATCGGGCTCGCGGAACACCTCGCAGACCACCCGCACCAGCGCGTAGGCCAGCAGGAATTCGCCTGAAATGCGGCCCGGCTGTTTCTTGGCGACATCACTCCGCCAGAACCGCCATTGCATAAAGGCAAAGAGCAGCAGCCCTTCCAGTCCGGCTTCATAAAGTTGGGAGGGATGGCGTGGGAGAATGCCACCGCCGGTCTGCTCGAAAATCATGGCCCACGGCACATCGGTCGTTTTGCCCCAGAGTTCGCCGTTCATGAAATTTGCGATCCGACCGAAGCCCAGGCCGGCTGGGACGGTGGTCACGATCACATCAGTGACCGCCAGAAAAGGGAGCTTGCGGCTGCGGGTGAACCACCACGCGGCGAGAATAACGCCAATAAAACCGCCGTGGCTGGCCATGCCACCTTTCCAGACCAGGAAGAAGGCCCACGGTGGACTGAATAGCTCGTCCGGATGATAGAGCAGGAAATTGCCAAGCCGGCCTCCGACCATCACGCCGACAACCATATACATCATCAAATCCATGATCATCCTGGTTTCGACCGGCGAGCGACCAGCGCGATAGTATCGGCTTAGCAAGCAATAGGCCGCGACGAAGCCCAGCAAATAGGACAGGCCATAGTAACGGATGCCCAGGTTTTCGCTGAAGCGGATCAGAAAAGGGTGGGGCGTGTGCGCCCAATAGGCAATCGGTAGCCAGCCAAGCATGGGACATGGTAGGTGAAGCCGCCGGTAGTTGAACACAATATCTTTCAATTCACTGTAACTTGCTTAATGAATCCGGAACCGGACACTGTTTCCTTGCCCGGGCTGTACCGGATGAGTTTTGTCGTGCCATGAGCGTGCTCCAGACCACTCCTCTTAATGCCTTTCACCGCCGGCACGGCGGCCGCATGGTGGACTTCGCCGGCTGGGACATGCCTGCCCAATATAAGAGCATCCTTGAAGAGCACAAAGCGGTGCGCACGCGCGCCGGCCTGTTCGATGTGAGCCACATGGGTGAGGCCGACGTCAAGGGGCCTGAAGCGCTGAGGTTTCTCCAGCATCTGGTGACCAACGATTGCAGCAAACTCTTCCCGGGCCGGATACTCTACACGGTGATGTGTTACCCGCACGGCGGGGTGGTGGACGATCTGCTGGTCTACATGCGTGGGCCGGACGACTACTTTCTCTGCATCAATGCCGGCAACATCGCCAAGGACGTCGCATGGATGCAGGAGCAGGCGAGTGGCTTCGATTGCACTGTGACCGATCGCTCGGCCGACTATGGCCAGCTCGCCATCCAAGGTCCGAAAGCCATCGAGATCGTGCAGACACTGACGAAGTCAGCGCTGGCCGGCATCAAGTATTATCACTTTGCCGACGGCGAGGTCGCTGGCGTGAAGTGCCTCATCAGCCGCACCGGCTACACTGGCGAGGATGGCGTGGAGCTTTACTGTGCGGCTGCCGATACGGAACGCCTCGCCGAGGCCTTGCTCACGGCGGGGGATCCGCTTGGACTTGAACTGACCGGACTTGGTGCGCGGGACAGCCTGCGGCTGGAAGCCGGGTTTCCGCTCTATGGCCACGAGATCACTGAGCACATCGATCCCATCGCGGCCGGACTTGGCTGGGTGGTGAAGTTCGACAAGGGGCCGTTCATCGGCTCCGAGGTGCTGCAGGCGGCCAAGGCAAACGGGCCGGCTAAGAAAATTGTTTTTTTCAAAACCGGAGACCGCCGCATCGTGCGGGCGGGCGGTGCCGTGCTCAATACGGCCGGCAACGCGGTGGGACAGGTGGTTTCTGGCACGCTCTCACCCATGCTCAACGAATCCATTGGCTCGGCCTTGGTTGAGGCCACTGCAGCCAAAGAGCAACTGGGGGTCGACATCCGCGGCACGAAACTCAATTTGCAACTCGTCAAGCCGCCCTTTGTGCCGCTAAAAAAATAGGACATATCCATGAGCAACGTTCCCACTGATCTCAAATACGCCAAGTCCCATGAATGGTTGAAAATTGCGGCGGATGGATCCGGCTTGGTCGGCATCAGTGACTACGCCCAGAACAGCCTCGGCGATATCACCTTCATCCAGCTGCCCAAGGTAGGTGCGGCGCTCAAAGCCGGTGAGACCTTTGGTGTGGTCGAATCGGTCAAGGCCGCTTCCGATGTCTATGCCCCCGTTGCGGGCACGGTTTTGGAAATCAACAAGGCCCTGGAGGCCAATCCCGAGAAGGTCAATGCGTCGCCCTACGCGGATGGCTGGATGCTTAAGGTTAAACTTTCCAATCCCGCCGAGGCCTCTGCGCTGCTCTCCCCTGCTGATTACGGCCAGTTGATTGGCTAAGTTGTCCCTTGGCCCGAAGGCTGCGAGGGATGCCGAACAGGGGCAGTCCTTCAGCGACTGCTCGCCGAAGGGCGCTGCGAAATTGCAACGGCCCGGATTACTTCCCGGATTTCGCGGCTTTCTGGCGGGCCGCATTGCCCAGGATTCGCTTCCGGAGACGCAGGCTTTTCGGCGTCACCTCGACCAGTTCGTCAGTGGCGATGTATTCGATCGCCCGTTCCAGCGAGAGCTTCGATGCCGGCGTGAGGCCGGTGGCGACACCCGAGCCCTGGGAGCGGAAGTTGGTGAGCTGCTTGGCGCGCACGGCATTGCAGGCGATGTCCTCGTTGCGGGGATTCTCGCCGACGATCATGCCTTCATAGACCTGCTCGCCCGGATTGACGAAGAGCTTGCCGCGTTCCTGCACCATCACGAGGGCATAGCCGGTGGTCTCACCTGGCTCGGTCGCGATGATCGTGCCGGTGATGCGGGTGAGGACCTCGCCCGCATAGGGGCCGTATTCCTTGAAAAGGTGGCTGAGCACGCCGCGGCCGCTGGTGGCGTTGACGACATCGATTTCCATGCCGATCAGACCGCGCGTGGTGATCGTCGCCTCGAGCATGGTGGAGTGCGGGAGCTTCTCCATGTTGGTGAGCCGGCCTTTGCGGTTGGCCAGGTTCTGCATGATGGCGCCGACACATTCGTCGGGCACTTCTATCCAGACTGTCTCGTAGGGCTCGTGCCGGGCGCCGTCGACGACCTTCTCGATCACGGTCGGACGGGAGACGAGGAGCTCAAAGCCCTCGCGGCGCATCGTTTCGACGAGCACGGCGACTTGCATGGCCCCGCGGGCCTTGACGTTGAAGATACCGGCCTTGTCGGTGTCCTCGATGTAGATGGAGACGTTGGTCTTCAACTCGCGCATCAGGCGCTCGCGCAGCTGGCGGGAGGTGACGAGCTTGCCTTCCTGCCCGACGAGCGGGCCATCGTTGACGCAGAACTGCATCTCGAGGGTCGGCGGATCGATCTGGGTGAAGGGGAGGGCATGGCCCGCCTCATCGGCGGTCAGGGTGTCACCGATGTCGATGTCCTCAAAACCGGATAGGCCGACGATGTTGCCGGCGACGGCGGTCTCGGTCTCACGGGTGCCGAGGCCGGTGAACTCGAAGACCTTGGTGATCTTGGCCCGGACGCGCTTGCCATCGGAGTGGCGGACGATGAACACGGTGTCGCCGATGTTGGCGGTGCCGCCGAGGATCTTGCCGACCGCAATACGGCCGACGTAGTCACTCCAATCGATGTTGGAAACGAGCATGTGGAAGGGCTCGTTTGGCTTGGCGAATGGCGGCGGGACATGGTCGAGGATGGTCTGGAAGAGTGGCGCCATGTCCTTTTTCTCCTCGCCGAGGTGATACATCATGTAGCCGTCGCGGCCGGAGCCATAGACGACGGGCGCGTCGAACTGCTCCTCGGTGGCGTTGAGTTCCATGAGAAGCTCGAGCACCTTGTCATACATCTTGGCCGGCTCGGCGTTCTCGCGATCAATCTTGTTGATGACGAGCACGACCTTCAGGCCGTGGGCCAGGGCCTTGCGGAGCACGAAACGGGTCTGGGCCTGCGGGCCGTCATAGGCGTCCACGACGAGCAACACGCCATCGACCATGCGGAGAGCGCGCTCGACTTCACCTCCGAAGTCGGCGTGGCCGGGGGTGTCGACGATATTGACGATCTTGTCCTGCCAGTGGACCGAGGTGTTCTTCGCCCTGATCGTGATGCCCTTTTCCTTCTCCAGATCCATCGAGTCCATGGCGCGTTCCTCGACGCGCTGGTTGGCGCGGTAAACGCCGCCTTCCTTCAGAAGTTTGTCCACCAGCGTGGTTTTGCCGTGGTCAACGTGGGCGATAATGGCGATATTACGGATGTTCTGGTTCATGTCCAAGTGGCTCGATTTAAGTGGGAAAACGGTCACGGTGCTGCCCGGTCCGGGGCTTGGCAAGGCGGAACCTAGGGTGGTTGGGACAATCATGCCACCATGCGGCGCTTCCTTTGGAACGCGCCTAACTCCCTATGAATCAGCGCGCCGGGCCATGACTCGGGCACGAGGTTCCGGGCAAAAGTCCTGCCCGGCGCACTGAAAAGTAGTCTCTACTAAAGATAAAGGCCCGGGAGCCTTGCGACTCCCGGGCCAAAATCGGGGGTGGGTGCTCGCCACGCACTCTTCCCCATTCGCACAACATTGGGCGCCTCGCTTTCGCGGGCCGTGTGCTTCCCGACG
>JAYUBB010000336.1:0-27380 GCA_043741015.1 Opitutaceae bacterium
GCCCGCGAATTCATCGAACGAGTCCAGGAACAATGCATCGGCCAGGCCGTCCTCAAGTCCGTCTCGCCCGGCCAGCAGATCGTCAAGATCATCAACGACGAACTGGTGAAACTCCTCGGCGAAGGCACGACCGAGCTGTCCACCAAACGTCCGCTTAAGGTTCTCCTCGTCGGTCTGCACGGCTCGGGTAAGACGACCACCGCCGCCAAGCTCGGCAAGCTGCTTAAGAAGAAAGGTACCCGGCCCTTTCTCGTCGCGTGCGACATTTACCGCCCGGCCGCCATCGACCAGCTTGAAATCCTGGCGAAACAGGAGGAACTCAGCTTCTACTCCGACCGTGCGTCCAAGGACGTGCCCGCCATCGGCGCCAAGGCACTCGCGACCGCGCTGGCGCAGTCCGCTGACGTCATCCTCTTCGACACCGCGGGCCGTCTCCAGATTGACCGGGAGCTGATTGAGGAAGTAAGGAAACTCAAGGCCACCGTGCAACCCGACGAGATCATCCTCGTCGCCGACGGTGCCCTCGGCCAGGAGGCGGTCAATGTCGCCAAGACCTTCCATGAGGCGCTCGGCCTGACCGGCCTCATCCTCACCAAGCTCGACGGCGACACCCGCGGCGGTGCGGCGTTGTCCATCAAGAGCGTCACCGGCGTGCCCATCAAGTTCATCGGCCCCGGCGAGAAGACGGAGAACTTCGAGATCTTTTATCCGGACCGCCTCGCCTCCCGCATCCTCGGCATGGGCGACGTCGTCACGCTCGTCGAGAAGGCGCAGGAGAACATCGACCAGGCGGAGGCCGAGCGCATGGCGGAGAAGATGCGCAAGGCGGACTTCAACCTCGAGGACTTCCTCGCGCAGATGCAGCAGGTGAAGAAGATGGGGTCGATGCAGTCGCTCATGGGCATGATGCCCGGAATGAGCGGCGTGGAGCTGCCCGGTGACGCCGAGAAACAAATGAAGCGCACCGAGGCCATCATCCAGTCGATGACGATTCAGGAGCGCCGCAAGCCCGGCATCTTGAACGGCAATCGCCGCATCCGCATCGCCAAGGGCGCGGGCGTCAAGGTCCTTGAGGTCAACCAGCTCATCAAGCAGTTCGAGCAGATGCAGAAGCTCATGAAGATGATGAAGGGCGGCAACCAGAAGAAGATGATGCGCCAGATGGAGCAGATGAAGGGCCGCGGCGGCATGCCGTTCTAAGCTATAAGCGATAAGCTTTAAGCCGTAAGCTCCTATGCCCCGCTTCCTCCAACTGCTCATCGCCCTCGTCGCCTTCGTCGGCGGGCTTTGGCTCTTCTACGCCGGCTACGGCCGCGGCCTGTCGGTGGCTGGGAAAACCGAAACCGGACTTGGCTACGTGAAAACCGGTCTTGATGGCCAAACCCGCGTCCCCATCCATCGCTGGATGTATGCCGGCGGCCTCGTTCTCCTCATCGGCAGCATCTGGTGGCTGGTGAAAGGCGGCAGCAAGCCCAAGGGCAAAGCCAAGCGCCGCCGGTAGGCCTCAGCCTGCGGCGGACTTGCCTTGGTCAATGAGTGCAGTATCTGATCCGAGGCTGGACACCATGAATCCAATCCACCCAAGTCGGCTTGTCGGCAAGTTTACCGTGTGTGTCGCGTTGTGCCTTGGCGTCTGGCTCACGGACATGGCGGGTGTCACTGAACCGTCTTTGCCAGCCCCCACTATCTTTACTGCTTCCGACGATGCCGAGACTGCGTTTCAAAAAATCACAGGCTTCCAGTCAACCAATGATCTGCCCGACTTTGGTGACATGCAAACCACCGAAGCCCGCGATCGGTGTATCCGCAAGCAGCTGACCAAGGCCATGGAGGCCCTGCAGGTGAAATTGGCGTGCCGGGACTTCTATGCGCGGTTCCCGCACAGCCCGCGCTACGCGGAGCTGCGTCATTGGGAGTCCATCCAACTCCTGCTAAGCTCGGATGTTATGATGGCACAAATCCGGGCCAGTCAGGATTTGAACCAGATAGATGCCGCGCAGGACAAGAATTTGGACGAGAATGACCGGATCTGGTTCGCCTTGCGCAATGCCTCGGATCGGGCGTACCGTGAATCCCTCATCACCGGGGTGCCGCGCGCGCAGGTGGAATGGGAATATGTCGCCCGCATCGCCTCCCGGAACCGGACCAGTCAGCTCGCCCGGGATGCCCTACTCAGAGTCTCCCTGGCACTCCCCAACGCCAAGGTAATCGATGCCCTGCGCAGCACTTATCCGAATGATTCGGAAGTAGCAGCCTGCATCGGCGTGCTCGAGTCCGTTGGCAAACCCTGTGGATTTGAATTCACCGCCATGGATGGCCGGCCGGTCAGCTCGACCGACTATCGGGGCAAGGTCGTGTTGCTGGAGTTCTGGGCGAAGGGTTGCCCGCCGTGCATTCAATCCATCCCTGACCTGAAAAAAATCCTGACGCAATATGGGTCGCAGAGGTTTGCCATCGTCGGCATCAATCTTGATGAAGATCGGGCGGATGCGGAGGATATCATCAAACACCACGAACTCACGTGGCCGCAGTATTTTGACGGCAAAGGCTGGAAGAACTCCATGGCGAAGCGCTTCCTCGTATCGTCAATTCCCCACGGCATCATGATCGACCGACAGGGCAACCTGCGCTCACTCGACAGTGATGTCCGCATGCCAGAGACAAAACTGCTGATTGAGACCCTGCTCGCCGAACCTGCAACTGCAGCCAAGAATCAGCCGTAGGACGGATTATCGTGCTTCGTCGCGTGGCGCAGCGCGAGGACGAGGGCCTGGAGCTTCGCCGGGCTCTTGATGCCGGGCGCCTGCTCCACTCCGCTGTTCACGTCGATGAACTTCGCACCCGTAGCCGTGACGGCTGCGGCAATATTTTCGGCGTTCAAGCCGCCAGACAGCACCCAGTGCTTGGCCGGATGCGCGTCGCGGTGGCGCTTGAACTTCGCCCAGTCCCCCGTCTCGCCCGTCCCGCCGAACTTGTCGGCATGAAAGGCATCGAGCAGAAAGGTGTCGCCCAGCGCCAGCCACTCGGGCTTCACATCCTGACCCGGCGGCAGCTTCGGCGCCAGCCACAGCTGGGCGCGACCGGTCAGTTGTGACCACGAAGTAATCGTGGCGAGCGGCGTCTCCGCCCCAAAGTGAACCTGAAAGTGATCGAAGCCCTGCGTCACGAGCGCCGCGAGTTCGGCGGCGGTGGGCTCCACGCACACCGCCACGCGTTTACGCGGAGGCAGCCGGTCTTTCATGGCGGCGTATTGCGTCAGGGTAATTCCGCGCGGTGACTTCGGGTAGAAGATGAACCCGAGGTAATCCGCTCCGATCTTGTCCGCCGCATCGGCGTCCACCAGCGAGGTGAGCCCGCACACCTTGAGTCTGCTGCCGTTGATCATCGGAATTGAACCACAGAGGCACAGAGTAAACCGGATTGTTTCATCATCTCTGTGTCCTCCGTTTCTCTGTGGTTAAAATGCATTTACTGACCGAATGACGTGATCGACCTGCGCGTCGGTCAGTTCGGGGAACATCGGCAGGCTGAGGCACGTCGCGCTGGTCTTCTCCGCCACGGGCAGGCTGCCCGCAGCATAGCCGAGCGAGGCGTAGCAGGGCTGACGGTGCATCGGGCCGGGATAGATGATTTCGGTGCCGATGCTGTTCTTCTCGAGGTGGGCCCGGAGGTCGTCGCGGCGCGGATGCAGCAGCGTGAACTGGTGCCAGACACTTTCGCCATAGGCCGCTACGACCGGCAGCTGCATGTTCTTATGCGTAATGCCGGCGCGGTATTTCGCGGCGATGGCCCGGCGGCGGGCCGTCCACGCAGTGATGTGCTTCAACTTGATGACGAGGATCGCGCCTTGGAAGCCGTCCATGCGGAAGTTGAAACCCACCTCCGTGTGCGTGTAGCGCTTGGGTGAACCATGGACGCGCAGGAGCTGCGCCTGGTCCATGACCGCGGCATGCTTCGAGACAAAGGCCCCGCCCTCGCCGCAGGCACCGAGGTTCTTGGTCGGATAGAAACTGAACGTGCCGCAGTCGCCGATGGTCCCGACCGGCGCGCCCTTGTAGCGAGCGCCGACGGCCTGAGCGCAGTCCTCGACGACGAACAGCTTGTGCTGCTTCGCGAGGGCCATGATCTCGTCCATCCGGGCCGGCTGGCCGAAGATGTGGACGACGACGATGCCCTTGGTCTTGGGCGTGATCGCCCGGGCGATGGCCTCGGGGCTGATGCACCACGTGTCGGCGTCGATGTCCACGAACACCGGCTTGGCGCCGACGTAGCTGATGCCCCAGCAACTGGAGGCAAAGGTGAACGGCGTGGTGATGATCTCGTCACCGGGGCCGAACCCGCCGCAAACGGACGCGAGGTGCAGCGGCGAGGTGCCGCTGTTCAGGCCGAGCGTGCGGGTGTAGCCGAACGCGGCGCTGAAGCCCTTCTCGAAATCCTCCACGTCCTTGCCGAGGCAGAAGCGCGTATGGTCGTAGGTGTCGGCAAGGGCCGCCAGCACCTCGGCGCGAAGCGGCGCGTGCTGAAGTTTTAAATCAAGAAATGGAACCTTCATGTGAGTAACCACTAATCCACCCTAATTGGCACTAATTCAATCCGTGTCTGCATGAGCGAGGCATTGGTGGTTAATTAAGCTTTTTCAGTAAGGTCGCTACCAATGAGTCGAGGCTGGCTTCGCCAGCCTCGAAGTCCACCGGCAGGCCGAGCTGCTTCATCGTGGCGGTGGTGGTCGCGCCGATGCTGCCCGCGAGCGGTCGTTTCGCCTTGGGGCCGAGCTTGAGCGTGGCGGCCTGATCAAAGAACGACTGCGCGGCCGAGGGGCTCGCGAAGAGGATGGCATCGGCACCCTTGGCGCGGAAATCGGTTGCGACGGGATCACCGGCGAGGTCGGTCTCCTCGGTTTTATAGACCGGCAGTTGGTCCACGATGGTCCGCGCCTCGTGGAGTTTATCGACCAGGGTGTCGCGATTGCGATTACCGGTGACGACGAGAACCTTGGCACTGTCCATTGACTCGCGCGTGATCAGCTCCTTGGCCAGTTCGTCACCACTGGCCTTCTTGGGCTGGAGATCAACGCGCAGATGCAGCTCGCGCACGGCCGCAGCGGTGGCTTCACCCACGGCCGCGATGCGCACCAAGCCGAGGGAGCGGATGTCGTCAAAGACGCGGTTGAACTCCTCGAAGAAAAACTTCACGCCGTTGACGCTGGTGAAGATGATCCACTCGTAGCTGCTCAGCTCCTGGAAAACTTCAGCGAGCGTGTCGAGGTTCACGTCCTTGGTGACCTGGATGAGCGGCAGCTCGATGACCTCGGCGCCCTGGGCCGCAAGGCGCTCGCGCCAGTCGGCGGACGAGCCCGCGGGCCGGGTGAGAACGATACGGCGGCCGGAGAGTGATTTCTTATCAGGCATGGAATCCAAGTTGCTTGAGGAGGCGGGCGGCCGTGGCGGCCGGGTTGGCGAAGTCGGCCTCGTGGAGCGGCAGCGTGCGGGTGCCGGTCTTTTCGTGGAAGAAATGCAGCGTGTCCTTCGAGACGTGCGCGCCAAAGGCAATCTGACAGCCGCCACCGAGCTGCACCTGGAAGGCGCGCTCGAGGTTGACGCAACGCGCGGTCGCGGCGTCTAGGGCGGGAGCGAACTTCGTCTCGTCGCCCGCCCGGCATTGGAGTGCGATGGCCCCCTGCCCCACGGCCGGGACACTTTCGGCGAAAGCCAGCGGACGAAAAACCACGCCCGGCCAACTGGTGATGCCCAGTCGCTTCATTCCCGCCGCGGCGAGCACGGTCGCGTCGGCGTCTCCGGCGGCGATTTTCTTCAGGCGGGTGTCCACGTTGCCGCGGATCTCGGTGAACTTCGCGGTGGGAAAAAGCTTTGCGATCTGCTTCTGGCGACGCGGACTGCTCGTGGCGATGGTGGCGGGCGACTTCACGCCGGCGCGCAGCACAAGCACATCGTGGGTCACCTCGCGGGAAAGAAACCCGGCGACGACCAGACCCGGGGTGTTTTCGCCCGGCAGGTCCTTGCAGCTGTGCACGGCAGCATCGGCCTCACCGCGCAGCAACGCCTGCTCCAGCTCGGCGGTGAAGAGCCCCTTCCCGCCCTGCTTGCTCAGCGACCACTCGGCCTGCTTGTCGCCGGTCGTGACGACCTTAAGCAGCTCGCATTGGGCACCGGAAATCTTTTCCCGCAATCGCGCCGCCACCATCTCCGCCTGCGTCAGGGCTAGCGGGCTTTTTCTGGTGGCGAGGATGAGTTTCATGCGGGAAAGTGGTGGACGTCGAGGGACTCGAACCCCCGACACCCTCGGTGTAAGCGAGGTGCTCTAACCAACTGAGCTAGACGTCCGGAAAGACAGAAAGGAACGAAAACGAAGGAGTCGTCGCAAGGCATTATTGGTAGGGTGGCGAGTTACTTCGCCACCGCGGCGCGGAACGAAGTCCGCGCCCTACCCATTCAAACCTTGGCCACTTCTTTCGCCCGCAGCGGAATACCGGCCTTGATCATGGCCTCGGCGATCTGAATCGAGTTGAGCGCGGCACCCTTCCACAGGTTGTCACCGCTGACCCAGAACGACAGGCCGTTGTCCAAAGCGGTGTCGAGGCGCAGGCGGCCCACGCCACACTTCTCCTGTCGGCTGAAATCGAGCGGGGTTGGATAGGACTGCTTGGCCGGGTCATCGACGAGGACGGCGCCAGCGAAGCCCGCGAGGGCCTGGCGCGCGGCGACGAGGTCCACGGGCTTCACAAACTCGGCGCTGACCGCCACCGAGTGGGCGCGGACGACCGGCACACGGACGCAGGTGGCCGAGACCTTGAGCCCGGGCAGGCCCATGATCTTGCGGCTCTCCTCGCGCATCTTGGTTTCCTCACCCGTGTAGCCATCCGCGCCGAAGGTATCGACCTGCGGGATGACATTCTGAAAAATCTGGTGGGGATAGACCTTGCGCGGTAGCGATTGGCCCTTCGCGTAGGCTTGGGTCTGCGCCTCGAGTTCGTCGATCGCGTCGGCGCCAGTGCCGGACACCGACTGGTAGGTGGAGAAGAATACGCGCTTCACGCCGAACAAGCGATGCAACGGATATAGGCCCATGAGCGCAACCGCGGTCGAGCAGTTGGGACTGGCGATGATGCCCAGATGGCCGCGCGTGGCCTCCAGGTTGATCTCGGGGATGACCAACGGCACGGCGGCGGCCATGCGGAAGGCCGAGCTCTTGTCCAGCACGAGGCAGCCGCGCTTGACGGCTTCCGGGGCCAGCGCCTTGGCGATGGCGCCCTCGGCGGCAAAGAAGGCAAGGTCGAGTCCGTCAAAGGCCTCGGGCCGGGCCTCCTGCACCGTAAGTTTCCTTCCGCCCACGTCCAGGCTGCGGCCCGCGGAACGCACCGAGGCCAGCAGCCTCAGCTCCGCGAGCGGAAATGCGCGTGCCAGCAGGAGGCCGATCAGCTCTTGACCGACCGCACCTGTCGCACCGACGATACCGACTCTGTAGGATTGATTACTCACGTGAATGATTCGTTTGAACGGGCCAAAGAAAAGTGTGACGCACTCGGACTCAAGCCGACAACGCGGCTTATTGCAGTATCTATTGCGCGACAGTTGCTTGGATTTTACCGGGACGGCTGTCTGGTGAAGTCCCACGTCGTTTCCACCTCGCTCCGCCCGCCGTCGAACGTGAAGGATTCCCTCGGCACGCCGCGCGGCCTGCACGAGATCGTCGAGAAATTCGGTGCTGGCCAGCCGCCCGGCATCGTTTTCAAGGCCCGGGTCGCCACGGGAAAGCATTTCTCCGAGCTCGTGGCCGAAGACCAGCAACGCAACCTGATCACCACCCGCATCCTCTGGCTGGGCGGACTTGAGCCGGGCCACAACCTCGGCGGCAACGTGGACTCACATGGCCGCTATATCTACATCCATGGCACCAACCACGAGGACCGGCTCGGCACGCCCTTCAGCGCCGGATGCATCCACATGAACAACCTCGGGATCATCGGGCTCTTCGACGAGGTCCGCACCCGCGACCTCGTGTGGATCGAGGATTAGGCGCCCGCGCTCCTTGCATGGCTGGAGCCACGGCGACCCCGCCGCGGCACCCTACCCGTTCTTTCCGAACAGCAGGCGGAGCGAGTTGAGGCAGACGACGAGCGTGCTGCCCTCGTGGGCGGCGACACCCAAGGCCAGCGGCACAGCACCGAATGCCGTGGCAATCACCATGATGATCACGACCCCGAGCGAGAGGGTCAGGTTCTGCCGGATGATGGCCTTGGCGCGGCGGCTCAGCCGCTCGGCCGCGAGGAAGTTCTCAATCCGGTCGTGCATCAAAATGACCTCGGCCTGTTCCAGCGCTGCGTCGCTGCCGCGCGCCCCCATCGCCACGCTCACGTCGGCCGCAGCCAGACTCGGCGCATCGTTCACGCCATCGCCGACCATGGCGACGCGGTTCGCTCCGCCCTGCCGCAGATCCTGGATGGCCGCGACCTTCAGTTCGGGTGTGAGGTGCGCCCGGACCTCATCGATCCCAAGCTCGAGCGCCACCGCCTCCGCCGCATGCCGGCGGTCGCCGGTCAGCATGACGGTGCGAATGCCCATCTTTTTCAATTCGGCGAGCACCGCTTTTGATTCGACCCGGATCTGGTCGCGCAGCAGCACCCGGCCGATCACATCGCGGCCCACGATCCACACCTCGGAAAGTTCGGCGGCGGCCGGAGGCAGCTTGGCGGCCCAGCCGGCCAGCGGCCCGGCCTCGAGCAGTTCGCGCCGGCCCAGCAACGCCTGCACTCCGCCGAAGCTGCCGCGCACACCCTGCCCCACGATGTTTTGGAAATCATCGAGGGCGATTTCCCGCACGCCCCGGGCCTTGGCGTCGCGCACGATGGCGCGGGCTAGCGGATGCTCCGACTTGTGCTCCAGGGCATAGGCCAGCTCCCTGATCTCGGCCTCGCGGCCGGCGGGGAAACTCTCGTAGCCAACCACCGCCAGCTCGCCCGTGGTGAGCGTGCCGGTCTTGTCGAGCGCGACCACGGTGATGTCGGCCAGTTTCTCGATGGCTGCACCGCCGCGGAAAAGCACGCCATGCCGCGCGCCCCAGGCGATGGCCGCGAGGATGGCCGACGGGATGGACAGCACCAGCGCACACGGGCTGGCCACGACCATGAGGGTCATCGCCCGGTAGAACGCCGAGCGCGCCTCCGGGGTGTTGGTGAAGGCGGGTAATTGGAAGCCCAGCCACCACACAAGGAACATCACGAACGACCCGCCGATGACGGCATAGGTATAGCCGGTACCGAACTTGTCCGTGAAGCGCTCGCTTGGCGCCTTGAGCTTCTGGGCCGTCTGGATGAGCCGGATAATCTTCTGCAGCGTGCTTTCGGCCGGAAGCCGCACGACCTCATAGTCCACCGAGCCCCATAGGTTGAGCGTGCCGCTGAACACCTGGTCGCCCACGCCTTTCTCCACGGGCGCCGCCTCACCGGTCAGATTGGATTCATCGCTGGCGCTTTTGCCGGCAATAACGAGGCCGTCGGCCGCGAAGGCTCCACCGGGTTTCACCCGGACATGTTGCTGCAACTGCAATTCCTCGACGGCGACCTCGCGTTCGCGACCGTCTGCATCGACCACGGTAGCCCGCTTTGGCGCGGTCTTAAGCAGGGCGCTGACTTCGCGCTGGGTGCGGTCGAGGGCGTATTCCTCCATCGCACCCGAGGCGGAGAAAAGGAACAGCAGCAGCACGGCCTCGCCCCAAGCCCCGATGAACATCGCGCCGACGGCCACCGTCAGCATCAGGAAATGTATCTCCACCTCACGCTTCTTCAGGTTGGCCCAGGAATCGATGGCGGCGTCCCAACCGCCGGTGACGAGGCCGACGAGGTAGAAACTCCGGGCGAGCCACGGCAGACCGGGCGCAAAGCTGGCGCTCAGCACACCTGCAAGGCCCGCGCCTCCGCACACCACCGCCAGCACGGCCAGCGTGCGCCACTCCTGGTCCTCCGGCGAAGGCTCGGCCTTGATCTCGGGCCACTCCATTTCCCGCCAGAGCCAGAGCTTCTCGGCGGTCTGCCCCATGTTGCGGCCGATCACGACCGCCTCGCCGTCGCGTTTCAGTGAAAACCCGGCCGAGGACAGTCGGGCGGGCTGGGCGGCAAACTGCGCCTCCACGGCGGCGATCGTTGCCGCGAGTTTCTCTTCAAGATCAGGCAGGTTAACCGTCCCCAAGGTGGCGATGGACACCCGGTGGGCTGCCGGATCGAGCCGGACAGCGCCCACCCCGGGCTGCTCGCAGAGGAAACGGACCAGATCGTCGGTCCAGTTGCTCGGCGTATCAATCGCGGGTTTCATGCCCTGACAGTGCCCGCGGCGTCCGGCTGCGCAAATTGATTTGCTCCCCTCCGGTGCTCCGCGCTGATTCGCCGGATGATTGGGCTCACCGATGAAGGCGCAGGCGCCAAACCGACCAGGCTCCGGGAACTCGCGAGAAATATCTTCGCCGAGACCGGCACGCTGTGCGGCGCCCTGAAGCTGGAGCACCGTCCCGAGCAGGAACAGATGGCCCGCGCCGTGGCGGCCTCGCTGACCGATGATGTCCCGCTGCTGTTCGAGGCGGGCACGGGCGTGGGCAAGAGCCTTGCCTACCTCGTGCCCGGCATCATCCACGCCGTGGACCAGGGCCGGCAGCTCATCGTCTCGACGCACACCATTTCGCTGCAGGAGCAAATCGAGCAGAAGGACCTGCCGATCTGCCGCCGGTTGTTCAAATCCGACCCCGCCTGCGCCGCTTACACCGAGTTTCGCTCGACCGTGCTGGTGGGCAAATCCAACTACCTCTGCCCCACCCGCCTCGGTCACGCGCTCGCCGACCGCACGACACTGTTTGCCGACGCCGACTACGAGGAACTGCAGCGCATCGCCGCCTGGGCGGAGACGACCAAGACCGGCCTGCGCCACGAACTGAAACCTCCGCCACGCCCGGAGGTGTGGGACGCCGTCAATGCCGACTCCTCCGCCTGCTCGCGCAAGCACTGCGACTGCGACCAGTGCCACTATCAGCGCGCGCGGGCCAAGCTGCGCACTTCGCAGGTGATCATCGTCAACCACGCCCTGCTCTTCGCGCTCATCAACGCCGGCGGCGCCCGCGCCCAAGGCGGGAACACCGAGACCCGCGGCGTGCTCTTTCCCGACGACTTTCTCGTGCTCGATGAGGCGCACACGGTGCCGGAGGTGGCCACGGCCAACTTCGGGCTCTCGCTTAGCAGCTATGGCGTCGATCGCGCCCTGAAGCATCTTTTCAATCCGAAGAGCAAGCGCGGGCTCATGCGCAAGCACGGCGGCCCGGCCGGCCAGCAGCTTGTCATCGACGCGCTCGATGCCTCGAAACATTTTTTTGATTTTATCTCCACCCGGCTGCTTGACCAGCGTGCCATCGTGCGCGTGCGCGACACCGGCGTGGCCGAGCCCACCCTCGACGGCCCGCTAGGCGCATTGGACCGGCTGCTCGCGAAGTTGGCCGACAAACTGCCCGAGGGGCGCGAACACGACGAGCTGCTGGAGCAAAAGCAACGCATCAAGGGCCTGCAGGCCGGTTTGACCGAATGGCTGACCCTCGGCGACGAGGGACACGTTTACTGGGCCGAACGCAGCGGTCGGAAGCAGACCATCGTCACGCTCCGCAGCGCCCCGATCGATGTGGCGCCGGAACTGCGCAAGCATCTCTTCGGCTGTCGCACCAGCGTTGTATGCACCAGCGCCACGCTGGCGATGGGCGGCAGCATTGAGCCGTTCGCGGCCCGGATCGGAGGTGACAGCGCCGAGGCCGTCGCGGTGAAGTCTCCTTTTGATTTCGAAAAGAACATGCGCGTCTTTGTCGCGTCCGATGTCCCCCTGCCTTCGCCAAAGGAGGCCAAACTCGCCTTGGACACGCTGACCGACTATATTCGTTTTTGCACGGAGCGGGTCAAAGGGGGTTCGCTGGTGTTGTTCACCAGCTACACGGACATGCGCGCCGTAGCCGCCACCCTGGAGCCGGAATGGCGGAAGGCGCGCCGCCCGTTCCTCATCCAGGGTGCAGACCTGTCCCGCACCGAGCTGGCACAGCAGATGCGTTCGCTGGGCAATGCCGTGCTCTTCGGCACGGACAGTTTCTGGACCGGCGTGGACGTGCCCGGCGCGGCGCTTTCGCAGGTCATCATCACCCGCCTGCCCTTCGACCCGCCGACCCACCCCATTACAGAGGCAAAGTGCGAGCATATCCGTGACGCGGGCGGAAATCCCTTCAACGACCTCACGCTGCCGGACGCGCTGATCAAGTTCCGGCAAGGTGTCGGCCGCCTGATCCGCAGTAAAACCGACCGGGGGCTCGTCACGATCCTCGACTCCCGCGTGCTGGCAAAAGCCTACGGTCGGGAGTTTCTGGCCAGCCTGCCCGCAACGGAATACGAGCGGATGGAACTTGGCAACCGGGAGCGCGTTTTTAGACCTTTCCCTTGAGCCAAAAGCTGCCACTAGTCTTGCCTTTCACTCAATGAAGTTCAGCACCTTTGCCCACACCGATATCGGTCGCATTCGTCCGGAAAATGAGGACAGCTACCTCTGCAACGATGCGCTGGGCATCTATGCTGTCGCCGACGGCATCGGTGGACTACCCTCGGGCGGCCAGGCCAGCCAACTGGCGGTCACTGCGCTCCAGAAGATCGTCAGCGAGCATACACCCGGACAGAAACTGAACTATGAGCGCATCCTCAGGGAGATCAACGATCAGGTCTTCAAACTTGGCCGCGTGCTCAGTCCTCAGTTCGGCATCGGTTCGACCCTGGTCTTTGTGCATCTCACGGGCGTAAAGATGCATTTCGGCCATGTGGGCGATTCCGCGGCTTTCCGCCTGCGCTCCAAGGCCCTTGAACAACTCACCACCGATCACACGATCGAGACGGAGCTGCGCCAGCGCACGGCCCGTGGCGAACCTCTCGGCCTGCTGATGGAAAATCGCAACGCCCTTACGCGCTGCATCGGCCAGCCCCCGCCGCTCGAGCCCGACTGTTTCACGCACACCATTCTCCCGCACGACCGTTACCTGCTGTGCAGCGATGGCATCACCCGGTTCGTCCCGCCCGAGGAGATCGCCAGGCAAATGGTCGAGGCCACCAGCCCGGAAGCGGTGGTTACGGCCCTGATTGACCGCGCCAACGAGCGCGGCGGCATGGACAACTCGACCGGCGTGGCGCTTTTCTTCGACTGAGATGCGGTCCCGGCAATTCGCGGCGCTCGTCAAGCAGCAGCCCGCCAACGAACTGTTCCGGTTCAGTCTCGCCCAAGCGCTGCTTGCTGAGGGCCGCCCCGCCGATGCCGTCGAGCACCTGACCCATTGCGCTGACAAGAAGCCGGAGTGGATGATGCCCCGGATTCTGCTCGGCAAGACCCTGCTCGGACTCGGGCGCCGGACCGAGGCGAAACCCTGGCTGGAGGAAGCCCTCAAGCTCGCCCTCGCCCAGGACCACGAGGATCCCGCCCGGGAAATGCAGGCGCTGCTGGCAGATATGGACTAATCCCAGAGAGGGTCCGAGTAGCGACCAGCGGTGACCAGTGCCTTCACCGCCGCCTGCGCGGCAGGCAAATCCTCCTGATAGGTGAGGCCGAACCACTCGTCGCCGCTCCGCAGCAGGGAGATTTTGGCCGCTTTGTTCTCGTTGAGCGCGCTCAACGCCGTGGGCAGAAAGAATTCCGCCTGCGGGTCGGCGGAGTTCTGACGCAGAAAGTCGCCGAACAACGCCTCCAGTTGCGGAAACACCGCCGGAGTGAAACCCCAGAAATTCATGGAGACCATCTCGCCGCCCGTCAGGGTCTGCCGCTGGCCCGCCGCATCGACATAGCGTGCCTCCTCCCCGATCTTTTCGATCTTGGTGATCTCGGTGATACGCCGCAGCCGGCCGGCGCTATCCGTGGCGCACAGTCCGCGGCTGACCGTACCATGCTCCGACAGGGTTTGACGCAGCGGATAGCCCACCATGGCGTAGTCCGGAGCAGCGGCGAAATGCGCCGCGAGTGTCTTGTAACCGGAGGCACCGTAGAAATCGTCGGCATTGATCACCGCGAATGGTCCGCGGACCTGTTCGCGCGCCGCAAGCACGGCGTGGGCCGTGCCCCAAGGTTTGGTGCGACCGGCCAGTGGCTTGAATCCCGACGGCAGCTGGCTGAGTTCCTGGTAGACATACCGCACGGCCATTCGCTGCTCCAACCGTTTGCCGATGATCGCGCGGAAGTCGGCCTCGATATCCTTGCGGATGACCAGCACGAGCCGGCCAAAGCCGGCACGCAGGGCGTCGAAAGCTGAATACTCGATGATCAGCTCGCCGCGCGGACCGACCGGCTGCACCTGCTTGATGCCGCCGAACCGGCTGCCTATGCCAGCGGCGAGGATCACAAGGTCGTATTTTCCAGTAGCCACAGCCTACCCTGCTTCGCGCAGGCAGCGCAGGGCAAGCACGGAAGACGCCAGCGCCCGGCCGTCTTACTTCGCCGCCGCCTCACGCCGACCCGCGAGGGCGCCCGGGGCCAGCGTAAAGAAAAAGGTCGCCCCGATTTCGGGCGCCGCCTCGGCCCAGATGTAACCGCCATGTCGCTCAATGATCCGACGCACCGTGGCCAGGCCGACCCCGGTGCCCTCGAATTCGTGGGCGGGGTGCAAGCGCTGAAACACTCCGAATAATTTGCCGGAGTCGCGCATGTCGAAGCCGACGCCGTTGTCTCGCACGAAAAAGACCGACACGTTTTCATCCTTTTCGTTTGTCACCCCGATTTCGATCAAGCCGGCCGCGCGCGGGCGAGTGTACTTGAGTGCATTGGACAGGAGATTCACGAATACCACGCGCAGCAACGCGGGGTCGCCGTCCGCCGGGGGCAGGGTGTGCAGGCGCAATTCGACCGGGCGCTCGCCGCGCTCGGGCTCCAGTTTCTTGTAAACCTCGCGGCAGAGCCGGGTGAGATCGACTGTTTGGCGCGCCAGCGCCTGGCGGCCGAGGCGGGAGAAAGCCAGGAGGTCATTGATCAACTCGCCCATCTGCAGGGAGCCGTCGCGGATCATCCGGATGTAACGCTGCGCCTCTTCCGCCGGGATTTTCGCCCGCGGGTCCAGCAGCACGTCGGCAAAACCCATAATGGCCCGGAGCGGAGTGCGCAAATCATGCGCGGCCGAGGAACCAAAGGCCTCCAGCTCGTCGTTCGCCGATTCCAGCTCCACGGTCCGTTCGCGCACGCGCCTTTCCAATCCTTCATTTTGCTCCTGGATTTGAGCGAGCATGTGATTGAAGGCGTCGGTCAGCACGCCCAGTTCGTCCTCCCCATGCTTGCTGGCCCGGACCGAGTAGTCGCGCCGGACGGAGACCGCCTGCGCCGTGTGCGCCAGCTCCAGAATTGGATGCGAAATCTGGCCCTGGAGCATTCGGGAAAGCACATAGGCGACCACTGACGCGAGCAGTACCACCAGGAGGGCGAGACCGCCATAAAGCCGGAGCCGCTCGTACATCGCCTCCATGTCGGAGCTGAGGTAGAGGGTCCCGAAGCGTTCGCTGCCTTTGACCTGCACCACGGGCGTGAATCCGATGAGATGTCCCGCCACAAACCGGTAACCATCGGCCAAGGGAGCCGGCGGAAAAACCTCGTCCGGGGCGCCGGCCGGATAACGGGAAAACACGCGGCCCTTGTTATCATAAAGGCAGGCTGCCACGATGTGGTGCTCGGCTTTCAGCGCCGCCAGGATTTCCGTGGCATCACGCTGGTTCTCGAAGGCGACCGCCCCCGTGCTCTCGCTGGCGATGATCTCCCCGAGCGTCGCCAGCTGCCGGACGGCGGCGCGGCGATACGTCAGCAATTCGTAGCCGATAAACGTCGCACACGTGAGCAGCAGCACGACGCCGCTGGTCAAGAGGATCACCGTCATCAGTTTTTGCCGGATCGGCGTATTTTTAAACAGCGCCATGTTTCAGTCCTTCCCGGGTGTCACGATCGTCCCCGGACGGAGGATTTTGGAACTGATCGTGAGATCACACGACCTCGCCACCTCCACGTTGATCCTGAGCCGGATCTTCCCGTTTTCCGTGGCAAACCGCACCATGCCGCCTTGTCGCGTAAACGTGTCCACATCGCTGACCGTGAGAAGACTCCGCTCCTTCAGTCCGGCGACGATCTGATCGAGGTTCCGGGCCTCGGAGCGGCAGATAAAAATAATGTGGCACTCAGTGAGATCTTCGGCGCGTTTAAAGCGGCGGACGAGCAAGGGGCGATCTCCGACCTTTTCACCGCTCACCAGGTCGTCCAAGTAAGCGCCGAAGGGATCTTCGCCCAGCACGCCGATGATGAGTGGAGCCTTGGGCTCGAGAAACGCCCGCGCCGGCCATTCGACGAATTGCGCAAAATTGAAAAGAAAAACCGCCTTGAGCTGATACTCGGCCGAGGGCGTCGGTTGCACGGGGGCCGCCGGCGCGACGGAGCCGAGCAGGGCCAGGCCGACGATCCACGCGGCCCAATGGCGCGGTGTCACGCTCCAACAACGATAACGTGTGATCGTCGTTAGAACCGCCATGACGCTTTTCCGAAAATAGCGCGTTGCAGTTCGCGGCGCGCCCCTGGGATGTTGAATTCCGGATGGTGGGAGTGCAACAGGTTCTGCCCGAGCAGCGAGAGCTCCCAGGCTGGCGTCGGCTGCCATCCCAGCCGGAGATCAGCCTCGGCGTAGCCGGGGACTGATTGGAGATTGATCGGGGCGACATAGCGCACCGTGGCATCGCATTCCCAGGTGGCGGACAGGTTCAGCAACGAGCGCAGGAACACCTGATGATTCGGATCGCGCGCGACGCTGTCGCGCGCGGCTCTATCCAGATTGCCGGGCTGCGGTTCGCTGCGAACGCGCATTTCGGTCCAGCCCGCGCGCAACCGCCACCCCGGCGCGGCCTGCCACTCAACGGTCAGCTCCGCTCCAGCCGACCGGCCGCGCAGTCCGCTGCTGGTCGCCACGGGAAATGCCCGGGGCGGATTGAGCGGCTCCAGGCTGCGCAGGTCGTCATACTCGTTGAGGAAGGTGGCCAGCGACAGCGCAAGCGCCGGTTCAAACTGCACGCGATACCCGATTTCGTAAGCAACCAGTTTTTCTGAGACCACTTTGCTGCCACCCGTGATGCGATACGGCGGAGCGGCCGGCGAGTACAGGTCACGGTCGATGCGGGAAGGCGTGCGGACCGCGCGCGATATCGCGCCCCACAGGGTCTGTCCCGGGTCCGGCCGCCAGGTGAGCCGCGCGCTCGGCTCGACCTCGAACCTGGTGTAGTCGTTGTACTCCACCTTCGTGCCCAGGGTCAGGTCCAGCCGGTCTTTGCTGAGCGCGATTTGGTCCTGGACGAACGTGCTGAACGACGCGCGGCCGACCCGCGGCGGCAGGAACGCATTGGCGGGCGTGTTGATCACATCATCCTGCACGAAACGGCAGCCGAGCCCCCACACAAAATCGTGCGCGGGGCCGAGCGGCAGCCGGTGCTGGAAGTCGACGTCGTACGTTTCGAGGGACTGCGTGAACGAGCCGGGAATGCTCCGGTGAGTGCGGTCGTAGTAGACCTGCACCTTCATGTCCGAATTCTCCGCGAGCTGGCGCGACCAGCGGCCGAGCAGGTTGCCGCCGTTGGCATGAATGTTATCCGGTCCGAACTGGCTCATGGTGCCGGAGTAAATATCGCCTTGCAGCGTGAGGACATCGGTCGCACCCGCATCGTAGTCCAAGCGGAACCCGATCTGCCCCGTCCGCCAGGCATCGCCCGACTTCCGGCCATTGGCCCGGAAGGAATCACCGCGCTCGGAATACTTCGCGTAGACCCGGTAATAAAGGTTGGGCGCTAATTTTCCCCCGTAACGTGCTTCGCCCGAGTCGCGCAGCTCCGTGCCGGCCCCGGCGACGAGGACACCACCCTGCGTATCCTTCGCGCTCTTCGTCGTGACGTTGATCACGCCATTGACGGCGTTGGCCCCCCACTGCGTGGCGCCGGGGCCGCTGATCACCTCGATGCGGTCGAGGTCTCCCAGCATCGTGTCCTGCACATCCCAATAGACGCCGGCGTAAAGCGGCGTGTAGACCGTGCGGCCGTCGATCAGTACGAGCATCTTGTCCGCAAAAACATTGTTGAACCCGCGCGCCGTGATCGCCCATTGGCGGGCATCGATCTGTGCCACCTCCAGGTTTGACGCCAGTCGGAGTGCCTCGGGCAGACTGGTCGCACCCGCGCGCCGAATGTCGTCTCCCGTTATGACTTGAATCGCCGAGGCCGCTTCGGAAAGTTTTTCCGGCCGCTTGGAAACTGACGTCACCTGGAGGTCCATGAGTTCGTCCAGGCTCATTTTCTTCAAGGCGTTCGGCGGGGGCAGTGACTGCTGGGTCTGCCCGGGGAGCGCGGTGACCCAAAGCGCGCCGGCGAGCAGCGCCCACAGCCCGGTCCGGCGGTGCCGTCCGCCTAGGCCAATCGGCGGTTGAATGAGTGCGAAACGATTCATGGGGTCATGCACTCCTCCCCAACCCCCGCTGCCGGTCATGCCAGAGCACAGCATCGCGCGTCAGCTCGCCGGCATCGACCAGGCCCAGCTTCTCCTTGATGCGCGCATCGTAGGAGCCGACGGTCTTGACGCTTACGCCGAGGTGATCGGCGATCTCCTTGGGGCTGCGGCCCTGTCCGCGGAGGCGGAAAACCTCCATCTCGCGATCGCTGAGCAGTTCCTCGGGCGTATCACCGCTGCGCGCCCCGCCGCCGAACATGCGTCCGGCGAGTTGCGCGGTCAGGGACGGACTCGCATAGAATTCACCTTTCAGCACCGTGCGGACGCCCTCAATGATGCGCGGGCCGGACTCGCCTTTGACCGCATAGCCGTGGGCGCCGGCGCGGAAGGCCCGCTCGGCCACGCTGGCTTCGTCGTGCATCGACAGGACCAGCAATCGCACCTCCGGGAATTGCGCCCGCATTTTCTTGATCAGCTCCAAACCCGAACCACGGGGCAACGACAGGTCCACTACCATGAGTTCAGGGCGGGACTTGGGCACAGCCGCGAGAGCCGCCGCCGCTTCCCCCGCTTGGCCGCAAACCTCGAGATCGGGTTCGAGCGCAACCATGCCCGCGAGCCATTCGCGGACCAGCGGATGGTCGTCCACGAGAAAAATGCGCCGACGCGGTGTCGGACCCGGTTGAGCTTCAGACGTCACACGTGGTGGACCCCGGGGGGCGGCCGGTTGTGAGGAGAAATGTTTCGCGGCTAATAAGATGTGCGACAGTCGCAGCCATTAGGTTGGTTGTGGGGCGTTATTTGGCGCGGGGCAAACAAATCGCGCTGAGTGGCAGGAGCCTCACGAACTCCCGGTCCCAGTCGGCGGTCTTCGTAGCGGTGTAGGTAATTTACCTACATCGCAGTTCCCATCAGACTGACAGACGGAAGCAGTTGTTTTCGACTATGCTCGGGGGTGCTCCGGCATTTGCTTTCACCCCTGAACGTCACCGCCGCCATTAGGCGCGGTTGACGTCGAAAACTGTAACATCATGTCCTGTCTTCGCATCCTGCATGTCGTTTTTTCGTCACGCGTCGCCGGCTCCGAACGCTACTGCATAGACTTGGCCAACCGCCAGGCCGACGCCGGCCATGAGGTTCATGTGGCCGGCATGCGCGGCTCCCCTCTTGCCCGGGCGTTGTCGAGCCAGGTCCGATTCCACAGCTTCGGCCGGTTTTTCCGCGGCCTGTTGCTGCGCCGGCTGGTTGATCGCCTTTCTCCTGATATCTGCCATGGGCACCTGAGCGCCGCTTGCAAGGCCTTGGCCCGCGGTGCGCACCGGCACCAGACGGTCGCCACCCTTCACGTCGGCTACAAGGCGCACCAGCACGCCCGGCTCGGTGGCCTGATCTGCGTCAACCGCGCCCAGTCCGGCCGCCTCTCCGACTACCGGGGCCTCGCGCGCACCATCCCCAACTGGCTGCCTCGCGCGCCTGTGGGAAATTCGGGGAAAGGCATCCGCGCAGAACTGGGCTTGGGTGACGACGTGTTCCTGGTTGGCGCGGTCGGCCGGCTTCATGCGAGCAAGGGCATGGACGTGCTCATCACCGCATTCAAAGCCAGTGCGCCCCACGATGCCGCGCTCGTGATCCTCGGCGAGGGACCTCAACGCGCCGAACTGGAGCAATTGCGAGCCGGCGATGCGCGCATCCATCTCGTCGGTTACCGGCCGGACGTTTATGATTCCCTGAAAGATCTCGACCTATTTGTCTCACCCTCCCGCGAGGAATCCTTCGGCCTCGCCATCATCGAGGCGATGAGCACGGGTCTACCGATTATCGCCACCGCTGCCGAGGGACCGGGCGAATACTTGCTCGAGCAGCCCGTCACCCTCGTGTCTCCCGGCTCGGTCGAGGAGTTGGCCACCGGGATCGCGACGGCCCACCAGCAATACTGCACCAGCGGGCTGCCTCGGATCGGCTACGACCTCAGTCTCTTCGATCCCCCGGCCCGCCTCGCCAACATCATGGATTTCTATGGGCAGGTCATTGAGGCCGGCCAGTGGAGTCCGGCGCGGCAGGAAAGTCCCGGTGTGGCCGTGGCCACATGATTCGCCCGCCCGAAACCGATTACTGGCAGGTGGGCATTGTCCCTTCGCCCATTTCCGCGTTGGTTGATCCGCCTGCGCTGGCGCGCCTGCGCGAACAGATCGTATGGCTGCCCGACCCTGGTCCCTGGCGCTACCTGGCCGATCCGTTTGGTATCCGGCGCGGGGATGCGACCCATGTTTTCGTTGAAGCCTTCGACTATCGCACGAAGCACGCTGTTATTGAGCACCATGAATTCGGGCCCGGCCTGCTCTGGCGCAGCAAACAAACCGCGCTCGCCCGGCCCTTCCACCTGTCCTACCCCTTTGTCGTCGAGGACGCCGGGCAGGTTTTCATGATCCCCGAGAGCCAGCGAAATGGCGAGATTGCGCTCTACCGCGCACGGAAATTTCCCGGCGAGTGGGTGCGCGAAACCGCGCTGCTGCGCGATGTCCGCGGGGCCGAAGCCTCCGTGCTCTGTCACGACGGAATTTGGTGGATGTTTTTCACTATCGTCGGTCCCAAGGCCCGCGACCAGCGCGAGCTGCATGTCGCCCACGCGGGAAAACTGACCGGGCCTTGGACGTTGCATCGACAAAACCCGATCGTAGAGGACCGCGCCGGCGCGCGGCCAGGCGGCACACCTTTCGTCGGGGCGGACGGGGCGGTGGTCCTGCCGGTGCAGGACTGCAGCCGGACATACGGTGGCGCGATCCGCTTTCTCCGTTTCAAAACCCTGGCACCTGGCCGGATCGAGGTTGAACACCTTCCCTCCACTCTCGCCGGCGACCTTGTATCAGATTCGCATCGGGATGGCCTGCATACGTTGTCGGCCTGTGGCCGCGTGACGCTGATTGATACGAAGCGAACCGTACGTCCGTGGGCCCGCTATACGGTCGACCTCAAACGCCGGCTCAAGCGGCTTGTGTCGGCTGCAAACCACCCGACGACCGGCTGAAGGCCCGCGCTGACCAGCGCGCAAAAGTGGCACCAGAGCGCAGAATTGAACTGCTGACTGGAATCGGAGCTGAGCTGCCGCAGTGGAATGGTGGGCCCAGACGGGCCGACTCCTTGGGCGGAGTGTATCTTCCGAGGGAAAGGGCAATCCCCATCCAAATAACACCCCATAGCGCTGTGCGGCTGCAGGGCGTATATTACACTCACTGCTCCTGTCATGCCCATCACCCTTCCACTCTGGCGGCATTTCCAAGACCTCTCCTCGCACAGCGAGTCAGTCTCAGTCTCCGCGTGCTGTAGCTACTCGCTTGGGACGCTGGAAGTCACCTGCCGCAACCCCGGCCTGGCGCGCTTTGGCCTGACCGAACAGCAACATCCCGACAACTGGCGCTGGGCGATCTTCAGCATGCAAGGCAACCTACTCGGTGCGGGATGCGAGCCCACCCAGGCGCTGGCGAAAAGCGTCGCGGAGCAGGCGCTGGAATCGAGCAAGACGAAGGCCCCGTTTTCAAAATAATGGCAGGAGTGGCAAACCGCCGCGCCCGAAAGCTGCGGCGTAAATTGGTGCCAGGGGCGAGGATTGAACTCGCGACCAAAGGCTTATGAGTCCTCTGCTCTACCACTGAGCTACCCTGGCAAAAGGGATGCGGAAGAAGTCACAGTTTTCCGCGGAAATCCACAAGATTTTTCTAGGTGTCGTCCGGGCCCAGCCAGCGGAAGCAAGTGATAACGAAGTGCCCGGTCGTGGCTGCTGGATCCTCCTTCACGCGCTGGACAATGGCCTCGCACCAAACCGTGGCCTCGGTCCTGGTCGAGTCGGCCGGATTGAGTGCGTCGCCATAGGCCCGCACGCGGAACGTGTCGGAGCGGGTCGTCAGCCAAGGCCGCAGGGCATCGCGAAATTCCAGCGGCGTCACGCCGCTGCCTTGGAGGGCGGTGGCAAGCAACGCGCTGTCGAGAAATCCGTCAACTGTCTGAAAGGGCGCCCCTGTCGCCTTTCCGGCGGCCGTGGCCGCCACCAGGTTGTCGCGGATGCGATTGCCGAAGATAGTCAGGCTCAGGCTGAGCTGATCCGCCGGTCGGAACCGGTTGTAAGTCGCCCCCACCCCGCGCCAAAAACGAACCGATGTTGAGTTGATGTTCATCAAGCCGGCCTGGCGCGCAAATCCGGCATAGCCATAATGAGTGCGGCCCAAAGCATGGAGATTACTTTGCAGTTGTCCGGGCGTGAGTGTCGTGGCAGGAACGTAGGCCAGTTGGGCATACGCTTCGATCCGGGCCAGGCTGGGCGCGGTCGGCGACAGAGTGGAAATCAATTCATCCACGGCATGTTTTTGCCCCGGAACGGGCGCCTCTGCGTCCGGCACCACCGCACTTAATTTCACGCCCTCGTCCCCCACCCACCAGGCAAAGCTGCCCTGCCGGAACGAGATGCCTTCGTTGGTGTTGAGTGTGATCTGAGTCAACAGAGCACGCACGTGTTCCTTGTCGGTTCCATCAGCACCCAGCGCGCCATTCGCCAGCAAAGCGATTGAGTCACTTCCGTTCAGCGTTGGAATCACTGCACCGGATGCGCCCGAAGCCAGCCAGCGACGGAATTGTCCGTTGTTGTCCCACACCCCGCACCAGTGCCGGGCTGGGTTGCCGGCCCCCGCCGGCACGCCCGTGATACCCGCCATGCCAGTGAACACGTCGTCAGCTCCTGCGTAACGCTGCAGTTCACCCAAAGCAGTGTGCAGAGCGAGCAGCGCATTCTGCCTGGCCTGCGTTTGGTAGATGCTCGTTGCGGCGACTTCACTGCCGATCTTGCTCAGCCCGCTGAGCGCGTAAAGCGTGAGCACGAGCAGGGCGCTCAGCAGGAGCGTGAGCACGAGAGCAAAGCCTGACTCGCGTTGCGGCGGCGTCATCATGGCGCCACTCCCTTGATCTCCACCCGCCGGATGAACACGGCGGAATTCGCCTCAACCACGCCCCACCACCAATCGGCATCCGTGGCATAGTTTGTCGGACGGACTACCCGGCCAGTCTCAATGGCCTCGACGAGGGTCGCGCCTTCTTCACTCAGAATACGCACCAGCACATCCACCATTTCGGGGAATCGCGAATCGTTGGCCGAGCTGTTGCCGACCGCCTGATGGGAGAGGTCACCCGCCACCGCCGGGTAGATGCGCATGAGTGCCCCGGTTGAATCCCGAACGTAGAGCCAGCAGCCAAAGTCCACGACATTCGACGCGAGCAGGTTGGCATGACTGGGATTCGTAACGTTGCGGGCTGTACGGTAGGCGGTCGACAGGGCGCTGGACGGCGTGTTGGTCGTACTGCCATAGGCGCTGGATGTGATATCGTAGCCGTTCGCGAAAGTCTCGTCGTTGCCGACCGCGGAGCGATAGAGCGAATACCGCACGGGTGCGGGATTGGTCGCGAGGGGGTTGCCCGTCACCGGCCGACGCACCACCTGATAAGCGATGACCGTCGGCAGGCTGCCACCCGACTCCACATTCGTCGCGATGAAACGCAGCCAAACCCCAGACAATCCAAAGCGTGCCTCCGCCAATCTGCTCAGGCCAGTCGCATCAAGCGGTGGCAGAGGCCGAAGGCTACCGCCGTTGGCGGGCTTCATCAGACCCGGCCCACTTAACCAGCCGTGATAGGTGAGACCAGCCGACGCATCGATGATGTCCGCAGCGAGCCAGCGATTCGCATCGCGCCGATACATCGCGGACTGGAGGTCTCGTTCCACCACATCGAGCACCTGCTTGGCCGTGATTGCCTGGGTGTGCGCTGCCAGGCTGCGCCGCCAGAGATTCAGGATGTTTGTAGTGACCACGAGCATCAGACCAGCGAGGACGAGCATGATCGTCATCGCCACGAGCAGTTCCAGCAGGGTGAACCCGTCGGACATTTTGTGAGACTTCTTTCCAAACCTCCCGGAATTTTGGCCACAAAAAATGCAAAAATGGAGAATGACCTGATTCCTCCGCGTTCTTTGCGACCTCCGCGTTTCAACTGTATTCCCGAAGTTCATCGGGTGAGCGACACAGTGAACACCACCTGGGTGCGCGTGGCTTCTGCCGTCGGCGCGGACAAGCCCGGCAGCCGGTAAGGCCAGGACACCCGGGCGGTGAAAGCCAGAAAGTGCTTCTGCGCATCGTAGCGGAGCGGCTCATCGGGAAAACGCCCGCACTCGACCAGGAAATATTGTTCCTCGTCTGGTATTCGACCGACCGTGGGCGGCAGGTAATCGCGGGCGTGGAGACGGGCGGCATCACGGGTCGCCACAAAGGCCAGACCGTTGCCGCTAGGGCCATTCATCACTGACGCCTGACTGGCCAGCGCATCGAATCCCGAGACGGCCAGGCGGGACAGCTCGATCTTGAGCGCGTCCGGCAAACGCTCTGCCGCGAGGGTATCGGTGATGACTACACACTGCCGTGCAAGTGCGGGCAGCAAGGCGATGACAACGGTGATTGAAGCTGCAAACAAACCGACCGCGATGATCACCTCGACCAGCGAAAATGCGTGGACTGGAGCCTTGCGTCGCATCAGAAAGCGTTTCGGTCATTTAACAGTGCCGGCACGCCGTAGGCGCTTAAGCTCAAACCGCGCACCAGCCGCGCACTGCCCAATTGAATTGGAGGTTCGCCGGTTTGGTAGGTGTCCGGTGGCCGCACCTGGCCAAGCGAGATTACGATCGAGCCTTTCGGCGGTGGACCGCCGACCAACGCAGCGAGGGTGCCATTGGGCGTGAAGGCGACCCCGGTCCAGAGCTGGGCCACCGTGTCGCCCTCGATCGCATACGTCAGGCTCTGGTTTTTAAATAGATCAGACGTCAAGTCCTCCGCGGGATCCGAAACCCGCCTCCACTCTGCTGCGTCCACCACCAATCCCGTCAAGGATCCCGGCACCACATAGGCGCCCGGCGGGAGTGCCGCCGACTGAACCGTATCCCAATCTGCAGGACTCGAGCCCGGCTGCCGGGCAAGTTGGAGGACGACAAAGTGCAGGTAGCGCTCTGGTGAGCCTGCGTCGGCATTCACCAGCAAACGCGCCTTGCGGTTGGTGGCCGGCGCCTTGGTGCGGGCGGCGATGATGAGGTTGGACACCGTGGCCTGGGCGGACTGCAACGCGGAGGATTTGCCTCCGCCGGCCAGTCCGTTGAACAGAAAAGCCGACATAGTCGCAATGAGGCCAATGACGACAAGGAGTTCCAGCAACGTGAATGCCTTCGATGCACGCATCTTCATTTCCAACTGAGAATAAATTCAGGGTTAGCCACCGTGGCACCCGGAGCCGGGGCATAGAAGATCACGCCGGCGCGGACTCCATTGACCGGGAAATCGGCACTGGCCGGCGCGATGCCGCCGACCAGTGGCAGGGTGGCGAAATCAGCGCCCGACCGGATGACGCCGTCGAGATCCTTGTCCACGAGGACAGCGATCGCGGTGTTGTCGAAGGCATCGCGAATCAGACTGGCGGGAGTGAAGTCGGCGTCGCTGAACGAATAGAACGAAATGAGTTTCCGGTTCTGCAAAATTGCGGCGCCGCCGGTTGTGAGCGCCGTGCCGTCGCGTTTTTTGGCCGCAAGTATGTCGTGAAACAGGTGGTCGGCCGCCGTGACGCCGCCGTTGACCAGGTTGCTGACGTCGAATGCCGGATAATAGCCGTATTCGCTTCGAAATGACTCAATAGCGGCGGCCCATTGGGTGAACTGCACGCGGGTCTTGGCCTTGCTCGCCGAGCGACGGACGGCGGTTATGCTCGGGAAAATGAGTGCGGCCAGAATGCCGATTATCGCAAGAACCGAGAGCAGCTCGAGCAGAGTAAACCCGGAAACGCGCGGTGATCGCCATGTCATGGGCGGTTGGCGTGGAGATTGTCTGCATTGCCGGCGGCTTCGGCATCTGGAAAACCGCCGGTCAGCAGCGTCGCCGTAGCGCTGCCGTCCGGTCCGGCCGAATAGAGGACATACGTGGGATTCGTCCACGGCGTCTGCGACTTGTACGCATAACGATAGGGATGCTCCCACGGATCGAGCAATTCGGCCGATTCAGCAGTGAACGGGTCGAGCGCCCCAGCGGTCGTGAATTTTGCCGTTTCGAGCAACGCGCGGTCGGTCACGAGTGCATAGGCTGGCCCGCGCTTGCCGATCAGGGATTGCAGCAAGTGGGCCGGAAGGTCCGTCCGTGGATAGTCGCCTTGGGTGAGTTTGTAGGATTCGAGCGCGGCGGACAACGCGGCCAGCTCGGCCCGGGCCCGGGCGTTGCGACCGCTTTCGGAGGCCCGCCGCCCCACCCCGATGACGATGCCGGTGAGGATCGCTATGACGCCGAGCACTACGAGCAGTTCGAGCAGGGTAAAACCAATCTCGCGACGTGGGGAACGATAGAGAACAGACATGGGCCTAGGGGTCGGACAAAAACCCGGCGGGCCCACACCGGATTTCCTTTCAGTATTTTTATTCCTCGGTTTGCAGGGCGGAAATTACGGAGAAATCCTCGAGCGTGGTGGTGTCGCCCTTGACGCTGCCCGTGGTGGCCAGCTCCTTCAGGAGGCGGCGCATGATTTTCCCGGAACGGGTCTTGGGCAGGCCGGCGGCGAAGCGGATGGTGTCCGGCTTGGCCAGTGAACCGATCTCCTTGCCCACGTGGGAGCGAAGATCTTCCTTTAGTTGCTCACTGGCGGTGTGGGTGGACTTGAGCGTAACGAACACGACTAGAGACTGGCCTTTGAGTTCGTCCGGGCGGCCGACGGCAGCGGCCTCGGCCACGGCGGGATGCGAGACGAGGGCGCTCTCGATCTCAGCGGTGCCAATGCGATGACCGGAGACGTTGAGCACATCGTCAATGC
>JAYUBB010000337.1:0-2951 GCA_043741015.1 Opitutaceae bacterium
CAGGCCTCGGGCATCCGCCTCGGCTCGCCCGCCATGACCACCCGTGGCATGAAGGCAGCCGAGATGAACGAGATCGCCAGCCTCATCGACGGCGTACTCACCGCCATCGGCCAGTCCGACGAGGCCGCCGTCATCGCCGCCACCAAGCAGAAGGTCGTCACCCTGACCTCCCGGTTTCCGCTGCCCTACAAATTATAGGCCTTGCCCGCCAGATTCGCCTAAACCCGGAGCGCGTCGGCGAGGGAGTTGCCCGCTCCGGTTTTGTAGAGTTAAAGCGGATTGCCTAGACTTCAAAACCGGCCGCATGTATTGGCCTTTACGCTGACCGGCCAGGTTACGCCGGTCGACTGCATGGATCATCCCGCCCATCGCCCCAGGTTTTTTTTGAATCACCTTACCACGATGCTTGCTGTGGTCCTGTTGGGCACGGCGCTGGGGGGGTGGGCGTTCAACGATGCCCGGCACCGCGAGCGTGATCGGGACGAGGCGGAGCTGGTCCGGCGCATAAACATGCGGCATTTGCTCACGAACATGATGGTCAGCCGCTATGAGGATGCGCTTTACGGGCTGGCCTCACTGTTCCGGCTTGAGCGAAACGTCACCCCTGAGGAGTTCGCCCGCACGGCGCAACGATTCCAAGAACGCTGGCCCGGTGTCCAGGCGCTGGAGTGGGTGCCTTTCGTCACCGCCGACCAGCGTGAGGCCTGGGAGACAGTCCTCCGACAAAACTATCCGGGGCATAAATTCGAAATCACCGAACGAGATTCCCGCGGGCAACTAAGCCGGGCCGGCCAGCGTCCCTCTTACCTGCCCGTCAGTTATATCGAGCCGTTCGCTGGCAATGAACCCGCGCTGGGTTACGATCTATTGACCGGCCCCACCCGCGCCGACCTCGACCGGGCGCGCACCGGCGGGAAACCCGCCCTCACGTGCCAGGTACGCCTGGTGCAGGATAAGCTCGGCGTGATCATGGCCGTGCCGGTCCTGGGCTCCCTTCCTGCTGGCCCGCCCAAAGCGCCGCCGAAGTTTCTCGGTTTTGTGCAGGCCGTCTTTCGCACCAGCGATCTGCTGGAGCAAACCCGCGCGGTGCATCCCGACTCCATCGTCGATATGTTCTTCATTGATGCCAGCGAGCAGGACCCCGCACGACGCATCCTGTACTACCGCCCCGCCGACAACGCGGCCCCGCATGATTCCGCGCCCAGCGAGGCCGAGTTCCGCCGCGACGCGATCCGTGATTTGCCCGTTCCCATTGGCGGAAGGGATTGGCATGTGCTCTACCGGCCCCGCGCGGGCTGGCTTGCGGAACAAGCCACCGTGCTGCCTTGGATCCGCTTCGCCGGTGTTCTGGCCATCACGGCCCTGCTGGCACTTTTCATCAACACCCTCTGGCAGCGCACCAACCGCATCGAGCAGATTGTGCAGGAGCGCACCCGCCAGCTCCGCGCCAGCGAGGCCCGGTTCCAGGACATCCTTGATCACAGCCCCGCGCTCATCTTCCTGAAGGATCTTGAAGGCCGCTACCTCCTGTGCAACCAGCCCTTTGCCGACCTCTGCCAGCGGCCCCAAGGCGACATCCTCGGCAAGCGCGACGCCGAACTGTTCCCGGCCGCCCACGCCCGGCTCTACCGCGAGAACGACGCCAAGGTGATGGCCGCCGGGCGCCCGATGGAGTTCGAGGAATCCGCCGTCACCTCCGCGGGCACGCGCACCAGCATCGTGCACAAATTCCCTCTGCTCGACGAGCAGGGTCGCACCTACGCCCTGTGCGGCATCGCCAGCGATATCACCGACCGCAAGGCCGCCGAGGAGCAGAAGCTTCTCCTCGAGCGCCAGCTGCTGGAGAGCCAGAAGCTCGAGAGCCTCGGCGTGCTCGCCGGCGGCATCGCCCACGATTTCAACAACATCCTCACCGCCATCCTCGGCAACGCCTCGCTGGCAGGCATGGAGCTGCCCGAGGGCCACAAGGTCCGGCACCAGCTCCGCCAGATCGAGCACGCCTCCCGGCGCGCCGCCGACCTCTGCGCCCAGATGCTCGCCTACGCCGGCAAGGCCGCCTTCATCACCGCGCCCGTCAATCTCACTTCCCTGGTGCGCGACACCGCCGCCCTGCTTGAGGTCACCGTCGGCAAACGCGCCCGCCTCGAACTCCAGACCGCAAACGGCCTCCCCTCCGTCCTTGGCGATGTCACCCAGCTCCGCCAGATCGTGATGAATCTAGTCATCAACGCCTCCGACGCCATCGGCGACCGGCCCGGCGGCGTCATCACGGTCGCCACCGTCTGCCGCGACCTGCCGGCGGAATTTTTCCAACAGGCCGTGTTGGCGCCCGCGCTGCCGGCCGGGCGCTACGTCAGCCTCGAGGTCCGCGACAACGGCAGTGGCATGCCTCCCGAGGTGCTCGCCCGCATCTTCGAACCGTTCTTCACCACCAAATTTTCCGGCCGCGGCCTCGGTCTGGCCGCCGTCCTCGGCATCATCCAGAGCCACAAGGGAGCATTGTTCGTCGAGTCCACCACCGGGCACGGCACCGCCTTTCGCTTTTTCCTGCCCGCTGGCACCACCGAGGCCAGCGCCAGCAGCCCTCCCTTCGGCACCACCGCCACCTTGGTCTCCCTTCGAGGCACGGTCCTCCTGGTGGACGACGAACAAGCCGTCCGTCACGTCGCCGCACACGCACTCGCTTCCATCGGACTGAAAACGATCGAAGCGTCCGACGGCCAGGCCGCCCTCCAGATTTACCAGGGACAGGCGGTCTCCATCGACCTGGTCTTGCTCGATCTGATGATGCCCGGCCTCACGGGCGAGGAAACCCTCCGGCGGCTGCGCCGAATCAACCCCGCTGTCCGTGTCATCGTCATGAGTGGCTACAGTGAGGGCGAGACCATGCAACGGTGCGCCACGCTCGAGGTCACAGGCTACCTGCCCAAGCCTTTCGAGATCGCCGAGCT
>JAYUBB010000338.1:0-2929 GCA_043741015.1 Opitutaceae bacterium
GTGGTCTCGGTGATGAGCGTGTCGAATTTGCCCTTGGGAAACTTCGCGCCATCGAGGATGCGCTGGACGTTGAACAGGACGTCGCCCGTGATGAATATCCGGCGGTGCTTGTGGACAATCTCGACGCCGGCGGCGCCGGGGATGTGGCCGGCGGAATGAAAGGTGATCTCGATCTCGTCGCGCGCCCCGGCGAATTTCCTGGGACTGTTAAAGGCGAGGGGATAGAGCTGCGGGGCGATGCGATCGATCTCCTCGTGGGTGAAGAGCGGGTAGTCGGCGATGCCCTTTTCCTCGCGTTCGCGGACCATGACATTGGCGGAATTGTGCAGCATGCGCTCGATCAGCATGTGGCTGGGCTGCGTCATGAGGACCGGCGTATTCGGCTGGTGACGCATGAGCAGCGGCAGCGAGCCGATATGGTCGAGATGGCAGTGGGTGATGATGATGAGGTCCAGCTTTACGCCCTGCAGCGGACGGAGGTTCGGTGCGGCGAGCCGGCCCACCTTCTTGGGATGCAGCCCGCTGTCGATGACGAGGTGAAAATCGCCGAGCTGAAGGTAGAGAGAGTTGGCGCCGATGCCGCCGTCACTGTTGAGGTCAATGAGCTTCATGCAGTGGGCGTGAGTCAGCCGGAGGGAATTGCCATGTCAAACGCCGGGATACGAACAAAGATGTGGGCGCCGCCGGCATCGACCCCGTGGAAACTGCCATGGGCACGGGCGTCGCAGTGGCCGACGTGGTAACTGTTGTAGGAAAAATGCTCCCCGGGGGCGAGAGTGGGGGTCTCACCGACGATTTTATCGCCCTCGACCACGAGCCGGGTGCCATCCGCGTGCTCGATGACCCATTTGCGACCCAGCAGGGTGACGGTGCGGTCGGAGTCGTTCCGGATCGTGAGGAAATAGATGAAGGCGTGGGGTTTGTCGGGCGGCAGCTGTCCCTCCCCATGTCGGTAGACGAGTTTGTCGAGTTCGACCCGGAGGCCGGGCAATTCGAGGGAAGCGGTCATGAGGATGAGGAAACCACGGAATACACAGAAGACACGGAAAAACAGGCCAAGCGGCCTGTCATCCTGAGTGAAGCGAAGGATCAAGAATGACTAACCCAGCGATTGTACTGATGGATTAGGATGTCGCTGCGCTCGGAACTTCGCAACGCTCAGAATGACCCGCTCGGGCGAATTTCTCTCCGCCTTTCGGCTTGCGGAGCAAATGAGCCAAACGCACAAAGGCCTGACTCTATGGAAAAGCTCGCGCTGCTTTCGGTCAGTGACAAACGCGGTCTCGTGGATTTTGCCACAAGGCTCGTCAAACAGCACGGCTACCGCCTGCTCTCGACCGGAGGCACTGCCAAGCTGCTGGCGGAGGCCGGTCTGCCCGTGACCAAGGTGAGCCAGCACACCGGGTTTCCTGAGATTATGGAGGGTCGGGTCAAAACGCTGCATCCCAAGATCCATGGGGGACTGCTCTGCCGCCGGGACAAGGCCGACCACCTGGCTCAGGCAAAGAAGAACGATATCGCCCTCATCGACCTAGTCGTCGTGAACCTTTATCCTTTCGAGCAGACCGTGGCCAAACCACACGTAGAATTCGAGGAGGCCATCGAGAACATTGACATTGGCGGACCGTCCATGCTGCGCAGCGCGGCCAAGAACCATGAGAGCGTGACCGTGGTGTGCGACCCAGCCGATTACCGCGCGGTGCTGGAGGGTCTGGCGAATCCGGGCGAGATGGCCGCGTTGAGACGCAAGCTGGCCTTGAAAGTCTTTCAGCGCACGGGGGCCTACGACACGGCGATCGCGCGTTACCTTGAGACCCAGCAGGCCGAGCCCGACCTCGAGGCGCTGAGCGGCTTCCCGGCGAACTACGCGATCTCGCTGACGAAGGCGCAAAGCCTGCGTTACGGCGAGAACCCGCACCAGAAGGCGGCGCTTTACGGCACCTTCCACCAGCATTTCGAGCAACTGCAGGGGAAGGAGCTCAGCTATAACAACATCTTGGATATCACCTCGGCGACCTACCTCATCGGGGAGTTCGAACGCCCGACGGTGGCGATTCTCAAGCACACCAATCCCTGCGGTGTTGCCAGTGCGGAAACACTGCTTGAGGCCTGGCACAAGGCCTACGCCACCGACCGGCAGGCCCCCTTCGGGGGGATCATCGTTGTGAACCAGACACTGGGACTCGACCTGGCCGAGCAGATCAAGGATATCTTCACCGAGGTGATCATCGCGCCCCGCTTTTCCGCCGAGGCGCTGGCGATCTTCGCCAAGAAAAAGAACCTGCGCCTGATGATCGCCAAGGAAGGCATCGGCGCCGACGCGCTCCAGGAGGTGCGCTCCGTGATCGGAGGTGTGCTCGTGCAGGATCGCGACCGCTCGATGGAAAAGCCCGCCGGCTGCAAGGTTGTGACCAAGCGCGAACCCACGGCCGAGGAATGGGCCTCGATGCTCTTCGGCTGGAAGGTCGGCAAGCACGTGAAGTCCAACTCCATCGTGTATTGCCGGGGTGAGCAGACGCTGGGCATCGGGGCCGGCCAGATGGCCCGGGTGGACAGCTCGCGCATCGCCGTGTGGAAGGCTGGCGAAGCCAAGCTCGACCTGAAGGGTTCGATCGTGGCGAGCGAGGCACTGTTCCCATTTGCCGACGGCCTGATCGCCGCGGCCGACGCTGGTGCGACGGGTGCCATCCAGCCGGGCGGTTCGGTGCGCGACGAGGAAGTCATCAAAGCAGCCGACGAGCGTGGCATGGCGATGGTCTTCACTGGCATCCGCCACTTCAAGCACTAGGGCCTGTTAACACTATTGCCATGACTGAGTGAAAGTGTAGGCGAGAGAGATGGAATTAACAGAAACGCATCTGAAGCGAATCCGCGGCAGCCTGCCCGTGGAGCGAGGCAACGTGAGCATGGAGGCGCTGAACTTCCTGAA
>JAYUBB010000339.1:0-9491 GCA_043741015.1 Opitutaceae bacterium
TACTTCACCGACAAGACCCCCTTCACCACCCTCGACCAGCTCGCGGAGGCGAAGAAGGTCGTCGCGCAGACCAAGCGCAAATACATGGTCTACTTCAGCGAGCGGCTGCACGTGGAGTCGGCCATGTTCGCCACCGATCTCGTGCAGCAAGGCGCCATCGGCCGCGTCATCCAGGTGCTCGGCCTCGGGCCGCACCGCGAGGGTACCGGCCGGCCCGCCTGGTTCTGGGAGCGCGCCAAATACGGCGGCATCCTCTGCGACATCGGCAGCCACCAATTCGAACAGTTCCTCACCTATTCCGGCGCGACCGACGCCTCCGTGATGCACGCCGCCGTCGCCAACCACGCCCACCCCGACCATCCCGAGTTCGAGGACTTCGGCGAGGCCAACCTCCTCGGCAACAATGGCGCGACCAACTACATTCGGGTGGACTGGTTCACTCCTCCGGGTCTCAGCACCTGGGGCGACGGCCGCATGATCATCCTCGGCGAGAAAGGCTACATCGAGCTCCGCAAATACGTGGACGTCGGCCGCGACAAGAAGGGCGACAATGTCTACATCGTGGACCAGCAGGGCGAGCGCTACCTCAACGTCGCCGGCCAGGTCGGCTTCCGCTTCTTCGGCGAACTCATCCTCGACTGCCTCAACCGCACCGAGAAGGCCATGACACAGGCCCACGCCTTCAAGGCCGCCGAGCTCTGCCTCAAGGCCCAGGCCGCCGCGAAGCGGATTTCCCAGTCAGTCACGCTGGTCCGGCCAGCCGTTACCGCAGGTAGCTAGCCGTCAACCCGGCCACGGTGGCCCGGTCGGCGGCGCTCTGGAAATCCATGTAGCGGGTCATCTTGTAGGTGGCGTTGACGGGCAGCGACTCGTCGAAATGGTAATTCTGGGCGTTGGCCGCAGAGATGGTCTTGGCAATGAAATAGCCGGACATCCTGTTGCCGGCGGTGTTACCCGTGGCACTCAGGGCCGCATTGGGGGCGTGGAACCAGGCGACGAGCTGGCAGTTGTCGGCCACACTGCAGGCCGAGGCCGTCGTGGTGTAGATCCGCAGCGCGCCAGCATAGCCGCTGGCATTGAGCGCGGTGCCCGTTGCCAGCGTGAGGGCACCGGTCATGTAGACGTGCAACGTGCTGGTTGTGGGCAGGGTGATCGGCGTGGCCGAAGTGAGCGGCATGTCGACTGCAGCGGTGCCGACAATCGTGACATTGCTGTTCGCCGCGACGCTGAAGTTCCGGACGGAGGTGCTGGCGCAAAAATAATAATACCGGCTGTCCGCCGCCGGCAAGTCGCCCGCGCGGGGCAGGGTCGCCGGGATGGTGGAGGCGAGATTGTAGCTCTGACTGACGCCCGCCGCCGTCGGATACACCGGCAACGGGTAAGTCGCCGAATAGTTGGTGCTGATCGTGCCGGTGACCTTGCTCGCACCGGGCGAGGCCACGCCGGCCCCGAGGTAGAGGTTGCCCTTGATTCGCGCGCTCCCGGCGATGGAGGCCGTGCCCGCCAGCACCACGACGGATGCATTGGAATTAGCGATGCCGGCTGAGTAAACCAGCCAGGGGCCGGTGGGGCTGTTGCTGGCATTCGAAACGTAGCTGTCGACGTAAGTGCTGTTGGACAAAGTCAGTCCGTTCAGCGCGATCAATCCCTTCCCTGTTGTCCCGAGGCTCTGGCGGAGCGCCAGGTGCACGGTCCTGATGACCGGCGCACCGCCGTCAAACGGCGTGACCACGGCCTGGGAGACGATGTACGGGGCGGCATCACTGCCATCGTAGCCCTTGACGTAGACTTTGACGACGGCAACGGCATTCTGGTCGCGATTGAATGTGGGAAGGGTGCGCATCGCATTCGCGCTGGAGAACGTCCAGCCCGACCAGGCGGTCGCCGGCGCCGTGCCACCGGCCATCAGGTTGTAGCAGTAGAGCGCCTCCTCCACACCCGCCTCGGCGAGATTGGCGGCATCGTTGGAAAAAAACGTGCGGTGGGCGACCTTGAGCGAGGTGCGGCTGAGGGTCAGATAACTGCCCAGCACCAGGGCGAGCCCGGTGGCGAGCAGCATGGCCGTGATGAGCATGCTGCCTCGCTCGCTGGCGGCGGGACGGAGACTGCGGGAGGAGAGTGACGGGCGGAAGCGCATCAGGTCGGCTTGTTTCTTAAAGTGAAGATGGCCGACACCGCCGTGTCCGTGGTGGTTGCCGCTGTCTGCGCCGAGCGGACCACGTTCATGCTGACCTGCACCCCCTTGGTCGCGAGATCGGTGGTCGCGACGTTGCCGTCGCGGTCATAGCGGGCGAACGTGAGTCCCGCAGCGCCACTGGCCAGCAGGGGAATCCCGTTCACCAGATAAATGCGCCCGGCGGTCACCGCACTGCTCGCCCCGGGCACCCGGAAAAAGCTCTGGGTCGCACTCGTCCAGGCATAGGTCACCTGCGAGGTGGTGCCGTTCTGGGCCGGCAGGGTGAGGGTGATGTCACTGGCGCCGTTCCATGTGATGCCGATGGCGGACTTCAAATCGCCCTCCAGCTGCTCGATGCCGCGACGCACCTGCGTACTCATCTCGGCGTATTGCGTGACGCGCGCACCGCTGCGCATGAGCTGGAGATTGGTGGTGAGCATCCCGGTCAGCACCAGGCCGCCGATCAGCGCAGCCACCATCAGCTCGATCAAGGTGAAACCACGGCGGGCCCCGCCCGGGGCACTACACGTTATAGAAATAGGCATAGAGTCCCCCCTGGGTGTAATAGGTGGTGTAGCTGCGCGTGAGGCTGCGACCATCGTAGCCGCGCCAACTGACCGTCAGGGTGATCTGCACCACCTGCCCTGCATGGATCGTGGCAAGGGTCCGCGACAGGGTGAAGCGGCCGCTGATCGTGGGATTGCGCGCAAAGCTCGGGTCGATGACGGGCGCGTAGGCGGCATTGCTGGCCGTGGCCCAGGTGAACAGACGTTCCTTTTCCATTTCACATTGCAGGATATTGGCGGCGATTTCCAGGTTGCGCGCGGTGTCGAACTGCAGGAACGCGCTCTGCATGGCCGTGAGCGACGTGGTGAGGGCGAGGGCGAGCACGAGCACTGACATCGCCACCTCCACCAGGGTGAAGGCGCGGACGGCGGCTACGCCGGGAGATCGGATCATGCGGGAAATTGCCATGGCAGGGAGCTGCTAGGGAATGCGGCGGTAGACCTCCCCGCAGTAAACCAGGCTGCCATCAGCCCCGACTTCAATGATTCCGCCCGGCTGGTTCGTCGCCAGGCTGAGTTTCGGGCCCACCCGGCCGAGCGTGTAGCTTGCGTAGGCCATCCGCGGTGCCTCCACGGCGCCCATCTCAAACAGTTTCAATTCACCCGGGCCCATCACGACGATCCCGTGCTGGCCGGGCTCGTTCCCGGTCAGGTAGACTCCGGTGAGCGAAGCTTGCAGTTCGGCAAGATCCGGAGCTTTGACCGGGATGAACTCCGCCAGAGAGTCGTCGACGGCAAAGGGCGCGTTCACATAAAGAATTGCACCCACGAGGAGCCCCACCGCGACCGTCAGACCAATCAACCGCGGCTTGTTTAAAGCAGCCGGCGGCGTTCTGACTGGTCCCACCGGCGCTGTTTCCCCGGGCTCGGCCGCAGCGCGGGCCTGCACGATGGCCTGATTGCGCGCAGCCATCGCCGTCCCATCGAGCTCCGGCATGACCTGCTCCAAGGTGAATAATTGTCCGGGAATCTCACGGTGGTGCACATCGTACAAGACGAGTTTCTTCTGTTCCGTACGAATCAAGTAGCTCTCCTGCCTCACTTTTATCCTGATCTCCGTAGCCGCACTCGCGTTCTCGACCGGATCAATCTCGCAAAAATTTCGGAGCAAGGCCAGCAGGCCGGTGTTTCCCACATCACGTTGCTCGATATGCGCGGGGATGGCCACGGCCCGGGCGTCGGCCGTCAGATTGACGAGGGTTACATTATACATGGGATCTCATGGGCTGGTCCCGACCAGGTAGACCGGCCAGCCATTGAAAGCGGTACGGAAGCGCCCGGTGGCCAGATCGCCATCGTCGATCAGGCGGTCGATCTCCATCAAGTCAGCCCGGGACAGGGTCAGGGGAAAATCCGGTGCGAAGGCGGTCAATTGGATCATTCCCGGGCGGCCGGTCCGCGAATCGGGCGGCACCCAGCCATAGTGCCCGCCAAAGGGCGATCCTTCCGGCCACGACTCGTTAATCAACCGCGACACCTCTTCCGGTGCCGCCGGCCACCGGCCGGAGGCCGAGTGGTGTTTTTCAAATTCCGCCGCGATGGCGCGCAGATCGGCCCCGAACTGCTCACGTTGGGCACTGCGACGGACCCGGCCCAGCACGCTGAACAGCAGCACGCCGGCAAGCAGGATGACGAGCAGGGCGAGCAAAGCCTCCGTGAGCGTGAAGGCGGGTGAGTGGTGCCCGTTCCGGACCCGCTTCATCGTCCGGAAACTTTGTCGCAGAGAACGCATGGCTCGGCGGCGGAATCACTCCTCAACCGGATGGAAGCCCACGTCGGGCAGGGTGTTGCGTTCCACTTCATCGAGGGTGGTCCAGCCGATGAGCGCCTTCTTCAAACCATCATACCGCAGCGAGCACCGGCCGACGCGCGCGGCCTCTTCGAGCAGCAAGGCCACGCTCTGTTTCTCCGTGATGAGCTCACGCAATTTTTCCGAGACCTCGACAAATTCATAGATACCGACCCGACCGCTGTAACCGGTGCCAAAGCAGGCGGGGCAGCCGCGTCCACGGTGGAGGACAACCGGCACGCCTTCGGTGCCGGAAAAGAACTTGGCCAGCTCCGACTCGGTCGGCTGGTATTGCTCCTTGCATGAGGAACAGATGCGCCGGACCAGCCGTTGCGAAAGCACGCCCATCGTCGTCGGCGCCACCAGATAGGGATCGACGCCTATTTCCACCAGTCGGGTGACGGCCTGCAGGGCGTTGTTGGAATGCAGGGTGGTGAGCACAAAGTGACCGGTCAGCGCCGCATCCGTGGCAATCAGCGCTGTTTCCAAGTCGCGGATCTCGCCGATCAGGATCACATCGGGATCCTGCCGCATGATGCTGCGGAGCACCTTGGCGAAGGTCAGACCGATATCCGCGTTGACCTGGTGCTGCGTGATGTCGGGCAGGCGGTATTCGACCGGGTCCTCGATTGTGATGACGTTCAGGTCCGGGACATTGATCTGGTTGATGCAGGCATACAGGGTGGTGGTCTTGCCGCTGCCGGTCGGGCCGCAGACAATGAAGATGCCGTTGGGGCGCGAGATCACCCGCTTGACCGCCTCAAGCGTGGATTTGGGGAAGCCGAGATTGTCCAGGCTGAGCTTGGACTGGTCCAACGGCGAGCCGAGGAGACGCAATACGGCCTTTTCCCCGTAGAGGCTGGGCAGGGTCGAGACGCGGAACGCGGTGTTGAGCGTGCCGAATTTCAACTCAAACGCCCCGTCCTGCGGCAGCCGGCTTTGGGTGAGATCCAGCTTGCAGAGCACCTTGATGCGCACGACCAGGGTGATGTGCACCGCGCGGGGCAGTTCCATGATCGTCTGCATGTCACCGTCGATGCGCATCCGCACCCGGCTGTCCTCGGCCCTTACTTCAAAATGGATGTCGGAGGCTTTGCGCCGGTAGGCGGTCAGGATGATGCTGTTGAGCAGCTCGATCACCGCCTTGGAGTCGACGAGATCGGTGACGTCAGCGGCGGATTTGATCTCCCGGGCCCCAATCAGGCCGGGCATCTGCTCGCAGACACTTTGCAGGTTCGCCATGACATTGCCCTCGGATCCGAGATACATGTCGATCACGGTGGTGATCTCATCGGGAGGAGCGAAGACGGGGCTGATACTCTTTCCCAGGATCTTGCTCAGTGATTCGATCTGCTGTTTGTTCAGCGGATCAGCCATCGCCACGGTCACGGTGTCACCGAGCGAATTGAGCGCGATGGCGCACACCTGCCGGGCAATGTCCACGGGCAGTTGATCATAGCTGTCGGTCGGGACCACCACGCTGGTCGGAGTGACATAGGCCACGCCCAAGGCGTCGGCCCAGAGCTGGCAGAGACGCGCCTTGGGCAACACGGACCGTTCCGTCAAGTCCTTGAGCAACTTCATCGGCTCGCCCTTGAGCAGATTCGCCCGCGCGTCGATCACCTGGACTTGTGCCGGTGCCAGCCGGCGCAGGTTGACGAGAAATTCTTCAACTTTACTCATTGGAGGTTTTGGCGGGAGGGCGCTTCTTGACGAGGAAACGGGCGGCGATGTCCTTCTGTTCCAGGTGACGGGGGCTGCCGGATGATGCCTGATCGTAATCCAACCGTGCCTCATCCAGCATGGTCTTCAAATCGTAACGCATTAAAAAATCCGCCAAAGACGGAAGTTTGGTCTTAGGTGGCTGTGGATCGTTCATTGGGGTGCTTGTTCGTCAGGGAAAAATAGCTTCAGCATCGTCTCCAATTCGGTCCTTAACAGGCCCGCCCGGACATCCTTCCGGATGAAATACGAGGCGCCATTGTTCACGCAACTCTCGACCACGGCCTCTTCCGAAACCGAGGTCAGCATGACAATGGGCGTGTCGGGCTTGAGCTCACGAATTTTTCCCAGCGCCGTCACCCCGTCCATGCGCGGCATGTGAATATCCAGAATGATCAACTCCGGGTCGTTTGCCTTGCAATAGGCGACGCCTTCCTCCCCGTCATGGGCCTCCGCCACCGTGCAGTCGATTGATATGCGCAAAGCCTGTCCGACGAAAATCTGCATGTGCTTTTCATCATCTACCAATAGAATCCTAAGCGGCGGGGTTCTGGAAATCATTGCGGGATAGTTCTACTCGGCGGGGCCGATCGTACATGGTATATATGACAGGCCAACGTCTTAGGCGCAAGGTATAATGCCTCTGGGATCAGCCGACCACCGCCAGACGGTGGACCTCAGCGCTTAACTTGGGACCTGGACACAATCGCCGGCTAGATGTGAATCGCTTGACCGAGAGTCGCGAGGGCAGCCTCGCCGAGGGCCTCGGACAGCGTCGGGTGCGCGTGGATTGAGTGATGGATGTCCTCGATCGTAGCCTCGAGATTCATCGCGAGGCCATACTCGGCGATGAGCTCCGTCGCCTCGTTGCCGATGATGTGCACGCCGAGAATCTCGCCGGTCTTCGCTTCCGCGATGACCTTCACGAAACCCTCGGTGTCACCGGCCGCGACGGCCTTGCCGACGGCGGTGAAAGGAAATTTGCCGACCCTGTAGTCCAGCTTCTTCTCCTTGGCGGCCTTTTCGGTAAGACCGGTGCTGGCGACCTGCGGTTGGCAGTAGGTGCAACCAGGGAAGATGCCGACCTGCTTGGGCTTGCTGTGGCCGAACATGCCTTCGACCGCCTGAACGGCCCGGAACGACGCAACGTGCGCGAGCCAGGGTGGGCCCTGAATGTCACCGGCGGCGTAGAGGCCGGGCGTGCTGGTCTGGTAATTGGCGTCCACCTTCACGAAGCCGCGGTCGAGCTCGAGCTTCACCTTGGGCGAAACGAGCCCGTCGAGGGCGGCCGTGATGCCGATGGCGACGAGGATGGTCTCGACCTCAAGTTCGGTCTTGGCGCCGTCTTTCACGAGGTCGAGCTTCACGCTCTTGTCGCCGACGCGGATGTTCTCGCTCTTCGTACCGGTGTGCACGGCGATGCCCTGCTTGGTGAAGCTGCGCTCGAGAAGCTTGGCGACGTCCTCGTCCTCGACGGGCAGGATCTGCGGGAGCATCTCGATGAGCGTGACCTTCGCGCCGAAGGCGTTGAAGAAATAAGCGAACTCCACGCCGATGGCGCCGGCCCCGATGATGGCAATGGACTTGGGCGGGGTCCGGGCGGCGAGCGCCTCGCGCGAGGTCATCACGCGGGCACCGTCAGCGGGCAGGCCGGGCAGTTGCTTGGGCCGCTGGCCGGTGCAAAGCAGGATGTTCTTTGTCTTGAAAAACTTTCCCCGGTGTTCACCGGCCGTGATCTCGACCATGCCGGGGATCGTGACGCAGCCCTTGCCGACGAAATAGTCCACCTTGTTCTTCTTGAAGAGAAACTCGACACCCTTGGCCATCTGGGCGGCGACGCCCCGGGAGCGCTCGACGACCTTGGCGAAGTCAAAGCCGACCTCCTTGACGGTCAGGCCATAGGCGTCGGCCTTCTGGATAGTGCGGTAGAGCTCGGCGCTCTTGAGGAGGGCCTTGGTCGGAATGCAGCCCCAGTTGAGGCAGGTGCCGCCGGCCCGTTCCATCTCGATCACGGCGACCTTCTTGCCGAGCTGACCGGCGCGGATCGCCGCCACATAGCCGGCGGGACCGCCGCCGATGATCACCAAGTCGTAAATTGCGTCTGGCATAGTTGGGATTTGTGAACGGGGAAAGTCGCCCCGGGTTACGGCATCGTCAAACGGAAAGTCCGGCACCAGACGTGGAGGGCCGATCTCCTGATCGGCCGCGGCCCGTCGGGAGACGGGCCCTCCACCAAGCCCCTTGCCTGCAGGCGGGTCAGATATCGATCACATCTTCGCGCTTTGTTTCGCGCGAGGGCGGGCCCGGCGGTTTGCGCGGAGGCATCATGGCCCGGCTCAAGACCAGATTGGTCACGCTCACGATCAGCGCGCCCAGCAGGGCCGACCCGAAGCCGGCGACGTGGAAACCGTCCACCAAGCGGCCGACCAGGTAAAACAACACCGCATTGATCACCCATATGCCCAGCCCGAGCGACAGGACGATGAACGGCAGGGTAAAAAGCAACAGCAGGGGTTTCAGGACCACATTGAAAAAACTCAGCAGCAGCACCACGACGGCGAGAGTCTGGCCGTCAGCGCACTTGATGCCCGGTACGATTTTCTCCGCCAGAACCACGCCCAGCGCCAGGATCAGCCACCGCACCAGCAGATTGACGAACGCGTTGTTCATTGAATGATAATCCCACTTTTGCCGCACCCCTTCGCGGAGCAATGAAAATTCTCATCGTCCAGGACTACCTCCGCAGCGGCGGCACCGAGCGCCAGTCCGTGTTCATGGCCTCGGCCTTCGCCAAGGCCGGCCACGAGGTCACCCTTCTCACTTTCCGCCCACGCGGCGAACTCGAGCTCGACGGCGAGCAGCAGCCCTTTGCCTTTCGCTCGCTGCAATCCTTTGACACGCGCCTCGACTGGTTTGCGCCCGGCCTGCTGCGCACGGCCGAGGAGGCCGGGCCCGACCTCGTGCTCTGCATGGGCCGCATGGCCAACTGCTACGCGGGTTTCATCCAGTCGCGCCTGCCCCAGGCCGCCGTCATCTGCACCATGCGCACGGGCAAGCTGCTCCCCTGGCTCTTCGTGCGCTCGCTGCGGCGGTGCCGGCATGTCATTGCCAACAGCCATGTGGCCAAGCGCGTCATCATCGATGACCACGACATCCCCAGCCACAAGGTCACCGTCATCCACAACCCCGTGCTCCGCTTCACCGACGACTCGGCGGTACGCAACACTGCGCTGCGCCG
>JAYUBB010000340.1:0-2907 GCA_043741015.1 Opitutaceae bacterium
GTGGCGATGCGCGTGGACCTCACTGATGCCAGCGGCATCCGCGAGGAGCCCTACTGGCGACTGGTCGTGCTGGACGAATACACCCCGGCGGGCTTCAAGGTCTCCGCCGGGCTCAAGGGCGAGCTCTTGCGCGGCCAGCGGATCATGCAGCAGTTGCGCGGCCGGCCCTTGGGCCGGCCGGCCAATGAGGTGGGCGGCGTGTGGACCATTTATATCGAGCCGGGCGTCAGCCGGTTTTTACCCCTGCCCGGCAGCTACGGCCTGCTGCGGATGCACGATCCGGTGCCGTTGCAAACCAGCCCGGGCAACCGGCTGGTCGCACTGCGCACCGAGCCGATGACCATGAGCGCGTTCCAATTGGAATCGGTCGAACTGACCCCGACGCTGACTGACGCGCGTTTTCCCCAGCTGCTGCATCAGGCGCAGGTCGATCCGCCGCGGGGGAACGATCCGTTCCGGTATGATCCGCGGCTGACGCTGCGGGGTCCCGAAGGCGCGTTGAACGAGACTGTGCTCCACCGCCTTGTGGCCGAGATCACAGGCGGAGCGACGCTTTCGGCCGAGGAGTTCGCCCGCCGGGCCACGGCGTGGCTGCGGGCCCGCCATGCCTACGCCCTCTCGGTGAAAATCCCCAAGGGAGAGGGGAGTGACGACATAGTGCGCTGGCTTGATTCCAACGAGCCGGGCTTCTGCGAGTATTTCGCCGCCGGCTTCACGGTGCTGGCGCGGGCCGCCGGTCATCCCACCCGGGTCGTGGCGGGTTTCCACGGCGGCGTGCTCAATGGTTTTGAGAATTATTTCATGGTGAAGAATTCGAACGCGCACGCCTGGACCGAAATTTACGATGGCCGGGCAGCCTGGTTGCGGATGGATCCCACGCCCGGGGGCGGGGCGAGCGTGGCCCGGAACATTCTGGGCGGGACGCAGCGGGAGCAGGACAGCAGCTGGTCCGCCCGGGTCGACAGTCTGCGGGTGCTTTGGTATCGGCGCATCGTGAATTTCGATTCGCGCCAGCAGGTGCAGATGATCGAGCAGGTGAAGACGTTCACCACCGACTCGGGTTCGGCGCTGAAGACTTGGCTGGAGGAAGTCAGCAAGCGTTTGAAAGAGTGGTTGGCCAAGCCTTGGGACGCTGCGCGCGTCGTGCGTTCACTCGGGCTCGGGGCCGGCGTGGCCGGGCTGGGCTGGCTCCTGTGGCGGCTGACGGGGCTGGGCTGGTCGCACTGGCGGCAATGGCACCGGCCGGCGGAATACGACCCGGTGCGGCGCACGGCGGGAAAATGGCTTGTCCGCCTGCGTCCGCGGGCGGAGCACAGCGAGGTGATAGGCGAGTTGCAGCGTCTGCGCTACGGCCGGCGGGAGACCTGGCCGGAGCCGCGGGCGGTGTTTCGTCGGGCGCGACAGAAGCGGCGCTGATCAGTTCACCTGGAGATTGACCGGCTTGGCGGCGGGGCGGTCCTGCTTGTCCTTCCAGGCTTGGAGAATCGCCTGCGCCACCGGGGCGGCAAACATACCGCCACCGAAGTGGGTGTCTTCCTCCGCGCCCTCGAGCACAACGGCGATGGCGATCCGGGGGTTCTCGATGGGGGCAAAGGCCACCGTCCACGCGAGGTCGATCTTGCCCTTTTGGGCGGTGCCGGTCTTGGCCGCGCCGCGCAATCCGTCCACGCGGGCCAGCCGCCCGGTGCCGATCTGGTAGCATTGCTCCATGCCTTCGAGGATGGCGTTGTAGTCGGCGGGCGACAGGCCGATGCCCTCGGTGTGCTGGACCGGGCGTTTGGGATCGTGCAGGATCGTGGGCTTGGTCTCGGTCTCGCCGCGGGCAAACGAGGCGACCATGCAGGCGGCCTGCAACGGGGTGATGAGGGTGTCGCCCTGACCGATGGAAATATTGGCGGTGTCGCCGGGGAACCAGCGCTCCTTCATGTTGGCCTGCTTCCACGCGGGGTCGGCCACGCGGGGGTGTTTGAACTCGGCGGGCAGCTCGATCCCGGTGGGATGGCCGTAACCGAAGCGGCGCGCCTCGGCGGCGATGAGATTGGGGCCGGTCTCGAGCCCATATTTGTAGAAAAACACATTGCAGGAATCGCGGATGGCGCCGCGGAGGTCGCGCTCGCCGTGGCCGTTCTTGGCATTGCAGGGGAAACGGCGGTTGCCGACCAGGTAGAAACCGGGGCAGACGACGTGCGAGGTGGCAGGATCGATGGAGCCGGCGCGGAGGCCGGCGATGGCGGTGATGAGCTTGAAGGTCGAGCCGGGCGGATACTGGCCCTGGATGGCGCGATTGAGCCAGCCGCCGGATTCCTCAATGGCCTTGGCCTCGTCCTGGGTGAGGCGCGGGACAAAGGTGTTGAGGTCGTAGTCGGGCTTGGAGACGAGGACAAGGACCTCGCCGGTGCGAATATCGATCGCCACGGCGGCACCGGTGCGGTCCTTGCCCTCACCGTCCTTCATCGCCTGCTCGGCGGCCTCCTGCAGTTCAATATCAAGACTGGTGGTAATGTTGTGGCCCTGCACCGGCAGGCGTTTCTCGACCGGCAGGTCCACCTTGTAGCCGGCCGGATCGACGCGATAGATGGCCCCGCCGGTCTCGCCCTGGAGCTGGTCGTCGAAGACTTTCTCCAGACCGGTGCGGCCAACCGAGCCCTTCATCTTGAACGTCGTCAGGTCCTCACCGGGAAAATCCTCCACCTCGGGGTCGTTGTTGACGCCGACGTAGCCGAGGGTGTGCGCGGCGGCGGTGTTGTAGGGGTAGTTGCGCGTGCTGGAGGTATAGACCTGGAGGGGGGAAGTGACGGGCAGGCGCTCGATCAGCCGGGCGTATTCCTCGGGGGCAAGGTCGTCGAGCAGGACGTAGGGGAGGAGCAGGGTCTGGTTGACATGGCGATTGAGTTCCGAAGACCGGAC
>JAYUBB010000341.1:0-26892 GCA_043741015.1 Opitutaceae bacterium
GTCGTGGCGGCTTCGGCGGCGAACGCCGTGGCGGCTTCGGCGGCGGTGGTGGCGGCCGCGGTGGTTACGGCGGCGGTGGCGGCGGTCGCGACCGTTACTGATTCCCGGTTCGTTTAAACGAATTCCAATTTCAAGGCGGAGCCTCCGGGCTCCGCCTTTTTCTTTTCCATTTCAAAAGCAGCGAGGACGCGCCATCAACGCGCGATGATTTTCACCCCGGAGAAAGTGCGGCGGCATCTTGCGAACCTGCAATCCTGCACGCTCTGTCCCCGCATGCACGGGCCAGTCGTCATGGGGCGGCCGGTAGCGTCGCGCATCGTGCTCGTGGGTCAGGCCCCTGGCGACAAAGAGCCAAAGCTCGGCCGACCCTTCGCCTGGACCGCGGGCAAGACGCTCTTCAAGTGGTTCCATGCAGGACTTGGCTGGACCGAGGACGAAACGCGCGACCGTATCTATTTCGCCGCGGTCTGCCGCTGTTTTCCGGGCAAAAAGGAAACCGGCGGGGATCGTGTGCCGGACGAGGACGAGATTGCCAACTGCTCCCGCTGGCTCGTCGCTGAGGTTGCGCTGCTCAAACCCTTGCTCGTGCTGCCGGTCGGCAAACTGGCCATCACTCAGTTCTTGCCGGTCGCGCCGCTCAACGAGATCATCGGCCGGTCTTTTCGCATTGATTACCGCGGGCATGCCATGGATTGCATCCCGTTACCGCATCCTTCCGGGGCGTCGCCGTGGCATCGCATGGAGCCGGGCAAAACCCTGCTGCGCCGGGCGCTGACCTTGGTGGCTGCACATCCCGCGATCTGTCCGGGAATTTGATTTGCCATGCCGAATCCACGCCGCTGCTTTGCGCGGATGCATTTCGTCCGGCGGATAGCCTTCGTTTCACTCCTCGTCAGTTGTTTGGTGCCGGGTTTGGCGCTCGATAAGGTGGCGCGCAATCCCTACCTCGGGGCCATTGTCATCGATAACCAGTCGGGCCGGGTGCTGTTTGAGGACAACGCCGATGCGCGCGGGTACCCCGCGAGCGTCACCAAGCTGATGACATTTTTTGTCGTCATGGACAAGGTGCATGCCGGGCAGCTCACACTGGAAACCCCGATCACGGTCAGCGCCGAGGCGGCCCGCACCGGCGGCTCGCAGGTCTATTTGAAACAGGGCGAGGTGTTCACCGTCAACGAACTGCTCTACGCACTGATGATCCAGTCGGCCAACGATGCCGCCGTCGCGCTCTCGGTGCATGCGGCCGGCTCCAAGGAGGCGTTTGTCGAGCTCATGAACGCCAAGGCGCGCGAGCTGGGCATGACCAACACCGCCTTCCATTCTCCGCACGGCCTGCCGCCCGGCAAAGGTCAGCTGGTCGACACTTCCACAGCCCGCGATCTCGCCGTGTTGTCACGGGAACTGATCAATCACGGGGACATTCTCCGCTACACCTCGGTCAAGGAGCGTCCCTTCCGCCAGAAGAGTGCTGCGCCGTTCATCATGCGGAACCACAATCATCTGCTCACTGTTTTGCCGGGCTGCGACGGACTCAAGACCGGTTATTTCACCCTCGCCGGCTACTCGCTGTCCGCGACGGTCGAGCGCAACGGCCGCCGCATCATTGCCGTGGTGCTGGGGAGCGACCAGCGCGTCGCGCGTGACGTAAAGACCAAGGAGCTGGTCGAACGGGGATTTGCCGCCCTCCCCGTGAATCTCACCGCGGGAAAGGTGGCGGCCGGGCCAGTCAAGCCCGCCCCAACCACCGGGATCCCCACGGTAAAGACCGAGAAATCTGCCGAACAAAACTCGACGGCCAAGGACCCGGTGATAACCTTCCGTGTCATTCCACCTGAGAAAAAACCGTGAGCCAAAAAATAATCCGCCGCCTCTTCCCTCTGATACTGGCCGGCCTTGGCACCTTGATTGTGCCAGCACCAGCCCGTGAAAAATTACCTCCGGAGGATCTTGAAATCGTTGAGCAACGCTGGCCCGACGCCAAAAAAACCTACACCGGCCTGCGCTATGTCGTCATGGAACCCGGTGACGCCAAGGGCCCCAGCCCCGTATCGGGCACGATGGTGAGCGTCGCCTACAAGGGCATGCTGTTGAACGGAAAGGTTTTTGATGAGCAGTCCGACAAGGAGCCTTTGAAGGTCCGCTTGGATCGCGGTGGCCTGATTGATGGTTGGGAGGAGGCGCTGCAAAAAATGCATAAAGGGGAAAAATGGCTGCTCATTGTGCCCCCAGAGCTGGCCTACGGCGCCCAAGGCCGTCCGCCTTTCATCAAGCGCTACACTACGCTCGTCTTCGAGATGCAGGTGCTCGATTTTGGCCCTCAGGTTAAGTGAGCTGTCTTCGCCCTGCTCGGACCCCCGGCCGGCCATCAGACAGCCCCGGCGGTTTTCAGCAGGAAGCGCCGTTGAGTCCAGAAAGCATCCGCCGTATAGATGATTAATCCGCACCAGATCAGGCCGAAGGCCTGAAACCGGGCGTTATCAAACGCCTCGTGGTAAACGAAGAGTCCGATCAGGAATTGCACCGAGGGCGCAATGTATTGCAGCAGACCAAGAGTGGTCAGCCGGATGCGTTGTGCCCCGTAGGCAAACAGCAGCAACGGCACCGCCGTCACGACCCCCGCGCTGAGGACAAAGGCCTGGGTGCGGGCATCAGCATGGCCGAGTGCGCCGCCTCCGCGGTAGTTCCACCACAGCAGCAGGCCCGCCGCGACCGGGAAGAGGATCAGGGTCTCGGCGGTCAGACCGGCGATCGAACCCAGTGAGGACTTTTTTTTCAGCAGCCCGTAGGCCGTCCAAGTGCCGGCTATCGTCAGCGCGATCCACGGCACGTGTCCGACGCGCACGAGCAAGAAGGTCACTCCGGCTGCCGCCAGGCCGATCGCGGTCCATTGGAACGGCCGCAGTTTCTCGTGCAGCACCAGCGAGCCAAGGGCGACATTCATCAGGGGCACCAGAAAATAGCCCAGACTGGTCTCGATGATGTAGCCGGCATTCACCGCCCACACATAGACCGTCCAGTTGACCGCGAGCAGCAGACTGCTCAACAGGGTCAGCCCGGCGGCCCGGACGCTGGCGAAGGCAGGCCGCCAGGCCGCGAAGTTTTTCTGCCAGGCGAGAACCCCAAAGAGAAAAAACAGCGACCACGTGATGCGGTGAGCGATGAGTTCAAAGGCCGAGACGCCCTGCATCTGTTTCCAGTAAAGCGGGATCACGCCCCAAAGCAGAAATCCGCCCGCCGCGGCGAGCGGACCGTGGTTTGGAAGAGGGGATGATCTATTTGGGTCGGACAAGCCGCGAACAATGGCGCGCGTGCGCGGTGGCGTCAAACCCGTGGCCAGTCAATCCCGGCTAAAACAGCCCGATACAGCGGCTCACTTGGCGGGCGGGAGGATCTTGGCGGATAGCCAGGAGAGGAAGCGCCACTTGCCGCCCTCGAGGCGCCAGACAGCCATGACATTCAGGTCGTTCTTGGTTTGCGCCGTGCCGTTGCCGGCCGTGATGAGCACATGGGCGGTCATGATGACCACATCCGGCGTGGCGATCTGGAAATCCCGCTGCTGGTAGTCATACCCGGAATAGACCGTGCGGCGGGCCACTACCGAATCCAGGTAGGAATTCTTGGTGTCGAATTTGCCGTTGGAATGGGTGTAGTGCAACTGATCGGAATAGATCGCGTCCATCCGCGCGGGATCGGCGGCCATGGTGGCGGCGACGCGTTCATCGTCAGCTGCCCGCACGGCGGTGATCACCGCCTCGTCGTTGGCGCGGGCACCCAAGGCTGAGGTGAGGGCAAAGCATAGCAGGAAAAGGCGGGGCAGGGCGGGGGATTTCATAGGTTGGGGGTAAAAGTAATTTCAAACGCGAGGCACCGGCTGAGGCCGGCCGTCGTCGTTGATGGCGACATAGGTGAAGGTGCCCCTGGTCACGCGGACGTGTTCGCCGCCCTTGGCACGTTGCGCCCAGGCCTCCATCTCGATGCGCATGGAGGTGCGACCGGTTTTCAACAGGGCGGCATGGCAACTCACGATGTCGCCGACATAGACGGGATGGATAAAAGACATCGCATCAATGGCGGCGGTGGTGATGCGGCTGCGGGACAAATTGCGCGCATAAATCGCGCCGCCGAGATCCATCTGTGAGACCAGCCAGCCACCAAACATGTCGCCATTGGCGTTGGTGTCGGCGGGCATCGCAATCGTGCGGATGACCAGCTCGCCCTGGGGTTGGCTCGGCGCGGAGGAGTCGCTCATGGATGCAAGCTAAGCCTCAGGTTGCAGCCGAGGCAAGTGCCGCGCAGACTTTGGCGTTGTTTTCAGGGATGAACGGACGGATATTCGCTGAAGTATGCCAGCCCCAGCCCAGAACGTCTTCCGGCGTTTGTTTGATGAAATCGGACCGGTCGACCATGTCGGGATCGAAGAACGGATCGCCAAATACACGACCCGCAGTGTCAAGAAAAACGCCAAGCTCTGGGGCCTGAAAGCAGCAGTCTCGATGGTCGATCTCACCACCCTCGAAGGCAAGGACACTCCCGGCAAGATTGCCTCGCTTTGTCAGAAAGCCCTGCGGCCGCACGAGGATCCCGCGATCCCGCAGGTCGCCGCCGTCTGCGTCTATCCCTCGATGGTGAAGCACGCCCGCCGCGCCTTGGGCGAGGACACCGCGGTCCGCATCGCGTCGGTCGCGACGGCGTTCCCGTCCGGCCAGGCTCCGCTCCGCACCCGCCTCGCCGAGGTGAGGGCGGCCGTGACCGATGGGGCCGACGAGATCGACATGGTGATCAACCGGGGCGCGTTTCTCTCCGGTGAATTTGGCGAGGTGCAGGAGGAGATTGCCGCCGTGTTGCAGGCCTGCGGCGGGGCCACGCTGAAGGTCATCCTCGAAGTCAGCGAACTCGAGACTTACGATAATATCCGCGCCGCGTCCTTCATCGCCATGCGGGTGCTGCGGCCGGGGGACTTCATCAAGACCAGCACAGGCAAGACTGCGGTCAACGCCACGCTGGGCAACAATCAGGTGATGCTCGAGGCCATCCGCGACTTCTACCTCGATACCGGCACCCCGATCGCGATGAAGCCCGCCGGCGGCATCCGCACCGCCAAGCAGGCGTTGCAGTTCCTCATCGCCGTCAAGGAGACGCTCGGCGACGAGTGGCTCAACAACACCCGCTACCGCTTCGGCGCGTCGGCGCTGCTCAACGATCTGCTCCGGCAGATCGAGAAAGAGCACACCGGCGCCTACCAGGCGCCGTATTATTTCAGCGAGGCCGCCGAATCCTATTAAACACCCAATCCTGTCATCCTGCGCGTAGCGAAGGATCCATAATCATCAACGCACCGTCCATCATACTGGATTCTTCGCTATGCTCAGAATGACACGCTGACAAAATGCCAACGCTTACTTCCATCACGAAACGCCCGGCCTCGCGCCATCAGGGCCGTCCCGCGCCCGACCTGATCTTCGGCGACCTCTGGGAATACGATCCCGCACCCGAGACCGCCGACCCGAAGCTGAAGGCGCGCTACGACCTCTTCATTGGGGGCAAATTCGTCGCGCCCGCTTCCGGCAAGTATTTCGACTCCATCAATCCGGCGAACGAGCAGAAGCTCGCCGAGATCGCGCAGGCCAACGCCGCTGACGTGAACGCCGCCTATGCCGCGGCGAAAAAGGCCTTCGACACGACGTGGGGCAAAATGCCCGGCCGGGAGCGCGCCAAACACCTCTACCGCCTCGCCCGGCTGCTACAGGATCGCGCCCGCGAATTCGCCGTGGCCGAGACGCTCGACGGCGGCAAGCCCATCAAGGAATCGCGCGACTTCGACGTGCCGATGGCTGCCGCGCATTTCTTCTACCACGCCGGCTGGGCCGACAAGCTCGACTACGTTGCTCCCGGGCGACAGGTCGCTCCGCTCGGCGTCGTAGGTCAGGTCATCCCGTGGAATTTCCCGCTGCTCATGCTCGCGTGGAAAATCGCGCCAGCTCTCGCGATGGGCAACACGGTCGTCCTCAAGCCGGCCGAGACGACCAGTGTGACGGCACTCAAGTTCGCCGAGCTGATCCAGGACGCCGGTCTGCCCGCGGGGGTTGTCAACATCGTCACCGGTTTCGGCGACACCGGCGCAGCCGTCATGAGTCATCCGACGACCGCCAAAGTGGCCTTCACCGGCTCGACCGAGGTGGGCAAGATCATCATGCGTTCGCTCGCCGGCACGGACAAGAAGATGACCATGGAACTCGGCGGCAAGGCAGCCAACATCGTTTTCGACGACGCGCCGATCGATCAGGCCGTCGAGGGCATCATCAACGGCATCTTTTTTAACCAAGGGCACGTCTGTTGTGCCGGCTCGCGTCTGCTGGTGCACGAGCCGATCGCCGATCGGTTCCTCGCCAAGCTCAAGACCCGCATCAAAACCCTGCGCGTCGGCGATCCGATCGACAAGAACACCGACATCGGCGCCATTAATTCCAAGGAGCAGCTCGCCACCATCACGCGGCTCGTCGCGGTCGGCGTGAAGGAGGGGGCGAAGCTGTTCCAGCCCGCCTGCAAGCTGCCAGCCAAGGGCTATTACTTCCGCCCAACGGTATTCTCCGGTGTCACAATGAGCCACCGCATCGCACGCGAGGAGATTTTCGGTCCGGTGCTCAGCGTACTGACGTTCCGCACCCTCGACGAGGCCGTCGAGAAGGCCAACAACACCGCCTACGGCCTCAGCGCCGGCGTATGGACCGACAAGGGCTCGCGCATCCTGAAGATGTCCACCGAGCTGAAGGCGGGTGTCGTCTGGGCCAACACCTTCAACAAGTTCGACCCCACGTCGCCCTTCGGCGGCTACAAGGAGAGCGGCTTCGGTCGCGAAGGCGGCCGCCAGGGCCTGCTCGACTACTGCAAACTTGTCTGACCGCTTCATGGCCGACCCAAAACTCATCACTGCTCCGCTGAAGATCAGTACGATGCCCCCGGGCATTCCCTACATCATCGGCAACGAGGCGGCCGAGCGGTTCAGCTTCTACGGCATGCGCGCGATCCTGGTTGTGTTCATGACGCAGTATCTCCGCGACACATCAGGCGCGCTGGCCGTGATGAACGAGAACGACGCCACCAAGTGGTATCACCTCTTTCTCTCCACCAGTTATTTTCTGCCAATTTTTGGGGCGGTCCTCGCTGACGCCTTCTGGGGCAAGTATCGCACGATTTTTTGGCTCTCGCTCGTATATTGCGGGGGGCACCTGGCCCTTGCCGTTAACGACACGCGGCTTGGTCTGGGCGTCGGCCTGATCCTGATCGCCATTGGGGCGGGTGGCATCAAGCCCTGCGTTACCGCCAATGTCGGTGATCAATTTGGTGCCACCAACCAGCACCTGCTATCCAAGGCGTTTGGCTGGTTCTATTTTTCGATCAATTTCGGCTCGTTCTTCTCCATCATGCTCATCCCTTGGGTGCTGCAGCATCACAGCGCCGGCCTCGCGTTCGCCATCCCCGGCATATTGATGGGCCTTGCGACCATCATCTTCCGGTTGGGGCGGTTGAAATTCGTGCACATCCCGCCGGCGGGAAAATCGTTCTTCACGGAAAACTTCAACGCCGAGGGCCGGGCGGCGCTTGGCCGTATTGCGCTCATCTACGTGTTTGTGGCCGTCTTCTGGTCGCTCTGGGACCAGAGCGGAGGAGAGTGGGTGCTGCAGGCGCAGAAAATGGATCTTCGCTTCATGGGCATAACCTGGCTTGCCTCGCAAATTCAGGCACTCAACAGCATCATGATTTTGACGATGATCTTTGTCTGCCAGTATGCGATTTATCCTGCGATCAACCGCGTGTTTACGCTCACCCCGCTGCGCAAGATCGGCCTGGGCCTCGTGGTCACGGCGGTTTCCTTCATGGTCAGCGCATGGATTGAATCGCAGATCTTCTCCGGCCTGCGGCCCAGCATCGGTTGGCAGATCCCCGCCTACCTTTTGCTTTCGACCGGCGAGGTGATGGTGTCGATCACTTCGCTCGAATTCGCCTACACCCAGGCGCCGAAGCGGATGAAGTCGCTGGTCATGTCGTTCTACCTGCTGGCGATCTCCGCCGGCAATCTCATCACCGCCCTTGTCCACCAGTTTATCGCCAACGAAGACGGCACCTCCAAGCTGCCCGGGGCGTGGTTCTATCTGTTCTTTGTCGGTCTCTGCCTGCTCACAACCGTGGTCTTCGCCTTCGTGGCCCGCCGCTACAACGAGAAAACCTACCTGCAGGATGAAGCGCCGGCCGCCGCCTGACCTCCCCTTTTTCACCATGCCCCGCCTACCCATCACCAAGACGCCCAAGGTTTACGTCGGCGGCGCGTTCATCCGCTCGGAGAGCGCCCGCACCTTTCCGCTCAAGGATGCGGCGGGGAATTTCTTCGCCAACATCCCGCAGTGCACCCGCAAGGATCTGCGCACCGCCGTCGAGGCCGCCGCCAAGGCCGGCCCCGGCTGGGCCAAACGCACGCCCTACAACCGCGGCCAGATCATCTACCGGCTCGGCGAGATGCTGGAGGCCCGCAAGGCCGACATGGCCGACGCCTTGGGCGTGGGAGGGGCTTTACGCCCCGACGGCAAGCGCGGCATAGCGCGAGAGATTGAAGCCACCATCGACCGCCTTATTTACTACGCCGGCTGGGCCGACAAATATGAACAGGTGCTCGGCAACGTAAACCCCGTCGCCTCGCCGCACTTCAATTTCACCGTCACCGAACCGATGGGCATCGTGGGCATCCTGGCTCCCGACGAGGCGCCACTGCTCGCGCTTATCTCGCTTCTCACGCCAGCCATCACGAGCGGCAACACCGTCGTAGTCCTCGCGTCATCGACGCAGCCGTATCCCGCCATCGTGCTGGGTGAGATGCTCGCCACGAGCGACCTGCCGGGCGGCGTGGTCAATCTGCTCACGGGGTTTCGCAAAGAGATTGTCCCCACGATGGCCACGCACACGCATCTGCGCGCCATCGCCGGCGTGGCCGGTGCCGACGAACGTAAGACCCTGAAACTTGGCGCTGCCGACAGCGTGAAGCGGGTGAAACTGCACAAGGCCGAGGAATCCATCGACTGGTTCTCCGACCAGGCGCAAAGCCTCTACGAACTCCGCGACCTCCTCGAATTCAAGACCACCTGGCATCCCATCGGGGCTTGAGCATGATTTCCGCGTCCGACGTCCAGCGCATTAAAATGCAGCTGATGATCTTCTGGATTATCTGGGGCTCCCTCCTGGCCGGGCTGGTTGTGATCTATGTTATCCTCGGGCAAGGGCCGGTGAAGCCGGTCGTGGCGGCGGACCTGCCGGTGAACCTGGCCGTCGTCGTGCCCTTGTTTGTGAGCATTGTCCTTCGCTGGCTGGTCTTGCCGCGGTGTCATGAGCTGATGCGGGCGTTCCCGGTCTATATCATGGGCCTCGCCCTGGCCGAGGCGTGCGGCCTGATGGGTATTTTCCTCGGCGGGCCGTATCGCGACAGTCTGTTCGTGCTCGGCGTGCTGGGTGTCACGTCGTATGTGCCTTTGTTTGCCAAGCGGCTGCTGCAACCCCCGGGCTCGGGCTTCATTCCGAACAACTGACCTAAGCGCCCAGCTTTCCGGTCTCGGCGAGGCGCTCGAGGAAGATCCAGGAGCGCTTGGCGCGGACTTCCGGACTCTTGGCCTGCTCGATGTAGCGGACGACCTGCCGGCGGATCGCGACACTGTGTTTCATCCAGTGCTCCCGCAACTGAGGCCGGGCTTGGAAAACCTTGCGCATTTCGTCGGGCAAGTCGGGCTCGCGGGAGGCGGGGTCGGGCTCGAGGGTGAAATCGATTGTGTCACCAGCCTCCACGCCGGCGGCGCGCAGCAACTCGACCTTGATGGCCAGTTTGTAGTGACCGCGTTTGCCCGGCAGGAGCGTGACGCGGTCGAGGTCATCGTTGAACCGGAGCAGAGCGTTGAGGCCGTGGCCGCCGCCTTTGATGTCCGCGGGGGGAAGCTTGAGCAGGTCAACCGTGCGCTTGGGCAGGTCAACCCAGCGGACCATGGTGACGCGGTAGAGCTTCGCGCGAAAGCTACGCATGGTCGCGCCGGCGCAGGAAACGGGAAATCTCGCGCGCCGTGGGCATGGACTCGGCCGTGCCGTGCTGGGTGACGGCGAGGGCCGCCACGGCGTTGGCGAAGTTGGCGGCCTCGAAGACGTTTTTTTTAAATTTCACCAGGCCCGCGGCGAAACCGCCGACAAAGGCGTCGCCCGCCCCGGTGGTGTCCACGGCGTCCACCTCGTGCGACTGCACCCGGGCGTAGACGTCGGGCTGGGAGATGAAGCAGCCGCGCGAGCCGAGGGTGACGATGACGATGGGCACATTAAAAGAGCGGCAGAGAGTGTGCAGGCGGTCGGGAGCAAGCCGGTGCAGGGCCTCGGCGGTGAAATTCTTTACGCTGCTGCGGGGCGAACGGTTCACGAGTGCGACGAATTCCGATTCGTTGGGGATCAGCACTTCGACATGGCGGAGGATGGCCAGGTCCACCTTGGCGTGCATGGGCGCGGGGTTGAAGACCGTGATGGCGCCGTTGCGCCGGGCATGGCGGAGGACGTGCGCCGTGGTCTTCATGTCGCACTCGGCCTGGCAGACCACGACATCGGCGGTCGTGAGGGGTTGCAGCGGGACGTCGCGGATGTGCAGGGCGAGGTTGGCGCCGAAAGCGACCATGATCTGGTTCTGTCCGGCGGCGTTGACGGCCACGGCGGCGGCTCCGGTGGGTTCCTTTTTCTTCACCACAAAATCCACGCGCACCCCGGCCCGTCGGGCGAATTCCTTGGCGTGGGAGCCGGCCGCATCATGGCCGATGGCGCCGATGAACAGGGTGGGGGCGCCGGCGAGCGTGGCGGCGACGGCCTGATTGAAGCCCTTGCCCCCTGCTCCGGGCCGCAGGTCGGCCAGCACGCATTCGCCGGGCCGGGGAAACTCCCGCACAAAGAACGACAGATCCTGGACGTAACTGCCGACGATGACGACGTGTGCTCTCATTCTCTGGATCAGGTAAGCGGGAGTGCAGCGTGCGCGGCGGGGTGCGGCGGGTAAAGGGGTTTTTCACCGCGCCGGTGGATTTTAACTGGCGAGATACGCCGCCGCCCCGCCGTCTGACGTCCTGCGGTGACCGCTCGTCCAATCCCCCGTGTGTGCCATCGTCGCACCGCGCAAATTCGCGACATGGCTGTCGCCTCCACTGTTCCCTCTCCCTTTGGCCGCCCGGACGGTCTTGCCGTCAGGCCGGCTGCCGTGGTTCGCTCCGAGGCGATGAGTGTTGATACCGAGGTCAAGCTGTTGCGGGCGAAAAACCGGCTCTATGTGCTTTGCCAGCTGGTCGGGTGGGGTGGGCTGATGGGCATGCAGTTGTTCTATCAAAATGCGGCGGACAGTCGGACGGGTACCCACAGTCGCAGCCGCGATGAGGCGATCACGGTCATGATTATGCTGATCGGGTTGTTGCTGACCCACTATGTGCGGCCCTTGATCAAGCGTTGGGGCTGGATGGAGCTGGGCTGGACCGCCCTGTTGCCCAGAGTAGCGGCGATCTCGGCTGCGATGTCCGTGGTGTGGACCATTGTGGGTTTTGGTTATGTCTATGGGGTGCTGGGCGAGCCCTGGACGTCCAAATTCAGCCCCACCTTTGCCATCACTGCCACGACCTTCAATGGCGTGCTCGTCTTCGTCGGATGGTTTTGTGTCTATTACATCTATCACGCCTTCGAAAGGCTGCGTCGCATGCAACTCGAGCAGCTCCGGCTGGCCGCCAGCGTCAAGGAAGCCGAGTTGCGGGCGCTGAAGTCGCAGGTCAATCCGCACTTTCTCTTCAACTCGCTCAACAGCCTGCGCGCCCTGATCGATGAGGATGCACCGAAGGCCCGCGAGTCGGTCACCCGACTTGCCAACATGCTCCGCTATTCGCTGCAGTCGGGCCAGCAGGAGACGGTGCCCTTGGAAGAGGAGGTCCGTATCGTGGAGGATTACCTCGCGCTTGAGCTCATTCGCCACGAGAGTCGCCTCCGCGTGCGCTGGGAGGTCTCTGACGATGCCCGGGCGCGCCCCGTGCCACCCATGCTTCTCCAGACCTTGGTCGAGAACGCGGTGAAATACGGCATCTCTACCCGGCGCGAGGGTGGCGAGGTCGTCATCACCGCAAGCATTGAGGCCGACAATCTCCACATTGGGGTCACCAACCCCGGCGAGGTGGCCACCCCGGCCAGTGCCGCCGCCGCCCGGGCAGGTTCGTCCACGGGGGTCGGCCTGCGCAACGCCTCCGAGCGGCTTAAACTCCTTTTCGGTGACAAGGCCCGGCTCACGCTCGCCGCCGAGCCGGCCGGCTGCGTGACTGCCCACGTGCTCATCCCGCTCAAGCCCACCAAATGAAAGCCTTGCTCATCGACGACGAGCGCCTGGCGCGCAACGAACTCCGCCGCCTGCTGGCGGCCCACCCCGACATCGAGATCGTGGGCGAGGCCGTGGATGTCGAAGATGCCGCGCAGAAGGTGGCCGAGCTCAAACCCGGCCTGATGTTTCTCGATGTGCAGATGCCCGGCGCGGACGGCTTCAGCCTGCTGGAACGCCTCGAGCCGCCGCTGCCCGCCGTCATTTTCACCACGGCCTACGATGAGTTTGCCGTCAAGGCCTTTGAATTCAACGCGCTCGACTACCTGCTCAAGCCGGTGGATCCCAACCGGCTCATCGCCGCACTCGAGCGGTTGCGGCATCACGCGAGCGGCGGGCCGGTTAACGCCGGCACCGGTCTGCCCCAACGTCTCACGCTGGAGGACAAAGTCTTTGTGCGCGAAGGCGAACGCTGCTGGTTTGTCCCGGTTAAAAACATCCGGCTGCTTGAATCCGAGGGCAATTATACGCGCCTGCACTTTGATGACCAGAAGCCGCAGCTGTTCCGCTCCCTCACGGCCATGGAGGACCGGCTGGAACCGCGGAGTTTTTTCCGCGCCAACCGGAAGCAGGTCATCAATCTCACCTGGGTCGAGGGCATCGAGCCGTGGTTCAGCGGCGGCCTGCTGGTGAAGCTCAAGGGTGGCCTGAAGATCGAGCTCTCGCGCCGCCAGGCGCAGGACTTCCGCGAGAGAATGAGTCTATGATTTTCCTATGAAAACGACCGCCTCCCTCCAGTCCATCTGCTCCCGCCTCCGATTGTTTGCGATTCCGGCAGGCGTGGCCGCTGCGATCAGCGTTTCCAACGGTCTGGCCGTTGGTATCGCCGTGGGCGCGGTTATCACCATCGTCATGATGGCCGCGCGTCGCTGAGGATTTTTCCATGATCGAAGCCCACCATCTGACGAAGATCTTCAAGGACAAGAAGCGCGGCATTGTCACCGCAGCTTCCGATGTCTCTTTTACCTGCCGGCCGGGTCAGATCTACGGTCTGCTCGGGGCCAATGGGGCGGGCAAGACCACCACGCTCCGCCTGCTTGCCACCTTGCTCAAGCCAACCAGCGGCACCTGCGTCGTGGCCGGGCACGACACGGCCACCGCGCCGGAAAAGGTGCGGGCCAACGTCGGCTTTCTCGCGGCCAGCACCGCGCTCTACGGCCGGCTCACCGCCCGCGAGATGATCACCTACTTTGGCCGGCTCAACAGCATGCCGGACGACGCCATCCGCGCCCGGCTCAAGGTGCTCGCGGACGAGCTCGACATGCACGAATTCCTCGACCGCCGTTGCGACAAGTTTTCCACGGGCATGAAACAGAAAACCTCCATCGCCCGCACGCTCATCCACGACCCCGCGGTGATGATCTTCGACGAACCCACGCTCGGCCTTGACGTGATGACGGCCCGTTCGATCGTGCGCTTCGTGCGCGACTGTCGCGACCGGGGCAAGACCGTGATCTATTCCACCCACGTCATGAGCGAGGTCGAGAAGCTGTGCGACACCATCGGGATCATCCATGCCGGCCGGCTCGTGGCCGAGGGCACGCTGGCCGAGCTGAAGTCACGTTTTGGCGAAGAGGACATGGAGGAGATCTTCGTCAAGGCGGTGGGCGGCGAGGCGGCGCTGGCCGAGGCCCTCAAAAACTAACGAAGCCCACCCCCATGAACTGGCAACACATCGTTACAATCTACCTGAAGGAGCTGAAGGATTCACTGCGCGACCGTCGCACGCTGATCTCGATGATCGTCGTTCCCACGCTCCTGATGCCGGTCATCTTCTTTGTCGGCGGCACCGTGATGTCCAAGGTGGTGAAGAAGGCCAAGGACGAGGCCACCACGATGGTGATCCTGGGCGGGGCCGATTCGCCGGGCGTGGTCGCAGCCCTCAAGGCCGACAGCAAGTTCAAGGTCATCGAAACCGCGGAGGATTTCAAAAAGCTGATTTCAGAGAAGCAAATCCGCCTGGCGGTGGAGCTTCCCGCGGGGTTTGAGGCGGCGCTCAAGACCGGAGAGGCCAGGACGGTCACGCTCTATCATTACGAGGGCGAGATGAAGTCCGGCATGGGCGTCGGCGAGGCGGATCGCTTTTTCCGCAATCTGCGCGAGAAGACCGTGGAAACCCGGCTCACCGATCGCGGCCTGCCCGCCGACTTGGTGAAGCCCTTCGAAATCAAGCGCCAGAATGTGGCCCCGCCCGAGAAGGTCGGCGGCAACATCATCGGCGGCCTGGTGCCCTACCTCATCATCATCCTTTGTTTCACCGGTGCCATGTATCCCGCGATCGACCTGACCGCGGGCGAAAAGGAGCGCGGGACGATGGAAACGCTGCTTTGCAGTCCGGTGCACCGCGTCAATATCGTGTTGGGAAAATACCTGATGGTGATGACTGCCTCCATTGCCACCATCGCGCTCACGCTGGTCTCGACTACGGTCAGCATCCTCATTGGAGGCAATCTGCTGGCCGGCGGGAGTGGCGAGGTTGCCGCCAAGTCGGCCGGTGGGGGCGGGGGCTTCATTCCGATCATCGACCCCGCCGGTATTCTGGGGGTCTTTGCCATGATCGCGCCGGTCGCGTTGTTTTTTGCCGCGGTGCTGCTGACGATTTCCCTTGCGGCCAAGAGTTACAAGGAGGCGCAGAGCTATGTGTCACCTTTGATCATTGTCGTCATCATGCCGGCCATGATGGGCATGTTGCCCGGCGTCGAGCTTACCGCGAAGACCGCACTCGTTCCGATTCTCAACGTGTGCCTAGCGTGCAAGGAGATGTTGTCCGGTGTCTGGCATTGGAACTACCTCGCATTGATCTTTGGCTCGACCGGGCTCTACGCTGCCGGAGCCGTCATGCTTTGCGTGTGGATGTTCAACCGCGAGGAAGTGATGTTCCGGGCGTGATTTTTCGGGGTGGGTGGCGAAAGCCGCGCGGGCGATCGGGCGGCTTTCATTTTTCCGTAAAAGCCCGGCGCTCCGGGGTAAAGGTCGGGTAAATACCCCCCGGGCCTCTAGGCGCGTGGAACTCCTGCTGCTATTGTCCCGTCACACCCGCCATGAACCCACCCACCCCCGATACGCAGGAAGCCGCGCACCTGGAGAAACTGCGCACGCTAATTTCCACTGACATCGAGGTCATGCACCAAAAGGAGGCCAGCCTGAAGGAATACGAGCAGCGCCTGCGCCTGTTGGTGGAGCACGCCCACCACAGTCCCCCGCCGCAGAACGCCAGTCAGAAACACATCACCACCGGACCGAGCCAGGCCAGCCTCGATTCCGAATGGGAGAAATACGCGCGCGCCCACGCCCTCTTGGAAGCGGCCCGGCGCGGGCTGTGCGACGAGCGCATGGTCCTGAAGGAACGGGAGGAGAAAATGAAGAGCCGCGAGGAGGAAGTCGCCCGCCGCGAGGCCTGGGTGATCGTGCGGGAAAAGGAAATCACGACGCAGTCGCAAGCCCAGGCGGCCGCAGCCACCAAGACCAAGTCCAAATCCTCATTTACGGTCGCCCCTTTTCTTGCCGCCAAAAACCTGTTCACGATGAACAAGTCCAACTGAGCCGGCGCGGTGCCGTCTTCCACCCCCGGGCCTCGTGAAGGCCCGGGTTTTATTTTGCCCCACGGGAACCGCGGCAGAAATTATTGCTTGCGCCACCGGCGCCTTGCCCGCATCAAGCCACCCGTGAACCACGTCTCCATTCTGCGCCGCTCCAATCCCGTTGCCGTCATGGCCTCGGGTAAACGCGCCTGGTGCATTACCACGGCTCGGCGTAGAGGGACCCACGCGCACAACGCGTAAACCGCAAAAAACAAATCTCCTTCCACTGCCGAGCCCGACTCATCCGAGTCGGGCTTTTTATTTTTTCCCACCCAACCACCTCATGCCATGCCCACGCTCGCCCCACCTCCTCCACGCATCTCATCACCCCGGGTGATGGAACTGCCGGCCGTGTCATTCTTCGGACGTACGCTCGAGGAATACACCCGGTTCTTCGCCCTCGATCCGACCACCCTGCGCGGCCGGGCAGTCCTGGACGTTGCCGCCGGCCCGTCGTCCTTCACGGCCGAGGCACACCGGCGCGGAATCGACGCCGTGGCAGTGGACCCCCTCTACCACCGGCCGCCGGGCGCCCTCGCTGTCCAGGTTCGCGAGGACTATGCGCGGGTGTTTCTCCAGATGCGGGCCAAGCCGCGGCTCTTTCGCATGAAAGCATTTGCGTCCTTCGATGAAGCCGAGGCCGACCGGCGGGCCGCGGCGCAGCGGTTTCTCGCCGACTACGAGGGCAACGTCCGGCATGGCCGTTACGTGCGGGCCTCGCTCCCCTTGCTGCCGTTTCTCGACGGGGCCTTCGACCTCGTGCTGTGCGCCCATTTGCTCTTCATCTACGCCGCCCGGTTTGACTTCGAGTGGCATGTCGCCGCGTGCGCCGAGCTGGCCCGTGTGAGCAACGGCGAAGTGCGCATCCATCCGGTGTGCGGCGCCGACGGTCGCCCCTACGCCGACCTTGACCGGCTGAGATCTGAGCTGGGCGGTCTCGGCCTCTCCAGCGCGGTCGTGCGGGTTAACTACGAGTTCTTTGTTGGCAGCAGCACCATGCTGGTGCTCAACCCGCAAGCACCATGATTGCCCCCTGCCTATGGCCGGCCCTAAGCCTTTTCCAGTTCGGCCAGTTTGCTGGCGGAGGTTTCCCACGCCTTGGTGGCGGCGGATAACTGATCGACGAGCACGCTGAGCTCGCGGTTCAGGTGCTGCGCTTTGCCCGGTGAATTGTAGGTCTCCGGGGCCTCGAGCTCGGCCGTCAGTTCATTCTGCTTGGTCTCCAGTTGGACGACCTTCTCTTCCAGGTGGCCGACCTCGATCCGCAGTTTTTTGAGGTCACCGGGATTGGGTTTCTTCGCCGCGGGAGCGGGGGCCGCCGCCGGCTTGTCCTGTTTCGGCCGGGCGTCGGTGAAGCCGGCGGTCAGGGCGGCGCGGGCGTTAGTGGCTTTGGACTTTTCCAGATAGTAGTCGTAGTCGCCCGCGTAGGGCGTGAGCCGGCCGGAGTGAACGTGCAGCACGGTCTTCACTAGCTGCCGGATGAAATACACGTCATGGCTGATGAAGATGAATGTGCCCTCGTAACTTTTGAGCGCGTTGACGAGCGCGTCGATCGACGGGATGTCGAGGTGGGTCGTCGGCTCGTCCATCAGCAGCAGGTTGGGCGGGTTGACGAGCAGGCGGGCAAGGGCGAGGCGCGACTTCTCGCCTCCGGAGAGCACGGAGACCTTCTTATGGACGTCGTCCTTGCGGAAGAGAAAGCCGCCGAGCACGGCGCGCGCCTGTTGTTCGGTGAGCTGGTTTTCGTTGGTGCGCAACTCCATCACGTTTTCGAACACCGTGAGGTCGAGCTTGAGATTGTCGGCGCGGTTCTGGGCGAAATAGCCGGGGATGACGTTGCTGCCGAGCTCGCAGGCCCCGCCCTGGATGGGGATGACACCGGCCAGGATCTTGAGCAGAGTGGACTTGCCGGCGCCGTTGGGGCCGACGAGCACGATTTTCTGGCCGCGTTCGGCCTCGAAGTTCAGGTCGCGGTAGACGACATGGTCGCCATAGGCCTGCTGGACGTTCTTGAGGTTGACGACTTTCAGCCCGGAGCGGAGCGGTTGCGGGAAACGGAAATTGATGCGCTTGAGGTCCTCCCAGGGTTCCTCGACGGCGACATCCTTGAGGCGCTCGATCTGTTTCTCCTTGGATTTGGCGCGCGAGGCCATCGAGGCCTTGGCGCCGAAGCGGTCGACGAACTTCTGCAGGTGCGCGATCTCGCGCTGCTGGTTCTTGAACTGCGCGGCCTGCTGCTCCTTGCGGGCGTCCTTCTCGTTCAGGTAGTCGTCGTAGTTGCCAGTATACCTGTTGAGCGTGTTGTTGCGCAGCTCGAGGATGCCGTTGCAGAGGACATTAAGGAACTCGCGGTCGTGGGAAATGATAACGAGGCCGCCGGGGTAGCGGGTGAGATAGTCCTGGAACCAGAGCAAGGCTTCGAGATCGAGGTGGTTGGTCGGCTCGTCGAGCAGGAGCAGCGCGGGCTCGCTCACAAGGAGGCGGGCGAGATGAGCACGCATGACCCAGCCGCCGGAGAAGGACTTGGCCTGCTTGTCGTGATCGGTCTCGCGGAAGCCGAGGCCGGCGAGGATTTTCTTGGCGCGGGGCTCGAGCGTCCAGTCGATGTCGTAGTCGTCGTCGTTTTCCGGCATGAGCTTCTTGCCGCTGGTGGCGATGGAGAGGATGGACTCCTCGCCGACCGGCGCGCTTTCCTGGGGCAGGTAGCCGAAGTCCGCGCCGCGTTCCCATTCGATCGTGCCCTCGTCGGCCTGCTCTTCGCCGAGGATGAGGTTGAACAGGGTGGATTTGCCCGCGCCGTTGGGGCCGACGAGGCCGAAACGGTCGGTACGCGCGACGAAGAGCGATACCTGCGAAAAGAGTTCGCGGGTGCCGTAGGACTTGGAAACGTCGGCGAGGGTCAGCATGGGAACCCGCGAATAAGCCGCCCGCCGTGGCCGCCGTCAACAGTGTGTTTATCGGGGTTGCAATCGGTGGAGGGCCCAGCTCCCGCTGGGCCGCGGCTCAGCTGGAGCTGGGCCCTCCCTGCTACAACGGAAAGAAGTGCTGCTGCTTCCAGCCCAGTAACTTCTTGAGGCGGGCGTTGGAGATAAGGGCCTGCCGGCCCGTGAGCGGGCGTTTGAAGTCCTTCACGCCGGGCAGGAACTGCTTGATGAGCTTTTGCGACGGGATGTTCGATGAACTGTCGTCCGCCGCGATGATGACCGCCTCGCAGCCGAGGCCGTTCTTTTCGATCGCGAGGCGGCAGCCGATGGCCAAGTCGCGCGAATCGATGTAGGACCACAGGATGCGCAGACGGTCCTCAGGGTGGTCGAACCGGGCCTTAATGCCCGCGTAATCCTCGGGGCACACGACGTTGCCGATGCGGAAGGAGATGATCTGCGTGCCGTCGCGCCGGTGGAACATGGCGGCGGTGATCTCGTTGACGACCTTGGTCAGGCCGTAGGTGTCCTCGGGGAGCTGGGGGTGCGCCTCGTCGATCGGCAGATAGTGCGGTTCGAAAAACTTGTCGGCGAAACAGATGCCATAGGACGACTCGCTGGAGGCGATGACCGCCTTTTTGATGCCGAGCAGGCCGCAGGCCTCGAGGACGTTGTAGGTGGTGAGGCTGTTAACGCGGAAAATCTCGTCGTTGGGGTTCTCGTGGGCGCGGGGAATCGCGGCCATATGGATGACGCCGTCGTAGGCCTTGCGGTTGCCCGTGCCGTGGGGCGAGAAAGCGGCGACGACCTGCCCGAGTTGCGTGAGGTCGGCCACGATGGTGCGGCACTGCGCGACGGCGGGCCGGCGCGTGTCGACGTTGATGACGTCGTAGCCTTCCTCGACGAGGTGCTTGATGATCCAGTGGCCGGCCTTGCCGCTGCCGCCGGTGACGATGATGCGTTTGGTAGGCATGAGGGGGTGCGTAAACCGAATCTGCCCAGCGGAGGGAAATCCGCAAACGGGAATCGGCCCGCGCCGATCAGTGCCTCACCGTTCGGGCAGCTTCACGTCGAACTTGATCGCGGCGAGCTGCTCGGGGGCGCGGCCGATTTTGCGGAGGAAGGGCAGCCAGCGGGGATCGTTGTGCAGATTGGAAAACTGCCAGGACACCGCGGTCAGGGATAGACCGGGATCACGATAAGCGATCGCCTTGTCCAGCCACTCGAAGGCGCGGTCGGCCTCGCCGCGGAACGCATAAATATAAGCGATGTTCCAAGCGGCCTCCTTTTCATATTTCTGGATCAATTCAGCCAGAGCGGCGTCGGATTCGGCTTTCCGCCCGAGGGCGTGATAGGCCATGGCTTGACCGTCCAGCCGCCAGGGGCCGCCCGGCTCCAACTGCATTTCCGCCAAGGCGGAAATGGCGTCGCCCTTGTTCAGCAGGATCCCCCCGATCGTGTAGTGCGCCAGGATGCGGCCCGGCGCCAGGCGCAGCGCGGTGCGCAAGGAGGCGATCGCCTCGTCGAAACGGCCCGCCCGGGCGTAGGCGCCAGCCAGAATGGCATGGGCTCCGGCGTTCACGGGATCGTGGGCGACGACGTATTCGCCGAGGGCGATGGCCTGCTCATAACGACCGAGTCCGCGAGCAAAGCCCATGGCGGCGGCGATGATTTCGGTGTTGGCGGGTTCCAAGGCCAGGGCCCGTTCAAAGGAACGGGTGGTGGCGGCCAGATCATGGCCGACCGCTGCGGTGATGCTGCCGAGGCTGGCGTGGGCGATGGCCAGATCGGGATCGATCACCAGCGCCTTGTCCACGGCTTCGCGCGCCAGTCGGTATCCCTCGTCGTTGGTGAGCTGGCCGCCGCGGGCCTGATTCAGGTAGCAGACGGCCAGTCCGTCCCAGGCCGCCGCCAGCTTCGGATCAAGGACCAGGGCCTGCCCATAGAGGGCGACCGCCTCGGCCATGCTCTCCTCCGTGGCCTGGCGAGAGAGCTGGCGGGCCTGCAGGTAGAGCGCGTAGGCCTTGGGGTCGGCCGTCTTTGCCTTGGGGGCGGCGCCGAGCAGTGAAACCTTGAGCTGGCCGACGACCGCGGCGGCAATTTCGTCTTGCACGGCGAAGATGTCGTCGAGCGAGCGGTCATAGGTCTCCGACCAGAGATGAGTGTCGGTGCGGGCATCAATCAACTGCGCGGTGATCCGCAGCCGGTTGCCCGACTTGCGCACGGAGCCCTCGAGGATGTGCGCGACGTTGAGTTCGCGGGCCACCTGGGCGAGTTTGATGTCCTTGCCTTTGTAGGAAAACGCCGAGCTGCGCGAGGTCACCTGCAGGGCGGGGATCTTGGCGAGGAGGTTCAGCAATTCCTCGGACAAGCCGTCGGCAAAGAAACCCTGGTCGGCATCCGTGCTCATGTTGAGGAAGGGGAGCACGGCGATGGATTTGGCGCTGGCGGTGCTGGTCGGGGCGGCGGCCGGCTCCGGCGTTTTCGCCACCGCCGCAGGAGTCGGAGCCGGCTCTGGCTTGGGGCCGGGTCGCAGGAAGACGAAAGCGAGCAACGCGACGACCGCGACACCGAGGCAGACGGTCATGACCGGGAACTTGGGCTTGGCGGATGCGACCGGCGAAGGCAGCGATGCCCGCGTGGCCGGCTTGGCGGCGGGGTCCGCCGAGCGTGGTCCCGACAGCAGTCGCTTGACCTGCTCGACAAACTGTGGCGTCGGTTCGCCGCCGGGCAGGCGGGTGCAGTGCGCCTTGAGGAATTGTTCGGGCACGTTGGCGGCGGATTCCTTGGTGTCATCGACCAGCACTGGCACGATGAAGGCGCGACTCTCCGCCATGTCGTGGGTGCGGTCCACCGCCATGCGCCACTCGCGCCGGAAATATCCTTCCTCCCGCAGCTGCGTGTTGGCGGAGACGACGGGAATGAACAGGGTGCATTCGCGAATCTGTTTCCGGATCTTCACATCCCAGGCGTCGCCGCCGCGCAGTTCGCTCAAGTCGAACCAGACCTCCACCCCGAAGGCGCGCAATGCCTCCGCGATGCGCCGGGCGGCCTCGCCGTCTTCGCGGGCGTAAGAGATGAAGACAGCGCCAGTGGGGCGTGGTTGATCGGCCATGATTTGCGGTTATCTCATGCCGGTGCCGCCGAGGTCTTGCCAGATAAAACCAGGGAGGAATGCGCCAAAGTCGGAATGCGCGCCACGAAATCCCTTTGCCTCGAAACAGGTTTGCGCGAGGGTGAAAGGATGCCCAACCGTCTTGCCGCCGAGAAGTCTCCCTACCTGCGCCAGCACGCGGACAATCCCGTGGACTGGCGGCCGTGGGGCGACGAGGCGCTGGCCCGGGCCCGGGCAGAGGGGAAACCCATTTTCCTCAGCATCGGCTACTCGACCTGCCACTGGTGCCATGTGATGGCGCACGAGTCGTTTGAGGATGCGGCGGTGGCGGAGGTGCTCAATCGCAACTTCGTGCCGGTGAAGGTCGACCGCGAGGAGCGGCCCGACCTCGACCGCGTGTACATGACCTATGTGCAGCAGACGACCGGGCATGGCGGCTGGCCGATGAGCGTGTGGCTGACGCCCGAGGGGAAGCCTTTTTACGGTGGCACCTATTTTCCCAAGGAGGACCGGCTCGGCCGGCCGGGCTTCATCACGCTGCTGAACACGATCACAGGCCACTGGCAGGCGCAGAGGGAGAAGATCGAGGCGGGGGCCGAGGAGGTGGTGCAGGCGCTGCGGCGGTATGCGGTCGAGGGCGGCGCGCGCGAGGTGCAAGCGGAGGGCACGCCCGTCCCGCTGCACGAGGCGGCCGGCGAGGCCTTCGAGAAGGGGTTCCAGTATTTCTATGAGTCGCACGATGCCCGGTGGGGCGGCTTCGGCGGGGCGCCGAAGTTTCCGCGCGCCTCGATCATCGACTTCCTGTTCCGGTCGGCGGCGTTGCAGGGCGTGAAGACGGACCTCGGGCAGTCGGCGATCGGCATGGCGGCTACGACCTTGCAGCGGATGGCCGAGGGCGGACTGCACGATCCCATCGGCGGCGGCGTCCACCGCTACTCCGTGGACGAGCAATGGCATGTGCCGCACTTCGAGAAGATGCTCTACGACCAGGCGCTCATTGCGGTGAACTACCTGGATGCACAGCAGGCGACGGGGCTGCCGGTGTTCGGCTGGCTGGCGCGGGGTATTTTCGATTATGTGGCACGCGACCTGACGAGCCCGCAGGGTGCTTTCTACTCGGCCGAAGACGCGGACAGTCTGCGGGCACACGGCCGGCCGGAACATGCCGAGGGCGCGTTTTATGTGTGGCCCAAGGCAGAGCTAGACTCGCTGCTGGGCACCGACGCGGAATTCATCTGCGCCCACTTCGACGTGAAGCCGGGCGGCAATGTCGCGTCGGATCCGCACGGGGAGTTCGGCGGCAAGAACGTGCTGCGCCAGTTGCGCTCGCTGGCGCGCACCGCCGAACAGTTCAACCTGGAGGTGCCGGCGGCGGAGGAAAGGCTGCTGGCCTGCCTGGAAAAACTGCGACTGGTGCGGGCCAAGCGTCCGCGGCCTCACCTTGACGACAAGATCATCACCGCTTGGAACGGGCTGATGCTCTCGGCGCTGGCGAAGGGCACGCAGGTACTGGGCGAGACACGGTATCTCGCGGCCGCCACGCGGGCCGCGGAATTTATCCAACGCGAACTTTACGATCCGGCGACCGGCACTCTATATCGCAGCTGGCGCGAGGGCCGGAGTGACATTCCAGGTTTTGCCGAGGACTACGCCTATCTCATCCAAGGTTTGCTTGATCTCTACGAGACGGGCTTTGATGTCCGCTGGCTGCAATGGGTGGTGCAACTGCAGGCGCGGATGGACGAGATTTTCTGGGACGCCGCTCGCGGGGGCTACTTCAACTCCCGGGCGGACGATCCGACCGTGATCGTGCGGTTGAAGGAAGATTATGACGGTGCGGAGCCGGCACCGAATTCCGTGGCGGCGATGAATCTTATCCGGCTCGACTGGATGCTGGGCGGTGGAACAACGGACGGGGGAAGGAAAACAGAGAACAGATTGAGTTTTCGCGAGCGGGCGCTCGGGACGATCGCGGCCTTCCGGCCGCAATGGAGCCGGATGCCGCAGGCGCTGCCCCGCATGCTATGTGCCGTGGAACTCGCGCTGGCCGACCCGCGCACCGTGGTGCTGGCGGGCGACCCACGATCGGTTGATTTTCAGGCCCTGGTGGCCGTGCTCCATGGCCGGCTAGGCCCAAGCCGGGCCTTGCTTGCGGCGGACGGGGCCGATGGCCAGAGGTGGCTGGCAGCCCATCGGCCCTACCTGGCGGAAATGAAGCCAGTCGGCGGTCGGGCCACAGCCTATGTCTGCGAGAATTACACCTGCCAGGCGCCAGTGACCGATCCGGCGGCGTTGCGCCAAAGGCTCGACTGAACAGCGGGTTCGGACTCGCCATCAGTTGACGAATTTCGATCATCGGGGTGGTGAATACGGAAGCGAAGCAACCCGCAGCACAACAGGGCAAACTGGGTTGGCTGATCATGTTGATCGGTGGCGCAGGAATGCTCGGCTGGATCCTGGAGCAGTCGTGGCTGGTGACAGTGATACCAGGTGGTGCACCCATCGCCTTTAACACGGCCGTGGCGATCGTGCTCTTGGGCGGCGGATTGCTGGCGCTCGACGGCGGGCGGCCGGGGTTGGGGCGGGTGGCGGGAGTCCTCGTCGCCCTCACCGGGGCGGTGACTTTCTGCCAGTTTCCGCTCGGGCGGGACTTCGGAGTGGACCAGTTGCTCTGGCCGCAGAATCTCATGCTGGCGACGTCCGCGCCTGGTCGAATGGCGCCGAACACAGCGGCGGCGCTGGTTGCGGCCGGACTGGCGCTGCTGCTGGCGACGGCCGTGCGACCGCGGCTGAAGACGATCAGCGTGCTGGTGATAGTGGTCTTGGTGGCGGCGGTGCTCGCACTCTTTGGCTACACTTTCAACCTGCGGACGGCTTTCAGTTGGGGCGCCTATACCGGCATGGCGCTGCCGACGGCGGCGGCGTTCCTGCTGGTGGGCACGAAGCTGCTCTCTTGGGTCCAGCAGCGTTTGGAGGTTCGAGCCAGAGCGGCCCTGCGCTCACTGATGTTTTTCACCGCCGCGGGAGTAACCGTGGCGGCGGTCGGGGCCGCGGCGATCGTGAGTAATCGCACCCAGCAGAAAGCTGCCCGCTGGGTGTCGCACACGGGGGAAGTCATCGCCGTGCTGCACCGCCTGGAAATCAGTATCACTCGCACGGAGTCTGCCTTCCGCGGGTATCTGATAACCGGGCAAAAGCGATTTTCCGCGGCCTTCGCCGACGCCGATGCCGCGGCCGAGGCGGATCTCACGTACACCAAGGCGCTCATCGTCGACAACCCGGTGCAGGTGATCAACCTGGGCCGGCTGGATGCACTCGTCCAGGCCAAGCTGCAATTTATGCGCACCGCGCTCTCGGCCGGTACGGCCGGCCACCTTGACGAGGCGGCCGGTATGATCCGAAACGGTCCGGGACCCGGGCTGATGCAGCAGATTCAGGATCAGGTCGGGCGCATGACAGCGGAGGAACGCCGTTTGCTGGCAGTGCGCACCGAGGAGAGCATGCGGCTCGCGGAACAGACTGACCGGGTCATTTTGCTGGGCAATATCCTCGCGGCCGCGCTCTTCGTGGTGGCCATGAGGCTCACCCGTGGCGCAGATCGGGCGCGGACCATCGTCGAGGCGGAGTTGCGGAATGTCCTGATCCGCGAACAGGCTGCCCACGAGGAGGCAATAAAGGCCAAAGCCTATTTCCGCTCCTTGTTCGAGTCCGCTCCCGGCCTTTATCTCGTGCTGGCGCCCGATGACTTTCAGATTGTCGGCGTCAGCGAAGCCTACCTGCGCGGCACGAACACCAGGCGCGAGGAACTCATGGACAAACGCCTCTTTGAGATGTTTCCGGACGACCCAAACGACCCGATCGCCGATGGCGTGCGCAATTTGCGCGCTTCGCTGGAGCGCGTGAAAACACTGAAAACGGCCGACGTCATGGCGGTGCAGCGCTACCCGATCCGGCGCCCGGCGTCTGCAGGCGGCGGTTTCGAGGAACGCTACTGGAGCCCGGTCAATTCACCCGTGGTCGGCCCCGGCGGCGGGCTGGCCTACATCATCCACCGCGTGGAGGACGTCACGGAGTTCATCCAGCTCAAGAACGAGAAGGGTTCGGGCGAAAAGGGGAAGCCCACGCTGGAGCATCGCACCGAGCGGATGGAGTCGGACATCGTGCTGCGATCCCAGGAACTGCAGCGGTTGAACGAAAAGTTGCGCACGAGCGAAGAACGGTTCCGCGCGGCCTTCGACCATGCCGGCATTGGCATGGCGCTCGTCGGGCTCGACGGTCACTGGTTGCGGGTCAACCGTGTGCTGTGCGAGATGCTCGGTTACAGTGAGGCGGAGCTGCTGGCGACGACGTTCATGGCGCTGACGCATCCGGATGACATGCCGAAAAACCGGGAGATGGCGCGGCGGCTCGTGGCCGGCGAGATTCCGGTGATGCAGGTGGAGAAACGCTACCGGCACAGCGGCGGGCACTACGTCTGGGCGCGGCTCACGACCTCCATCCTGCCCGGAACGGAGAGTCAGCCCGGGCATTACATTTCGCAGGTGGAGGACATCTCGGAGCGCAAACGATTCGAGCACGCGCTGGCCGAGAGCGAAGCGCGCACCCGGCTGTTCGCCGAGTACGCACCGGCCTCGGTGGCGATGTTCGATCACGAGATGCGCTACCTCGTCCACAGCGCGAAATGGCTGAAGGATTACGGCCTCCAGGGCCGCACCATCATCGGCCGGTCCCATTACGAGGTGTTCCCCGAGATCGGGGAAAACTGGAAGGAAATCCACCGCCGCTGCCTCGCTGGCGCGACCGAGATCAACGAGGCGGATCCCTTCGACCGCGCCGACGGCAAGCGCCAATGGCTGAGCTGGCGGGTGC
>JAYUBB010000342.1:0-2893 GCA_043741015.1 Opitutaceae bacterium
GATCACCGCGAGAGGATAGCGCCGGGCCAGGGAGAGAAACTGTTGCAAAAAGACGCTCATGGTTTCTCCGCCTTGAGCTTGAAGGTGAGCTCGAACTCAAAGCTCTCCGTGGTTTCCTTCCGGCTGAAGGACGTGAGTGCGATGGTGGCAAAGCGGGCGCCGATCAACGGATCGAGGAGCAGATTCTCCCGGTAGCCGTTGAGGGTGACCTTGGCCTTGTCGGAGGTTTCGTGCAGCCGGCCCCGCATCACCAGGCCCGTCTCCATGGAGTCGAGGCTTTCAATCTGCATGCTGGCCGGGCGGCTGCGGCCCAAGGCCATGATAAAGTCGGAAACGCGGTAGGGTGAGGCCATCAGACGGTAGATGGCGTCGATCCGGTCGGAGATGGTGTTGAGTCGGCGGGTGGAGACGTTGAGTTCGTCCACCTGCTTCTTGTTGCCGGCGATGCGCTGGGTCCACAAAGCAGTGTCTTCCTGGAGGGTCTGGCCGAGGTAAAGCAGCCAGAAGGTGAGCATCAGGGTGGCAGTGGCCAGCGTGGTGGCGATCGCGTTGGTGATGAACCGGCGGCGGATGAGGTCGCTGCTCGGCAGGGCGGCGGAGATGCGGCAGTCGATGCGCCACGGTCCCTGATAGATGGCGTCGGCCTTGGGGGCCTTGCCGGGGGTGGCGCCGGGCACGTCGGCGATCAGGCTGAGGGCGCCAAGCCAGTGCTGGCCCAGGGGGGCGACGCCGCTGGCGGTGGTGAGGTTGACGCTGGATTGCCAGGCGCGGCAGTCCATCACGAAGGGCGAGCGGCCGATCACGTGGGCGAGGGGCTCGGTGATCCACGAGAGCGCCGGGGGCAGGTAGGCGCAGTAGATCTCGCCGACGGGCTGGCCGGTGGTCATCTCGTAGGAGTCGACGAGGGGCTTGAGGTCGCGGCCGATGGCGCGGACGAACTTGGAGGCGCGGAGGAGAAGTTCGTCGTCGGCCAGGTGCAGGCGCTCGCGCACCTCGCCGGCGTGGGTGAGCTCGAACTCCCGCCGCGCGGACTGCACAATGGAGGAAAAGCCGTGGCGCACGGGCGCGGGGGTGTGCACCCCCTCCTTGCCGATGATGTAGGCGACGGTGTGCTCCTGCTCGATGACGACGACGACGACGGCGCGCTTTTCGTTGAGGCGTTCCTGGTATTCGGAGACGGCCCCGAGCAGCGGCAGAAGGCCCAGCTCCAGCCGGTAGGGCAGGAGCCGCTGATCCAGCAGGCGCTGCTGGGTCAGATGCACGTCGGTATGCGAGACGCCGCAGACGAGGACGGGGCGCTGGGTGCCCTCGGGGGCGACCTGTTCGCCCTCGAGCGGGCTGAGGGTCTGCAGCTTCCAGGCGGTGGGGTTCTCGATCTTATACTGCTCGCGGATGAGATCCGCCAGATAGGCCGGGTCGGCGAGTTTGCGGGGCTGGATGCTCTCGCGGTGGAAGAGGGCCTCGGGCGGGGTAAAGCTGGCGATGGCGGGGACCCAGGCATTTTGCCGCTCGAAGTTGGCGGACAGCCACTGGCGGAGGCCGGACTCGTCGTGGCAGTCGAACTCCGCCGCACACTCGATCGTGACCGGGCCGTCGTCGGGCCGGTCAATGCCGGCGGCAAGGATCTGATAGGGATTGATCTCTATCAGCAGGCTGCGCCGGGAGTTGCGGTTGGAGAAAAGCACGAGGGGAGGACGAGGCGGCTACTATTGAGGCTCTTATGCCCGCGTCAAGGTGTCCGGATTGGCGGCAATCCTGGGTTAACCACTAATGGACACTGATCGGACCCTAATCCGGAGCAAGGCACGGCCGACACGGATTCCCACGGAGAAGAGCAGGCTGGTGTCGGGGAAGAGCCTCACCCCTTTAGGTTCTTGGTCGCTTGGAGGAGTTTCATCTCCGGCTTATCGCGGGCAATTCAGACTTTGGGGCTGCGTCATGGTACGGCAAGCCGTGTGGGCGTCAGGGCAGGAGGGCGAAGGCGCGGTGCAAGGTGCGGCTGAGGGCGCGGCGGCGGATTCGATCAAGTAGCGGGAGAGGGTGAGGCCGCGGCGGCGGGCGGCGGCGGTGAGCCGCTTTTTCAGGGCGACGGGCAGGCGCAGGGTGGCGGTCGTAGCCATGTGCTACGGGGGTAACACAGAGGCCGGTTTGTCAAACTTGGGGTCCGCCGCGTCGGCCCGCTCCCTTTCACTCTCCCTTTTCCGCCTCACGGCATGGTGGCCTGCTCGGTGCGCTTGACATTACTAACGCGGTGCGTAACCATACCGGCAATGATCAAGTCCTTCGCCGGCCCGGCCACCGAAGCGATCTTCCACGACCAACAGGCGCCCGAACTGCCGTCCACCATCCAGAACACCGCCCGCCGGAAGCTGGTCCAAATCAACCTTGCCCAAAAACTCGCCGATCTTCGCATTCCGCCTGGCAATCGCCTGGAGCCGTTAAAAGGCCACCGTGCCGGCCAGCATTCCATCCGCATCAACGACCAATGGCGCATCTGTTTCCGCTGGACCGTGAGCGGGGTGGAGGAGGTCGAAATTGTGGACTACCATTGATATCTTATGAAAACCAAACTGCTGCCCCTGCTCACTCCGGGTGAAATGCTCCGGGAGGAATTCCTGACTCCGATGGGACTCTCCACCTACCGGGTGGCGAAGGACATTGGCGTCCCGCTGACGCGGCTCACGGCGATTCTGGCCGGTCAACGAGCCGTCACCGCCGATACCGGCCTGCGGCTCGACCGGTATTTTGGGCTCTCGGAGGGTTGGTGGCTGCGCCTTGAAACCGAATGTGAGCTGCGCAAGGCAAAACGCGAAGTTGGCGCCCGTATTGCCCGTGAGGTCAAGCCCCGCGAACTCGCCACGGCTTGAGTAGCACCCTCACGGCATGGTGGCCT
>JAYUBB010000343.1:0-9413 GCA_043741015.1 Opitutaceae bacterium
TCGCCGCACGTCCATGGTTTCTGGTGGTCGCACATCGGCTGGATCACCAGCAAGCGCAACTTCCCCACCGACTATTCCAAGATCAAGGACCTGACCAAATATCCCGAGCTGGTCTGGCTGAACCGCTTCGACATCGTCGTGCCCGTCATCTTCGCCACGAGTCTTTTCCTGCTCGGCCGCACCCTCGAGACCGCCGCGCCCGGCCTTGGCACCAGCGGAGCCCAACTGCTCGTCTGGGGCTTCTTCATCAGTACGACCGTCCTCTTCCATGGCACGGCCTCAATCAATTCCTTCACTCATCTTTGGGGCAATCGCCGCTTCAACACCACGGATGATTCCCGCAACAGCTTTATCCTCGCCCTCATCACCCTCGGTGAAGGCTGGCACAATAATCATCACCGCTACCAGTCCTCCACCCGCAACGGCTTTTATTGGTGGGAAATCGATCCGACTTACTACGGCCTGAAGCTCCTCTCCTACACCGGCTTCATCTGGGGCCTGAAGCCCGTGCCGAAGTCTATCTACGAGGAGGCCGCGCAAACCGCCCACCACGACACCGTCCGGCGCTTCTCGGTTTCCTCCGTGCAGCACGAGATCAACACGCTGCGCAGAGTGGTCCCCACCGCCGCAGCCATCGCCATCGCCACGGTCAATTCCTCGGAAATCGCCACCCAGATGCAGAAGAAGGAAGGCCCCGCCCTCCACAGGAACGTCACCGAGCAGGCTACTCACCCCGCGCCCCCCGGGGCGTAATGGGTGACATCCTTTCGCCTTACCCTGCGAAGTACTGCGGCCGCTAAACCAGCACCAGCACGATGGCCGCCAGCATTAGCGCGGCCCCGATCAGACGGAAACGAAACACCCGTGGTGCGAGGTGCTGCTCCTCACTGGCAAACCAGTGGCCGACGGCCCACACCAGCGCCACGCTCACCAGTCCGCGCAAGCTGTAGAGAATATTCACGGAGGTGGCGGCCCGCCACGCGGCGATGGAAAAGGCGATGCCGACGTTGTTGATCGCCAGCAGCAGTGCACCGCCACCCGTCCACAGCCAGGCGCGGCGATCCAGTGCCCACAGTGGCGCGCGGAAGAACGGCACAAAGGCAAAGGTGTAGAGCGCGTTGAACAAAAACATGGGCGGCAGGTAGCGACCGCTGCCCCACCCGACCACCCATTTCTGGAGGAGCACGTCGCACAGGCTGAACGACACCGCGCTCATCCCCGCCAGCAGCACTGTCCGCCCCACCCGCGACCGTTGCCCGTGCGGTTCGCCAAAGTGCAGGAAGGCCACGGCGGAGGTGCTCAATACCGCCCCGGTCCACCACTGCCACGGCACCTCTCCGGCCCGGAGCAGGTGGCTGAGCAGCGCCACCATGAGGACTTTCGTGCCCATGACGGGGGTCGTCACCGACACATCACCGCCTTGCAAAGCGAGAAAGATGAACATCTGGCCGCCGAGGAAGAGCAGGCCGCTGACTGCCGGCTGCCAGTAGTCGGTCCACGCATGGCCGCTGGCGCCGGACTGGGCCAGCCACCACGGCAGGAAGAAGAGAAACATCGTGCAATTGGCCAGGAAACCGATCCGCCATACGCCCACGCCGAGCGCGCTCGCCCGCTTGAGCATGAGCGCCGCCACCACGTAGATGAACGCGCAGGCCAGCGGAATGAGCAACGGAAGGGAAATTTGCATTCGTCAACAAGAGAACCGGGCCGGCTGGCCCCGCTCAAATCTAAACCGGCTGGATCTCTGCCTCAGAGCGTCTTCTTCACGAGCGCCTCGTATTCGGCATGGTCCATGAAGCCGGTCTTCCGGTGCACGATGCGGCCCTCGCGGTTGATCAGGAATGTAGTCGGGATGCCGTCGAAGCCGCCGAAGGCATCGACCGCGCTGCTGTCGCCCATCACCACCGTGTAATTCATGGCGTTGGCCTCGACGAATTTCTTCACGTAGGCCGGGTTCATGGTGTCAAGCGAGACGCCGATGATCACCAGGCCGTCCTTGCCGTATTTTTTCTGCAGCTCGATGTAGCCGGGGATTTCCAGGCGGCAGGGTCCGCACCACGTCGCCCAGAAATCCACGACCACCACCTTGCCCTTGAGCGCCGCGAGACTGACCTCCTTGCCCGCGAGGTCCTTGAATGTGAGCGCGGGCGCGAGCGGGCCAGAGGTTGCGTCCTTCGCCGGAGCGCAGCCGGACAGCAATGCGAGGCAGACGGCGGTGAGGAGAGCGGGAATGAGTTTTTTCATGACTGGCTGACCGATAGGAGGCACGGAGGCGGGCTTTTGTTCCAGCCCCACCCGACCCGGGTCATTCCCTCGCGTCGGCCGCCGCGCCCTCAGCAGTGAGGGTCTCGACAAACTTCCGCATCGCGGGGGTGAGCACCCGGCCCTTGCGGTGCAGAATGGCGAGAGGCCGGGTGAATTCCTTGCCCTTGAACGGCACCACACAAAGCGTGCCCTGGCGGAGCTCCTGTTGGACCGTGGCCTGCGGGACGATGGCGATGCCGTGGTCGATTTCCACGGCGCGTTTCACCGTCTCGATGTTGTCAAACTCCATGACCGGCGTGATCTCGAGTTTGTTGTCGCGGAAGATAAGATCCACTGCCTTGCGGGTCGGGATGTCGGGATCAAAGCCGATGAACTTGTGGCCGGACAGGGACTTGAGGTCCACCACCGGGCCCTTGGCGAGCGGGTGGTTCGGGTGGGTGATGAGGACCAGCCGGTCATTGCGGAAGGGGATCATTTCGATCTGGCGCTGCTTCTGCGGGAAGGCGACCAGACCGAAATCCACCGCATTGTGCAGGATGTCCTCGTAAACCAGGTTGGAGCGGCGGTATTCGATGCGGACGTTGACCGAGGGAAATTCCTGCAGGAAGCGCTTCACGTAGGGCGGCAGCTCGTGGAGCCCGATCGAGTAGATGGTGGAGATGCGGATAGTGCCGCTGATGACCTTCTTCATTTCCTGCAGCTCACTCTCCAGTTTCTCATAAACGTGCAGGATTTCCTTGGCCGCCTCATAGATGCGCTGTCCTTCGCGGGTGAGGTTGAACTGCTTCTGGCTGCGGTCCACCATGAGCGTCTTGAACGTGCGCTCCATCGCACGCGCCTGCTGGCTGACGGCCGATTGCGTGATGCCGTTGAGCTTCGCCGCTTTGGAAAAGCTCTTGGTTTCCACCAGGTCGGCAAAAATTTTAAAGTTCTCGATTTGCATGCGGCGTGTATTCTCCTGCACAGGATAAAGGTAACTTATCGGCAATCCACCCTAAAAGCAGCGCTCATAGATGTTTATCGATTATGATACTTTCCTCCAGCGGGTCGAAGCATTGCAGCGGCGAATAGCCGCTGCGTGCGAACGAGCTGGGCGTGACCCCAGCGAGGTGACGCTGCTCCCTGTCACCAAGACCCATCCGGCCGCCGCCGCCGACTACGCCGCCCGCTATGGCCTTCCCGCCGTCGGCGAAAACCGTGTGCAGGAGGCGGTCGACAAACGCGCCCAGACCACCGCCACCCTCCGCTGGGAGTTGATCGGCCATCTCCAGTCCAACAAGGCCCGGCTCGCCGCCGCCCACTTTGACCGGATCCAGAGTGTCGACAGCGAAAAGCTCATCATCGGACTGAGCCGGGCCGCCGCCGAGCTGGGCAAGAAGCTGCCCGTGCTCCTTCAAATAAACGCCGGACAGGATCCCGCCAAGTTTGGCGCCGAGCCGGACGAGGCTCCTCGCCTGCTCGAGCTCGTCCTGGCCCACCCATGGCTCGAAGTGGACGGACTGATGACCATCGCCCCGCTGTCCGACGATCCCGCGGTGGCCCACCGCACCTTTGCCAACCTGCGGTCGATCCGCGATGGTCTCACTGTCCGGTTTGGCCGGCCTCTCCGCGAACTCTCGATGGGCATGAGTGGCGACCTCGAGATTGCGATCACTGAAGGCAGCACCCAGGTGCGGATCGGGTCGGCCCTTTACGGGCCGCGGTGATTATTGCCTGAAGGCCAGCAAAATATCTTTGCCCGGAAAATTTTCCCCGTTGCACCAGACCCACAATCGGATTGGTTTTTGTCCCGTGGAAACATCCACCTTCACGGTCGAACAACGGAAAGCCCTCGAGGGGCTGCTAGATGATCCCTCTGCTTCGGTCCGGTCGGCGCTGCTGGCCCACTTTACCCGTCACGGGCGCGAGAGCGTCACATTTCTCCGCTGTGTTTCGAGCCAGCCCAACCGGGCGCTCGCCGTCCACGCCAACCGGTATCTGCGGGAGCTGAATTTCTCCGACCCGGTGACCGAGTTCCGCGGCTTCATCCGCTCGCTCAACTACGAACTCGAAACGGGCGCCCTGCTGCTCAGCCGCACCATCCACCCCGACCTGGACATTGGCGCCAGCTGTTCGCTGCTCGACCGGATGGCGGCCCGCTGCCGCGAACTCATCGCCGAGCCCGTGGCGGCCCGCGACAAATGCCGCGTCCTTAACCGTGTGCTGTTTCATGAACACGGATTTCACGGCAACACCGAGCATTACGCCGACCCGCTCAACAGCTTCCTCGATCAGGTGCTGATTCGCCGCAAGGGCATCCCGCTCTCGCTGTCCCTCGTCTACTTGCTCGTGGCCGAGCGCATCGGTCTCTCGCTCGAGCCCGTCGGCCTGCCCGGCCACTTCCTCGTCGGCTGCTACTCGGAGGATGTTCCCTTCTACATCGATCCCTTCAACGCCGGCCGCCTGCTCAGCGCGGGCGAGGCCGTGGTCATGCTCCGCAAGCAAAGCCTCCATCCCACCCTGGCCGACCTCGCCCCGACGCCCATCCGGGAAGTGCTCTGCCGCTGCTGCCGCAATCTGGTCAATCACTACACCGTGGCCAACGATCACGAACGGGCCCGGCTTTTCGCGGAATTCGTGGCCGAGTTCGAGTCCACCTACGAGCGGCACGCCCAGCCGTAGCAAGCAGCTCGGGGCATTAGCTCCTCGCGATAAAAACAGGCTCGTTCTCCGTGGTCAAACGGGCTTCCCTCCCCGACGCCGCATGACTGCTGTAGCTGAGTCCATCCATCGCCTGGCTGATCTGTCCTCCTGGTCGTTCCCCGGCGTGGCCCTTGCGGTTGTGGGCCACCCCGTTGCCCATTCACTCAGCCCGGTGATTCACAATGCCGCCTTGGCCGAGTTCGCGCGCACCGAGCCGCGCTTCCACGACTGGCGCTACTTCAAGTTCGACATTGCCCCCGGCGATCTCGCCGCAGCCCTGGCCGGGTTTCACCGCCGTAATTTCCGTGGCCTCAACCTCACCGTCCCGCACAAGTCGCTCGCGGTGGAGCACCTCTCGGGCAGCGACGCGTTCGTGCGCGCCGCGGGTGCAGCCAACACTCTGAGTTTTTCTGAAGCCGGCTGGGAGGGTGCCAACACCGACGGTTACGGTCTCTCCGCCGCGCTCCAACAGGAGCTCGGCGTCGGTCTCGCCGGGGCTAACCTCATTTTACTCGGGGCCGGCGGCGCGGCCCGGGGCGCGGCCGTCGAGTGCCTGCGCGCCCGCTGCGCCGCGCTCTGGATCGGCAACCGCACCGCGGCCAGCCTCGCCGCGCTGCTCACGGAACTGCAGCCGCTCGCCGGTGCGACGGACCTGCAGGGTTTTGATCTGGCCAACCCGCCGGCCGGGTTGCCCGCCGATCCCATCGTGATCAACGCCACTTCGCTCGGCCTCGCCGCCGCTGATCCCGCCCCACTCGATCTCAGAAAAATTCCGCGCCCCGCCCGGATCTTCGACATGATCTACCGCCCGGCCCAGACCGCGCTGCTCCGCCAGGCCGCCGATCTCGGCCTTCCCCACGCCAACGGCCTGTCCATGCTGGTTCACCAAGGCGCCCGTTCGCTGGAAATATGGACAGGAGCCACCGCGCCGGTGAAGGTGATGCAGACCGCCGCGCAGGCCGTCCTCAACCCACCCCGCGCATGATCTCCGCCTTTCATGAGTTAAACTCCGCCCTTCCGTGGTGCTTCCCGCTCCTGGCCGGGCTGCTCGGGGCCGCCGTCGGCAGTTTTCTCAACGTCTGCATCTACCGGATACCCAAGAATGAGTCCGTGGTCCGTCCGCGCTCGCATTGCGGCTGCAGCCAGCCGATCGCCTGGCATGACAACATCCCCGTCCTCAGCTGGTTTCTGCTGCGCGGTCGCGCCCGCTGCTGCGGCCGGACCTTCAGTTTTCGCTATCCCGCCATCGAGTTGCTGACCGCCGCGCTGTTTGTCGCCTGCTGGCTGGCGTTTCCGCCGGGCAAGGCGCTGGCCGGCGCCGTGCTGTGCTCCATCGTGATCTGCGCACACTTCATCGACCACGACCACATGATCATCCCCGATGTATTCACGGTCGGCGGCGCAGCAGCGGGCTTGCTGCTGTCGCTCGCACTGCCATCGCTGCACGGGCAGGCCCATGATTATTTCATGATCGCCAGCACCCGGTCCGGACTGGAGGCCGTGCTGGGATTGTTCGTCGGTTCCGCGCTGGTGCTGTGGATCGCCCTGTTTGCCGAGGCGCTCCTCAAACGGGAGGCCATGGGCTTCGGCGATGTTAAATATCTCGGCGCCCTCGGCGCCTTTGTCGGCTGGAAGGGTGCGGTCTTTGCCATGTTTGGCGGAGCCATGCTCGGCTGCGTGTGGTTCATCCTCGCTCTGGCCTGGAAAAAAACCACCGGACGCGCCGCCCCCGTTGCCTTGCCGGCCGAGACCCCCGAAGGCCAGCCCACCGAGCTGGGCTTTGGCGTGCATGTGCCGTTCGGACCGATGCTGGGACTGGCAACGCTGATTTATTTTTTCTGGGCGCACCGCGGGGTGGACGCCTACTTCCACGAGCTGCAGCTGTTATTCTGAGCGCAAGCCGGGTGTTTTAAATTCCGCGGGCACGTTGCCCTGCCGCCCCTGCACGAGGATTTGCAACAATTGCTCCATCACCGCCTCGCGCGGGATGCTGCGTTCGGATGATATCTGATCGGCCCGCTTCATCAACTGGCGCGCCATGGTGGCGGCCTGTCCTGGCGCAGCACCCAGCCGGGTGCATAGCTCCGTGATTTTTTCCAGTTCAGACACGACGTAGAATCCTAAGGCTGGGGGTGACGCCAGGCGCAAGGCCCAGTTCCGCTGCTGGGTCGAGGTTAACGAGCGACAACATCGCCATCGCGAGAAATCCTGCCCCGTCAACCGCGGTCGACCGCGTCTCGCCGACTTTGCGGTCACCTTGGTAGAGGCTGGTGCCGGGGGCGGGAGGTGCACCTGATCCTTGCACCAGATGCAGGCGCCGCCGCACTTGCCCGAGGTTTTTCAACCGCGCCATCACTTCCTGCCCGAGGTAGCAGCCCTTCGTGTAAGAGATCGCGACTTCGTCGAGGCGGCCTTCGTTGGGCAGGTCGCGCGGCCCAATGTCGACTGGCACGGTCGGCACCCCCTGGCGAAGGCGTTCGAGTTCTGCCGCGGGGCGGTCTCTCTGGATCGCGGAAATGTTTTTAAGCGCCGCCATCATTTTTTCGCTCTGACCAGCGGGCACGAGCAATTGCACGCTGCCCAACCCAGCCCGACGGCTTGGGAGCACCAACGCTCCTGCCGGAGGAACCCAGGCTGCAGCCCCATCATCCCACAACAGCACCCCGGTCCATGCCGCGGTTTGATCCTGCAATTCGACCTCGTCGGCGATCAGATAGGCTTGGAGTCGGGCCATCAGTTGCGTCGCCGAGGTCGAAAAACTGACCACAAGATAGTCGTTGTCCGCCTGCTTGATCACATGGCTGTCCGCCTGCACCCGACCTTTCTGATCCAGCCACAAGCCATAGACCGCGGTGCCTGGCGCGACTTGCACATTCTGGGTGAACTGCCCCTGCAAATAGGTATTAGCGTCAGGGCCCAGAACTCGGAGGATTGCTGATGAACCTCTTAAGTCATTGTCTGTAAGTATGTAAATCATCGCTAAGGTTTGCAACATATTGGCACGGGACCAGCTTTATCAAGATTGTTCTCTGATAGTCCTGCGGATCATTTGACGAAAAGCGGGAACCAACTATCAGTTCAGTCATCCAATTTATCGCTTCTCCCGCCTAGCGGGAGTTTTGGGGTAACTAAGAAAGCAATGGCCGGTCGTCTAGGGGTAGGCGACCGGCCTTTTCTTTGTCCACCTGCAGCTGTGTCAAGAGACCACCGAAAGCTTGCCCCACCGGGTGCTCTCCGCAGTTTTGGACTCCTGTGCAGAAAACATCGGACATCAATGTCGTCGAAACGCGGGCCCTGCCCTCGCCCGCGGCCCTCCTCAAGGAACTCCCCAAGACCGAGGCCCAGGCCGAGTTCATCGCCAAAGCCCGGCGAGAGATCCACCAACTGATCTTCACCGACGACAAGCGCTTCCTCCTGATCATCGGTCCCTGCTCCATCCACGATATTGTCGCGGGGCGCGACTACGCCCGGCGACTGGCCGCCCTCTCTCGCGAGATCTCCGACCGCATCATGATCGTCATGCGGGTCTACTTTGAAAAACCCCGCACGACCGTCGGCTGGAAGGGTCTTGTCATGGATCCGCACCTCGACGGCTCGCACGACATCGCCGCCGGCCTGCGGCTCGGCCGCACCTTCCTCCGCGACGTGATCGACCTCGGCCTGCCCACCGCCACGGAATTCCTCGATCCCATCACGCCGCAATACGTCGCCGACCTGGTGTGCTGGGGCGCGATCGGCGCCCGCACGACCGAGTCGCAGACCCACCGGCAGATGGCCTCGGGCCTTTCGATGCCCCTCGGTTTCAAGAACGGCACCGACGGCTCCATCGCCACCGCCATCAACGCCATCAAGGCCGCCGGCCAGCCGCAGACTTTCCTCGGCATTAATATGGATGGCGCGTCGTCCGCCATTGTCACGCGTGGCAATGCTAACTGCCACATCGTTCTGCGCGGCGGCGGCAGCGGCCCCAACTACTCGCCCGCGCACATCGCCCAGACCGAGGAACTCCTCGCCAAGGCCAGTCTGCCCAAGTCCATCCTCGTCGATTGCTCCCACGACAACTCCGCCAAGAAGCCCGAGCTCCAGCCCGATGTCATGCGCCAGCTCCTCGCACAGATCACGGCCGGCAACCGGTCCATCATGGGTGCCATGGTCGAGAGCAACCTCGGTGCGGGCAGCCAGCCTTTTCCCCAACCAAAGTCCAACCTCCGTTATGGGGTGAGCATCACCGACGCCTGCATCGACTGGCCCGCCACCGAGGCCATGGTGCGCGAAATCCACACGAGCCTCGCCCCGCTTTTCCCTTAGCCTTCGCTAAATCCGCCCAGCCTTCCGCAATTAGTGCGTTTCCCGGCGGTAGATTTTCTGGTTTACTTTATCCCATCATCCCATGAAAGCACCCATCCGTGTCGCAGTCACCGGCGCCGCCGGCCAGATCGGTTACTCCCTTCTTTTCCGCCTCGCCT